>CAXTFU010000053.1:10791-18814 GCA_964243385.1 uncultured bacterium | reverse complement strand
GTGCTGCCCCGGCCGCAGAGCCCCGCGCCGCCGCCCGTCGGCGACCCGCAGGTCGCGGCCCGCGGCGCCGTCCCCTTCTTCACCCCGAACGCCGACTTCTACCGGGTCGACACCGCGCTCACCGTGCCGAAGGTCGACGCCGACACGTGGTCGCTTCGGCTGCACGGCATGGTCGACCGGCCGGTGACGCTCAGCTTCGCCGACCTGCTGGCGATGCCGCTGGTCGAGCGCGACATCACGCTCACCTGCGTCTCGAACGAGGTCGGCGGCCCCTACGTCGGCAACGCCCGCTGGACGGGCGTGCTGCTCGCACCGCTGCTGGAGCGGGCCGGCGTCCGGTCCGGCGCGACCCAGGTGCTCAGCACCTCGGTCGACGGCTGGACGTGCAGCACCCCGACCGAGGCGCTGACCGACGGCCGCGACGCGATGCTGGCGATCGCCATGAACGGCGAGCCGCTGCCGCTCGAGCACGGCTTCCCGGTGCGGATGGTCGTGCCCGGCCTGTACGGCTACGTCTCGGCGACCAAGTGGGTCACCGACCTCGAGGTGACCACCTTCGACGACCAGGCGTACTGGAGCACCCGCGGCTACGCCGAGCAGGCGCCCATCAAGCTGTCGTCGCGCATCGACACCCCCAAGCCGCTGGCGGCGGTCGCGGCGGGCACCGTCCCGATCGCCGGCGTCGCGTGGGCGCAGGGCACCGGCATCGCCCGCGTCGAGGTGAGCATCGACGGCGGCGCCTGGCAGGAGGCGACGCTCGCCGGCGAGGACGGCCTCGACACCTGGCGCCAGTGGTACCTCCCGTGGCAGGCCGCGCCCGGCAGCCACCGCCTGTCGGTGCGGGCCACCGACGCCGACGGACGCGTCCAGACCGCCACCCGCCGGCCGGTCGCCCCCGACGGCGCCACCGGCCGCCAGGAGCTGCTCGTCACCGTCCGCTGACGGCGCTCCTCCCCCAGACGCACCACCGCACCACCGCAGGACCGCAGGACCGCAGGACCGCAGCACCGCAGCACCGCAGCACCGCAGCACCGCAGGACCGCAGGACCGCACCCAGCCCTGAGCACCCCCACGCACGACTCGCCTGGAAGGCACCCCCATGACCCCGGTCCGTCCCGTTCGGCTCGCCCTCGTCACCGGCCTGCTCGGCCTCAGCCTCGCCGCCTGCGGCGGGAGCGACACCGACACCGCCGCTGCCGACAGCGACACCCCCAGCACGGCGCCCAGCTCGGCGGCGCCCATGATGAGCCCGGACGCCATGGCGGCCATGGACGCGCCGTTCGGCCCCGGCTGCGCGGGCGTCCCGGCCACCGGCGCCGGCAGCTTCGACGGCATGGCCACCGCGCCCGTCGCCACGGCCGCCAGCGCCAACCCGGTGCTGTCGACCCTCGTCTCGGCCGTCCAGGCGGCCGGCCTCGTCGACACGCTCAACACGGCGCAGGACATCACCGTGTTCGCGCCGAGCAACGACGCGTTCGCCAAGATCCCGGCCGCCGACCTCGAGGCGCTGCTCGCCGACAAGGCCATGCTCACCCAGGTCCTGACCTACCACGTCGTCGGCGAGCCGGTCGCGCCCGCCGACCTCGGCACGGGCGGTCCGTTCACCAGCCTGGAGGGCTCGCCCGTCGAGGCCACCGGCAGCGGCGAGGACTTCACCGTGAACGAGAGCTCGAAGGTCGTCTGCGGCGGCGTCCAGACCGCCAACGCCACCGTCTACATCGTCGACACCGTCCTCATGCCGCCGGCGGCGTAGTCCCCCACCTGACCGACGGCCCCGGCTGCTCCTGCAGCCGGGGCCGTCGGCGTCGGACCGTCCGGCTACGGTCGCGCCGTGGACCTGACCGGAGCCGAGGCCACCGTCATCGCGGCGGTGCTCGCCGCGCTCGTCGGCCTCAGCACCCTGCGGCTCAACGCCCTGACCGCCCGGCGCAGCGCCTGGTGGGCCCGCGCGGAGTGGGCCATCGACCGCAGCTTCGACGTCACCAACGACGAGCTGCGCGAGGTCGGCAGCTACGCGATGGCCGTGCTCGTCCGCGACCGGCACGTGACCGAGGCCGACCTGCGGGTGCTGCAGGCGGCGCTGCAGCGCGTGCTCGACAGGCCCTGAGGCAGCAGGGACCATCGCCACGTGATCTCCCTCCGCCGGCTGGCCCGCGCGCTCGGCCTCCGACCGGCGCCGCCCGCGCCGCGCCCACCCGCGCGGACCCGGGCGGCGGCCGCCCCCGTGCACGCCCCGGCGCGCGAGATCGCCCGCGTGCGGGCCGACATCGCCGCTGCCCGCGCCCTCGTCGAGGTCAACCGGCGGCTCGGCGAGCCGACCTCCCCCGACGTCGCGGCCCTCGCCCTGGTCGAGCCCTCGTCGCCCGAGGTCTCGGCCCTCGCCGCGCAGCGCGTCCGCGGCGACGAGCCTCCCGGGTAGCGCGCAGCGCCTCCCGCGCCGGCGCGTCAGGCGCGCGCACCGATGAGTCCCGCCGCCCCGCGCGGTCGTCCCCGGTGTGCGCGGCACCGGGCCGCGCCGCAGGACTCGACACACGGGACGGACGCCATGACCACGAAGACCTCCTACCGGCCGGGCGAGCCGATCTGGGCCGACCTGTCCACGCCGGACCCGGCCGCGTCAGCCGCCTTCTACGGCGCGCTGCTGGGCTGGCAGGTCGCCCCGCCGCAGGAGGACATGGGCGGCTACACCACCTTCCTGCTCGACGACCGCAAGGTCGCCGGGCTCGTCCCGGTGATGTCGCCCGAGCAGCCGCCGACCTGGACCTGCTACGTGTGCACGCACGACGCCGAGCAGACCGCCGCGCTCGTGCAGCAGTCCGGCGGCACGACGATGGTCGCGCCGATGACCGTCGCGGACCTCGGTCGGATGGCCGTCTTCGTCGACCCGGCCGGCGCGGTCTTCGGCGTGTGGCAGCCCGGCACGCACACCGGCGCCGACCTCGTCGACGAGCCCGGCGCGCAGACCTGGTTCGAGCTGACGGCGCCCGAGCCGGCCGAGGCGGTCGGCTTCTACGGCCCGGTCCTCGGCTGGGAGGCCAAGACGTCCGACAGCTACGTCGAGTTCGTGCTGGGCGGGACCGCCGTGGCCGGCTGCGCCGACCCGTCCCAGGGGACGACGGGCTGGCTGCCGTACTTCGCCGTCACCGACCCTGCGGTCGGCGCGGCGCAGGCCGAGGCGCTCGGCGGCAGCGTCGTCCTGCCCTGCACGAGCTTCCCGGGCGGCTCGTGCGCCATCGTCCGCGACCCGCACGGCGCGACGCTCGGACTGCTCACCACCAGCTGACGTCGGGCGGCGCTCGGCGCTGTGCGGGCAGCGCGGCACGCATCGTGATCGTCCCGGGAGGACCGCCCGCGCAGGACGAGCGCGGCCGCGCCGCAACTCGGATCACGAGGTGTGCCGGGGGGCGGGTGGACCGCCACGACAGCGCGGCCGGGCGGCCTGTGGCGCGCTGTTCCGGTGGTGTTCCCCTCGTGGTCATCGCCACGCCGTAGCCGGTGGACCACGCTGCGCGACGTCCGCACGTCCTGCAGCCCCTTCGAGGTCCGATGACCGCCGTGCCCAGCCCCCTCCCGTCCCTGCCCGTCCCCAGCCGCCGGTCGTTCCTGACCGGCGGCCTGCTGCTCGGCGGTGCGCTCGCCACCGGCGTCGCCCTGCCGCGCACCGCCTCCGCCGCCGCCGCGCCCCGGCTCGTCACCGACCCCTTCACCCTCGGCGTGGCCAGCGGCGACCCGACCGCCACCGGCGTGGTGCTCTGGACCCGCCTGGCCGTCGACCCGCTCGCCGACGACGGCCGGGGCGGCATGCCGTCCGCCGCCTACCCCGTGACCTGGCAGCTGGCCACCGAGCCCCGGTTCCGCAACATCGTGCGCAGCGGACGGGTGCAGGTCGGCCCCGAGCTCGGCCACAGCGCGCACGTCGAGGTCGAGGGCCTCGAGCCGGGCCGCGAGTACTGGTACCGCTTCCGCACCGGCGGCCACGTCTCCCCCGCCGCCCGCACGACCACCGCCCCCGCACCGCGCTCCTTCGGGCCGCCGCTGACCCTCGCCGTCGCCTCCTGCGCCCAGTTCGAGGCCGGCTTCTTCACCGCCTACCGCCGGCTCGCCGAGGACGAGCCGGACCTCGTCGTGCACCTCGGCGACTACTTCTACGAGAACGGCAACCCCGCCAGCGGCGGCGTCCGCAACGTGGTCGGCCCCGAGGTGCGGACGCTGGGCGACTACCGCCGGCGGCACGCCCAGTACAAGACCGACCCCGACCTGCAGGTGGCGCACGCCGTCGCGCCGTGGGTCGTCGTGTTCGACGACCACGAGGTCGACAACAACTGGGCCGACGAGGTGCCGGAGAACGACCAGCCGGACTTCCTGGCCCGGCGCGCCGCGGCCTTCCAGGCCTACTACGAGAACATGCCGCTGCGCCGCAGCGCCCTGCCCGCCGGCATCGACCTGCAGCTGTTCCGGCGCCTGCACTGGGGACGGCTCGCGACCTTCCACATGCTCGACACCCGCCAGTACCGCGCCGACCAGGCCTGCGGCGACGGCACGGACGTCGGCTGCGACGCCCGGCTCGACCCGACGCGCAGCATCACCGGCGACGAGCAGGAGGCCTGGCTGCTCGACGGGCTCGGCCGCTCGAACGCCGCCTGGGACGTGCTCGGCCAGCAGGTGTTCTTCTCCCAGCGCGACTTCACCGCCGGCGTCGTCGACAGCTTCAGCATGGACGCGTGGGACGGCTACGTCGCCTCGCGCGACCGCATCCTGGGCGGCGCGATCGCACGGGGCGTGGCCCCGGTCGTGCTCACCGGCGACGTGCACCGGCACTACGCCGCCGACCTCAAGGCCGACTTCGAGGACCCGGACTCGCCCACGGTCGGGGTCGAGCTCGTGACGAGCTCGGTCACCTCGGGCGGCAACGGCAGTGACCGCACCCCCGCGACCGACACGCAGCTGGCCGAGAACCCGCACATCCGCTTCGCGAGCACCCAGCGCGGCTACGTGCGGGCGCGGGTCAGCCGGCAGGAGCTGCGCGCCGACTTCCGGGTGCTGCCCTTCGTCGACCAGCCGAACGCGCCCGTCACGACGCGGCAGAGCTTCGTCGTCGACGCCGGCGAGACCGGGCTGCGGCCGGTCGCACCGGCCGCCGCCGCAGCCGTCTGACCGGTCGTCCGAGCGGAGCGGGGCAGCGCCGGCCTCAGCCGGCGCTGCCCCGGGTCGCCTCCTCGAGCAGGTGCACGACCGAGCGGTAATCGCGCCCGGTCTCGCGGGACAGGCCGATCTCGCAGGTGCGGTTGCTGCTGACGTAGGCGTCGTGCCGCTCGTCGCCGAGCTCGGCCGCCTCCTGCCGCACCGCCGCGGCGGGCAGCTCGGGGTGCAGCCACCCGCGGTCGCCGGCGAAGCCGCAGCAGCCGGCCGCGACCGGGTTGACGACCCGGTCGGCGACCGCCCCCGCCAGCGCCTCGAGGGCCGGGACGGTGCCGAGGTGGTGCACCGAGCAGACGGCGTGCACGACGACCGAGCCGAGCCGGCGGTCGACCGACAGGTGCGGCAGCAGCACGTCGGACAGGTAGTCCAGGCTGTCCAGCACCTCGACCCGCTCGTAGCGCTCGCGCAGCGCCGGCGGCAGCAGCGGGCCGAGCCCCCGCACCCCGAGCGTGCACGAGCTGGCGTCGAGCACGACCGGCAGCCGGCCCTCGTCGGTCCAGCGCAGCAGCGCCTCGACGGTGCGCACCGCCATGAGCTGCGCGCCGCCCGTGTACCCCTTGCTCTGCCACGGGGTGGCGCAGCAGACGCCGGGGACGTCGTCGGGCAGGTGCAGCCGCTGCCCCGCCCGCTCGGCCAGCGCCACCATCGCCTCCGGCAGCGACGGGCCGTCCGACGGGCCGAAGATGCGGTTCGTGCACGAGGGCAGGTAGACCGCCGTCGCACCGTCCGCGCGGGTGCGGGGCAGCGCCGGCGCGGCCGGCGGCATGGCGGCGTCCCACCGCGGGACGAGGTCGGCGTCGAGCGCCCGCCGCAGCAGGTCGGTGACGCCCATGAGCAGGCGGTCGCCCGTGACCCGCGCCGTGAGCCGGCCCGTGCGCACCGCCGTCCGGGCCGCCAGCTCGACGGCCGCGTACCGCTCGGCGACCTCGCGCGCCACGCGCTGCTCGCGCTCGGAGTGCTCGAGCTCGCGGAACGACTTCATCATCGCGCCGGTGTTGATGTCGACCGGGCAGGCCCGCTCGCACATCCCGTCCGCCGCGCAGGTCTCGACCGCCATGTAGGCGTAGTCCGCCTGCAGCGACACGAGCGTCGGCGACGGCGCCTGGTCCGCCACGTGCTGACGGACCATCTCGCGCCGCAGCACGATGCGCTGGCGCGGCGTCGTGGTCAGCTCGCGGCTCGGGCACACCGGCTCGCAGTAGCCGCACTCGATGCAGCGGTCCGCCTCCGCCTCGATGGTCGGGACGGTCTTGAGGTGCTCGAGGTGCGCGGTCGGGCTGTCGTTGAGGATCGTGCCGGGGTTGAGGATGCCGTCGGGGTCGCACAGCCGCTTGAGCCGGCGCATCACGTCGTGCGCGTTGGCCCCCCACTCGCGCTCGACGAACGGCGCGATGTTGCGGCCGGTCCCGTGCTCGCCCTTGAGCGCCCCGTCGTAGCGGTCCACGACGAGCTCGGCGAGGTCGTCCATGAAGCGGGCGTACCGCTCGACCTCCGCCGGCTCGTTGAGCGACGGCGTGAGCAGGAAGTGCAGGTTGCCGTCCTTGGCGTGGCCGAACACCACCGCCTCGCGGTACTCGTGCTGCAGGAACAGCGCAGCCAGGTCGGTCACCGCGTCGGCGAGCCGCTCGACCGGGAAGGTGACGTCCTCGAGCAGCACCGAGGTGCCGGTCGGGCGGGCCGCCCCGACCGAGGTGAACAGCCCGCTGCGCACCGCCCAGTAGCCGGTCTGGAGCGCCGCGTCGCGGGTGAGCTCGCCGGGCACCACGAGCTCGAAGGTCTCGACGAGCGCCTGCGCGGCCTGCTCCAGCGCGGGCAGCGCCTGCGGGTCGGCCGTCGCGAGGTCGACGAGCAGCGCCGCCGCGCCCTCGGGCAGGCCCGGCAGGTAGGACGGCACGCCCGGCAGCCGCTCGACCGCCCGCAGGGAGGGCCGGTCGAGCAGCTCGACGGCCGTCGCGCCCGCCTCGCGCAGCGGGACGATGGCCGCCCCGGCCGTGTGCAGGCTGGGGAAGACCAGCAGCCCGGTCGTCTTGTGCGGCAGCACCGGCACCGTGTCGAGCACCGCCTCGGCGACGAACGCGAGCGTCCCCTCGGAGCCGACGAGCAGGTGCGTGAAGACCTCGAGCGGCTCGGCGAAGTCGAGGAAGGCGTTGAGCGCGTAGCCGGTCGTGTTCTTGCGGGTGTACTTCTCCCGGATGCGCTCGAGCAGCTCGGGGTCGTCGTGCACCTGCGCCCGCAGCGCGCGCAGCCCGGCGACGAGCTCCGGCTCGGCCCGCTCGAACGCCTCGGCGGCGTCGGGCGCGGCGGTGTCGATCGTCGTGCCGGACGGCAGGACGAAGGTCAGCGACGACAGCGTCCGGTAGGTGTTCTGCTCGACGCCGCAGCACATGCCGCTGGAGTTGTTGGCGATGACGCCGCCCATCGTGCAGGCCGAGATGCTCGCCGGGTCGGGCCCGAGCTTGCGGCCGTACGGCGACAGGGCGAGGTTCACCCGGCCCGCGATCGTGCCGGGCAGGACCCGCACCCGCAGGCCGTCGTCCTCGACGGTCACGCCGCGCCAGTGGCGGGCGACCTCGACGAGCACGCCGTCGCTCTGCGCCTGGCCGGACAGGCTCGTGCCCGCCGCGCGGAAGGTCATCGGGACGCCGCTGCGGCGCGCGTGCGCGAGCAGCGCCCGGACCTCCTCGACGCCGTCGGCGAGCACGACCGCCTGCGGCAGCATCCGGTAGACGCTGGCGTCCGAGGCGTACATGACGAGGTCGACCGGACGGGTCAGCACCCGCTCGGCAGGGACGATCCGCTCCAGCGCGCTGCGCAGGGCGGCCGG
>CAXTFU010000053.1:0-10781 GCA_964243385.1 uncultured bacterium | reverse complement strand
TCGTCTCGCCCCCGCCGGAGGCCAGCCGCTCGCCGCCGGCCTGCTGCGGCACGGTCGGCGCCCGCCGGTCGCGCCCGGCGGTCGACGCCGGGCCCGGGTCGGAGACCGCGCCCGGACCCGCGGTGGCGCTGGCGAACCCCTCGCCCGCGGCGACGGCCGTCTGCGGCGTGGTGCTGGTCGAATCGGTGCTGGTCGAGTCGGTGCTGGTCGAGCCGGTGCTGGTCGTGTCCATGCGCGTGTCCTGTCCGTCCTGCGGTCCGGGCGCCGCCGTGCCGGCAGCCGGGAGGTGGACCGTACGCCGCCGGGAGCTCAGGTGCCGTCGACCTGCATCTCCCCGAGCAGCGACCAGTCGTCCTGCGGCACCTCGGCGTTCACGATCCGCGGCGTCTCGAGCAGGTACTGCGGCAGCTCGCCCTGCGCGTCCCG
Source organism: uncultured bacterium (assembly GCA_964243385.1). Classification (GTDB taxonomy): domain Bacteria; phylum Actinomycetota; class Actinomycetes; order Mycobacteriales; family SCTD01; genus SCTD01. The sequence continues at coordinate 10,355 of CAXTFU010000053.1, read as the reverse complement.
GAAGTGCTGCGACTGCACGTGCGCCCCGCCGGCCTCGCCGTCGCGGAACGCCTCGACGAGCACGTACTCGGCCGGGTCGTCGAGCGAGCGCGACCAGTCGAACCACAGGCAGCCGGGCTCGGCGCGGGTCGCCGCCGTGAAGGGCGCGGACAGCTCCGCCCAGGCGTCGGCGTGCTCGGGCCGCACGCGGAACTTCGCCGTGATGAAGATCATTCGAGCCTCCTGGAGCACCGGCCGGGACGGGCTGCGCATGATGCCACCCGGCCGGTCGCGGCGCGGCGCACTCGTACGCTCGGCCGCATGGCCCGGTACTTCGACGTCCACCCGCGCGACCCGCAGCCGCGCGTCATCGCCCAGGCCGTGGCGCTGCTCCGGGACGACGCGCTCATCGCCTACCCGACCGACTCCTGCTACGCGCTCGGCTTCTCGCTCGACAGCCGGACCGGCGCCGACCGCCTGCGGCGCATCCGGGGCCTCGACGAGCGGCACCACTTCACCCTCGTGTGCGCCGACTTCGCGCAGCTCGGCCAGTTCGTGCACCTCGACAACGCGGCGTTCCGCAGCATCAAGGCGGCCACCCCGGGCCCGTACACGTTCATCCTGCAGGCGACCAGGGAGGTCCCGCGGCGGCTGGCCCACGCGAAGGGCCGCACGGTCGGCGTGCGCATCCCCGACCACCCGGTCGTCCGGGCGCTGCTGCGCGAGCTCGGGACGCCGCTCGTGTCGAGCACCCTGCTGCTGCCGGGGCACGACGAGCCGATGACCGACGGCTGGAGCATCAAGGAGGAGCTCGACCACGTCGTCGACGCGGTGCTCGACTCCGGCGACTGCGGGACCGAGCCGACCACCGTCGTCGACTGGTCCGAGGGCGCCCCGGAGGTCGTGCGGGTCGGCGCGGGCGACGTCAGCCGCTTCGGCTGAGCCCGGTCAGCCGGCGCCGACGTGCACGACGTCGGCGAGCACCGCGCCGCCGGGCAGGCGCTCCGGCGCCGGGCTGTCGTAGACGACGAGCAGCCGGCCGTCGGCCGGGTCGCCGAGCAGGCCGATGCCCTCGGCGTGGTCGCAGCCGACGCCGAACGGGAGCTCGGCCTCGACGGTGAGCGCGTCGCCGCGCACGACCGTCCCGTCCTCATCACCAGCCGCGGCGGACATGCCGCCGTGCCAGCGGAAGACGAGCACCGGGCCGTCGAGGTCCATCGTCGGGCCGGCGAGCACGAGCAGGTCGTCGCCCTGCGGGCACAGGTCGCGGACGCCGAGCCCGGCCAGGTCCAGCACGTGCTTGCGGTAGCGCCGGCCGTCGTCGAGCTCGCGCAGGCGCAGGCGCGCGCCGTCGTCCTCGTCGACGTACGGCCGCAGCTCGAGCACGACCGCCCAGCCGCGCAGCACCGGGCCGCGCAGGCCGAGCAGGACCCGGTCGCCGCGCACCGCGATGCCCTCGACGTCCAGCCCGTTGTCCTTGCCGGGGATCGGCAGGAACGGCCCGAGGTGCTCGTCGTCCTCGAGCAGGTCGCGCAGGTCCTTGCCCTTGCTGCCGAACGACGCCGCCCGGTGGCGCTCGCCGTCGACCTCGAGCTCGGCGACGAGCCGCGGCAGGCCGCCCGCGGTGTCGACCGGCAGCCTCAGCAGGACCTGCCGGTTGGCCTGTCCCTCGACCGTCGCGAGCCGCGCGAGGGCCTTGTCGCCGTCGTGCGACGAGCGCACCCGCTTGCGGCGCAGGCTGTGCGAGCCGACCGCCCACAGGAAGTGGCCGTCGCGGGCCAGCCCCTCGACGTCGGCCTCCTCGTCGTCGCTGCCGGGCAGCTCGACGAGGTCGGCCAGCGCGACGCTCAGCTGGTCGCCGAAGCCGTCGCCGTCCGCGACGAGGCGCTCGACCGTCGCGGTCTCGTCGCCCGCCACCCACAGCACCCGGCCGTCGGCGCGGACCGCCGACAGGTTCGTGTGCGTCTCGAGCTCGCGCGACGCGCTCGAGAAGTGCAGGGCCACCGTGCGCTCGACCGTCATGCCCGCACCCTGGCACGGCGGGCCCGCAACCTCGTTGCCGCGGCCGGTAGGAACGCCCTGTGACCCCTGCACCGCAGCTGCTCGACATCGGCCCGGACGACGCCCGCTTCGCCGACTGGTGCGCGGTGTGGGCGGCCGGCGAGCGCCTCGGTCGTCCGGACGAGCTGCCGCACCCCGCGATCGACCACGCCGCGCTGGGGCGGCAGCTGCTGGAGCCCGGCGGCTCGCGGCGTGGCACGCACCGGGCCGCGCTCGTCGACGGCGCGGTGGTCGGGGCGCTGCGGATCATCCTGCCGCAGCTCGACAACACGTCGATGGCGGTGTGCGACGTCGCGGTGCACCCGGACGCACGCCGGCGCGGGATCGGCACGGCGCTGCTCGCCGAGGGCGTCCGGCTGGCCCGGGAGGCCGGACGCAGCGAGCTGCTCGCCGAGGTCGACGAGCCGGGACCCGGCACGCCCGGGCGGCTGTTCGCCGAGCGCGCCGGCTGGGCCTGCGACCTGGTCGAGACGCGCCGCGACCTCGTGCTGCCGCCGGACGAGGAGCGCCTCACCGCCCTCGAGCGGGACGCCCGGCGGGCCAGCGGAGGCTACGAGCTCGTCTCGTGGCGCGACCGGACGCCGGACGACCTCGTCGACGACCGGGCGCTGCTCGAGCGGCGGATGACCACCGACGCCCCGCACGGCGAGCTGCCCGTCGAGGAGGAGCACTGGGACGCCGAGCGCGTGCGCGAGCACGAGGCGTCGCAGGCAGCGCGGGGACGGACGGTGCTGTCGGCCGGGGCGGTGCGCGACGGGCGCCTGGTCGCGTTCACCGACCTCGTGGTCCCGCTGGCCCAGCCGCAGCGGGCGAAGCAGAGCGGCACGCTCGTGCTGCGCGAGCACCGGGGCCGCCGGCTCGGGGCGCTCGTCAAGGCGGCCGTCCTGCGCACCGTGCTGTCCGACTGGCCGGCCGTGCGCCGCATCAGCACGTACAACGCCGAGTCCAACGCACCGATGGTGGCCGTGAACGAGGCGCTCGGCTTCGTGCCGGCCGGTCAGCTCTCGTCGTGGTCGTGGCGGGTGCCGCCCGCCTGAGCCGTCCCCGCCCGGTCGCGCGTGACGAGCCCCCGCAGCGGCTCGTGCAGCAGCCCGTTGGTCGCGAGGCCCGAGCCGCGGTCGATCCCGTCGAGGCCGTCGAGGGCGGTGAAGCGCCCACCGGCCTCGTCCAGGATCACCGGCATGGGGGCGAGGTCGTAGGGCTCGGCCTCGAAGTCGACCATCGCCTCCGCGCGTCCGGTCGCCACCATGACGTAGCCGAAGGCGTCGCCCCAGGTGCGCACCGCCGCGCCGCCGGTCTGCAGCTCGTCGACGAGCGGCAGCGGCCAGTCCTCGAGCCACGAGGCGAGCACGTACGAGCCGTCGAGCGACGTCCGGTCGCTGACGTGCGCGCGCCGGCCGTCGATCCAGGCGCCGGCGCCCCGCTCGGCCCACAGCAGGCTGCCCGCCGCCGGCAGGTTCACCGCGCCGAACACGATGCGACCGGAATCCTCGAGCGCGAGCAGGTTGGCGTAGAGCGGGACGGTGCGGATGAACGACTTCGTCCCGTCGATCGGGTCGAGGATCCAGCGCCGGCCGCTCGTGCCGACGTGCTCGTCCTCCTCCTCGCCGAGCACGCCGTCGTCCGGGAACCGCTCGGCGAGCCGCCGCCGCAGGAAGCGCTCGGCGTCGCGGTCGGCCTCGGTCACCGGCGTGCCGTCGGCCTTGGTCGTCGCGTCGCGCGGGTCGCGGCCGTACCAGTGCAGCGTGCGCTCCCCGGCCTCCCGCAGGACGTCCGTGGCCCACGCCGCCAGGTCGGACGGCGCCGGCCCGCCGTCGGGCTGCTCGGTCGGTCCTGCGGGCACGGGGTGCTCCTGCTCGTCGGGTCTGCTCGTCGGGCGCGAGCCTCGCACGCAGGTGGACAGCACCGCACCTGCGGCTCTACGGTGCCCCTCATGCCGCAGCTGAGCATCTCCGACGCCGCCGCGTTGTTGGGCGTCAGCGACGACACCGTCCGCCGGTGGGCCGACCAGGGCCGGCTCGACCTGGTGCGCGCCCCGAACGGCCGGTCGGCGGTCGAGGGCCGCCAGCTGGCCGAGCTCGCCCTCGAGCTGGCCGAGGCACCCGACCGTCCGGCCGGGGCGTCGGCCCGCAACAGCCTGCGCGGCATCGTCACGAAGGTCACCCGCGACACCGTCATGGCGCAGGTCGAGCTGCAGGCCGGGCCGTTCCGGGTCGTCTCGCTGCTGAGCCGCGAGGCAGCGGACGAGCTGGTCCTCGAGGTCGGGACGGTCGTGCGCGCCTCCATCAAGGCGACGAACGTCGTCGTCGAGCTCGACGCGGCGGCGGCCCGTCGCGCGTCGACCGGGACGCGCACATGAGGCGGCGGGCAGGCGTGCTGGCCCTCGCCCCGCTGCTGCTCGCCGCGGCGTGCAGCAGCGGTTCCGACGCCCCGGCCGACGACGCGGGACCCGCGGCGCCGTCCTCGTCGTCGTCCGAGGTGACCGGCACGGTCGTCGTGCTGGCGGCCGCGTCCCTGACCGGCGTGTTCGAGCAGATCGGCGAGCAGTTCGAGCAAGCGAACCCGGCTGCGGAGGTGGTGCTGAGCTTCGGCGGCAGCTCGGCGCTGGCCCAGCAGGTGCTGTCCGGAGCGCCCGCCGACGTCTTCGCCGCCGCCAGCCCGGCGACCATGCAGACCGTCGTCGACGCGGGCGGGGCCGCCGACCCGACCGTGTTCGTGCGCAACCGGCTCGAGATCGCCGTGCCGCCGGGCAACCCCGGCGGCGTCGAGGGCCTGGCCGACTTCGGCCGGGGGGAGCTCGACCTCGCGCTCTGCGCCCCGGAGGTCCCGTGCGGCGCGGCGGCGACCGAGGTCCTCACCGCCGCAGGCGTGCGCCCGGCCCCGGACACCCTCGAGCAGGACGTCAAGGCGGCGCTCGCCAAGGTCCGCCTCGGCGAGGTCGACGCGGCGCTGGTGTACCGCACCGACGTGCGCGCCGCGGGTGACGAGGTGACCGGCATCCCGTTCCCCGAGGCCGCCGACGCGATCAACGACTACCCCATCGCCGTGCTCGACCAGGCCCCGAACGCCGCCGCGGCGCGGGCCTTCGTCGACCAGGTGCGCTCGGCCGAGGGGCGTCGCGTGCTCGACGCCGCCGGCTTCGACCGCCCCTGACGTGCGCTCACCCGGCCGTCGTCGCAGCGCCCGCGGGCGCGGCACCGGCCTGCCGCCGGTGCTGCTGCTGCCCGCCGCGCTGGCGCTCGCCTTCCTCGTCCTGCCGCTGCTCGCGCTGCTGGTGCGGGCGCCGTGGGCGACGCTGCCCGAACGGCTGACCGGTCCGGGCGTCGGCGGGGCGCTGCGCCTGTCGCTCGTGTGCGCCACCTCCGCCACCGCGGTGTGCCTGGCGCTCGGCGTGCCGCTGGCCTGGGTGCTGGCGCGGGCGAGCTTCCCCGGACGGCGGCTGGTGCGGGCCCTCGTCACGGTGCCGCTCGTGCTGCCGCCGGTCGTCGGCGGCGTGGCGCTGCTGCTGCTGCTCGGCCGCCGTGGGCTGCTCGGTCGTCACCTGGACGCCTGGTTCGGCATCAGCCTGCCGTTCACGACGCTGGCGGTCGTCGTTGCCGAGGCCTTCGTGGCGCTGCCGTTCCTGGTGATCGCCGTCGAGGGCGCCCTGCGCGGCGCGGACCGGCGCTTCGAGGATGCCGCGGCGACGCTCGGCGCCTCGCGGTGGACGGTGCTGCGGCGGGTCACCCTGCCGCTGGTCGCGCCCGGCATCTCGGCCGGCGCGGTGCTCTGCTTCGCCCGCGCGCTCGGGGAGTTCGGCGCGACGATCACCTTCGCCGGCAGCTTCCCAGGGGTGACGCGCACGATGCCGCTGGAGGTCTACCTCGCGCTCGAGCGCGACCCGGCCGACGCGGTCGTCCTGTCGCTGGTCCTGCTGGCCGTGTCGGTGCTGGTGCTGGCGAGCCTGCGCGACCGCTGGCTGCCCGGCAGCGCGCCGTGACGGGCCTGCAGGCGCACCTCGTCGTCGAGCGCGACCGCTTCCGGCTGGACGCCCGTCTCGACGTCGCCGCGGGCACGGTGCTGGCGCTGCTCGGGCCGAACGGCGCGGGGAAGTCGACCGCCCTGCGGGCGCTGGCGGGGCTCACCCCGCTGGACGGCGGGCGCATCGCCGTGGCCGGCCGCGTCCTGGACGACCCCGTCGCCGGGACGCTCGTCCCGGTCGCGCAGCGCGCGGTCGGCATGGTCTTCCAGGACCACCTGCTCTTCCCGCACCTGAGCGCCCTCGACAACGTCGCCTTCGGCCTGCGCGCAGGTGGGGCGTCCCGGGCCGACGCGCGGCGGGCGGCCCGCGGCTGGCTGCACCGGATGGGGCTGGACGACCGGGCCGACGCGCGTCCCGGCACGCTGTCCGGGGGGCAGGCGCAGCGGGTGGCGCTCGCGCGGGCGCTCGCCCCCGCTCCCCGCCTGCTGCTGCTCGACGAGCCGCTCGCCGCGCTCGACGCCGGGACCCGGATGCAGGTCCGCTCCGACCTGCGGCGGCACCTGTCCGACTACCCCGGCTGCACGGTGCTCGTCACCCACGACCCGCTCGACGCGATGGTCCTCGCCGACGACCTCGTGGTGCTGGAGGGCGGACGCGTGGTGCAGTCCGGGGCGCCCGGTGCGGTCGCCCGCGCTCCCCGCACCGAGTACGTCGCGCGGCTCGTGGGGCTGAACCTCTACCGCGGACGGGCCCGCGGCACGCAGGTCGAGCTCGACGGCGGGGGCGTCCTCGCGACGACCGGCTCGGGTGCCGGCGCGGTGCTGCTCGCCTTCGCACCGTCCGCCGTCGCGCTGCACCGGCAGCGTCCGGACGGCTCGGCGCGCAACACCTGGCCCGGCACGGTCGCGGGCCTCGAGCAGCACGCCGACACCATCCGGGTCCAGGTCGCCGCCGAGCCGCCGGTGCTCGCCGACGTCACGACCGCGGCCGTCGCCGACCTCGGCCTGCACGTCGGGTCCCCGGTCTGGGCGGCGGTCAAGGCGACCGAGATCCACGCCTACCCGGCCTGAGCTCTCGCTGACAGCCGCTGCAGTGGTGCGTGTCTCGCGCCTGGAAGCCGTGCGCAACACCGGTGCAGCGCACGGCGCCGACCCTCCTTGACCTGCCGATCGGCGGGGTGGCAGTCTCCGCCGCACTACCGAGCGTGATCGGTGGGAGGCCGCCCGGCCGCTGCTCCCGACGGCCGAGAAGAGCCTCCGTGCCCCGTTCCTCTCGTCCCGGCCCTCGGCCCTGGACGGTGCGCTCGGCCGCCGCGCTCGCCCTCGCCGTCCCCGCCCTGGCCCTGCCGGCCGTCGCGGGCGCCGACTCCGCCGGGTCGACGACCCAGGCGTCGACGGTCTCCCTCGCCGAGGTCGACACCGACACGCCGGCCGAGCTCGACCGCCTGGTGAGGCTCGGTCTCGACGTCCTCGAGCTCGACCCGGAGGCCTCTGAGGTGCTGCTGCACGACGCGGCCGACGCCCGGACGCTCAGTCGGTCCGGCCTGAGCGCCGAGCAGGTCGACGTCACCGACCAGGTCGCCGCGCTCGACGTCGCCCGTGCGGCCGAGGACCGGCTGGAGGCACGCGCGGCGCAGGACGAGGCGCTCGCGTCGTCCCTGCCGACCGGACGCGTGTCGTACCGCACGCTGGAGGAGGCGGAGGCCGAGATCCGGCAGCTCGCGGCGGAGCACCCGGACATCGTCGAGCTCTTCGAGCTGCCGAACCGGTCGCTGCTCGGGCGGCCCGTCCTCGGGCTGGAGCTGTCGCACGACGTCCACCGCGAGTCGGGCAAGCCGGTGTTCCTGACGACCGGCGTCCACCACGCGCGGGAGTGGCCGACGATGGAGCTCACGCTGGAGTTCGCGACCGAGGTCGCGACGAAGGACGAGGTCGACCCGGAGATCACCGCACTGCTCGAGTCGACGCGCCTGATCGTGGTCCCGGTGGTGAACCCCGACGGGTTCGACGTCTCCCGCGACCGCGTCCAGGAGATGAAGCGCAAGAACTGCCGGGTGCAGGCCGGCGTCGTCCCGACCGAGGCGCAGTGCACCGACCCGGCGAACTCCGCCCTCGGCGTGGACCTCAACCGCAACTACGGAGCGTTCTGGGGCGGTCCCGGCTCGAGCCCCACGAACCCGCGCGCCGAGAACCACTCCGGCGCGGCGCCGTACAGCGAGCCCGAGATCCGGAACACGCGTGCGCTGCTGTCCGCGCACCAGGTGGTGATCGCGGTGAACAACCACACGCCGGACGCGCGGCTGCTGCGCGCGCCGTCCTCGCCGCTCGAGCCCGTGCCCGCCGAGGTCGCCCAGTACGACGCGCTGGCACAGCGGCTCGGTCAGGCGCTGGCCTTCACCGCCGGGCCCTGGCCGCAGGTCTACTACGACGCCAGCGGGGTCGCGGAGCAGGAGGGCCTGTACGCGAACGGGACGTTCGGCTTCACCCCCGAGCTCACGCCGGGCTTCACCGGGCTCGAGCGCTTCCACCCGCCGTACCAGTACGTCGTCGACCAGTACTTCGGCACCGGCGGCTATCCCGGCTCCAGCCTGCGCGAGACGCTGCTGCTCGCCTGGCACGCCGCCGCCGACCCGGCGACGCACTCGGTCATCACCGGCCGGGCGCCGCGGGGCATCGAGCTCACCATCGGGAAGGACGTCACGGTCGACTCCTCGCCGCTCGCGCAGGGGCGGGTCATCACCTCCGACGTCGAGCTGGAGACGACGACGCGCGTCGGGCCGGACGGCACCTTCGAGTGGCACGTCCTGCCGTCGCGGCGGCCGAGCCAGTACGCCAGCGCCCTGCTCGACGAGCGCTGGACGGTCACCTGCGCCGACGCGTCCGGCGCCGTCGTGCAGACGCGGTCGGTGACGGTCGCCCGCGGCTCGTCGGCGGACCTCGACCTCACCGCCTGCGCACCGGCCGGCTTCGCCGACCTCGACGAGCTGCTGTCATCGTTCGACGCCGACGGCACCATCAGCGACCGGACGACCGCGAGCCTGCGCGACCGGCTCGAGCGGGCCCGCGCGCTGGCCGCGATCGGCAGCGAGACCCGGACGATCGGCTACCTCGAGCAGTTCATCGCCCGCGCCACGAACCAGGTGCGCGGCGACGCCCGCGACACCGCCGCCCGGACGCTGCTCGTCCAGGCCGCGCAGGACCTCATCGCCGCCCTCGAGGCGGCGGACGAGCCGGCCCGCGTCGCGTCGTAACGGCGAGGGGGCGTTGCGGTCGGCGCCGACGCGGCGTGCGTCGGCCCGCCCTGAACGGGGATCGCTCGGCCCCGGCGACCTCGGCAGGGAGGGCGGGGCGCGCGTCAGCACCGCCCGACGCCAGCGCCGACCGCCGCGACAGCCCGGCCGCGACGAGGAACCGGCGGCGATCGCGGGGGGTCGTTGCGGGGACGCGCCCAGGTGTCCCGATCGGTGCCAGTGGCGGACGCAGCCGCAGCCGGGTGGCGCCGGCTGCCCGCGGCCGGCCCGGAATCCTTCCGGATCGACGTCCCTCAAGAGGTGACGCCGTCGGGCGGTCTCGGCGGCGATCGTCACGCCCGCCCGCACCGCCCGCCGGTCCGCCCGGCGGCGCTGCTGACGGCGGGCGTCCTCCGCGATGCGCGGTTGCGGCATCTCGAACGCACGTGCGTCGCAGGCTGCTGGCGCCGACCGCCTGCTCGGCGCAGGATGCGGACATGACCGAGAACCGGTTCGCCGTCCCGTTGCAGCAGCTCGACGCCGTCCACGTCGCCGCCGCCGAGCCGGTGCAGGAGCAGCCGGAGCCGCGCCAGCCCTCCGAGGCCGCCACCTGGGGCGGCCTGACGCCGGCCCACCTCGGCGGTGGCGGCGGTGCCCTCGACGGCGACGGCGACTGACCGCGCCGCCCTGATCCCATCTCGGACCTGAGCCGGCTTCGGGGGCTCGCCTGCCGAACGAGAGCTCAGGACGACCACAGTCGCCCTGACCGCTGGGAAGGTCAGGTGCCGTCGGTCGAGGCCGGCGTCTGGCGGTCATGCTCGAGCCAGGTCCAGTCGGTGGGCTGGAGTCGTTCGGCGGTGGGGACCCACGGCGGCTGGTCGTCGTCGGTGGGGGCGGTGAGCTGCGCGAGGTCGACGGCGGCGAGCTCGTCGGGGTCAGGCAGTGCCGGCAGCGCTGCGTCGTCGCCGAGGCGGGGGTCGCGGTCGATGCCGGGAGCCGGCGTCGTGAAGTTCGGGACGTGGATGGTCTGCCCGGCGGGGCTGATCCACGTCGTGCCGGTCGCACGACGTAGCGGGGTCCAGCCGTAGTGCTTGAGCTGATGCGTGCGGGTGGCCCGGGCAACGA
>CAXTFU010000052.1:0-18863 GCA_964243385.1 uncultured bacterium | reverse complement strand
GCTGTGCGCCGCGCCCGCCAGCGCCCGCACCGCCCGCGGCAGCCACACCGCCGCTCCAGCCGCGGCGGTCGGGGCCAGCAGGATCGTCACCAGGCGGATCACCGTCGTCGTGTCCACGTGGTCCTCCACCCCAGCCCGGCACGCTCGTCTGCGCGGGCCTGGCCGCCTGGACCCGTCCGCAGTCGCCTAGAGGCGCCGGCTGCCGCTGGCCCCGGAGCCGTCCTGCTGCGAGCCGGCCCGGGTGCTGCTGCCGTCGCCGTCCGCGCTCTCGGCCAGGTCAGCCTCCCGGTCCTCCACCACCTGCCGGGTGAGCGCCGCACCGGCCTCGGCGTCCCGGGTGAGGTTCTCGCCGGACGCCGGGTCGAAGCAGTGCATCTTGCGGGTGTCGATCCAGAACTCGGCCTCGCGGCCCTCGCGCATGCGGCTCGCCGCGTCGATCGAGACGATGGCCTGGGTGCGCAGCTGGTCGCTGTCGAGCTCGCGCGACAGGTCGCGCAACTGGGCGGTGACCGACTCCGGCGCGTCGAACGGGATGTAGGCGTACTGCGAGTCGCCGAGCCACTCGGTCACGTCGACGCGTGCGCGGAAGGTCGACCCGAGGTGGCGCTTGCTGTCCTCGACGAGCGTCGCGTCCTCGAAGTACTCGGGCCGCACGCCCATGAGCACGAGCTCCTTGCCGGCGACGGCCTGAGCCTTGCGCTCGTCCAGCTGGATCGGGCCGAACGGCGTCTGGAGCCGGTCGCCGTCGACGGTGGCCGGGAGGAAGTTCATCGGCGGCGAGCCGATGAACCCCGCCACGAACAGGTTGATCGGCTGCTCGTAGAGCTCGCGCGGCGACGCGACCTGCTGCAGCAGGCCCTTGCGGAGCACCGCGACCCGGTCGCCGAGCGTCATGGCCTCGGTCTGGTCGTGCGTGACGTAGACGGTGGTGATGCCGAGCCTGCGCTGCAGGCGCGAGATCTCGGTGCGCATCTGCCCGCGCAGCTTCGCGTCGAGGTTCGACAGCGGCTCGTCGAACAGGAACGCCTCGGCCTGGCGGACGATGGCGCGACCCATCGCGACGCGCTGGCGCTGCCCGCCGGACAGGTTCGCCGGCTTGCGCTCGAGGTGCTCGTGCAGCTCGAGCACGTCGGCCGCCGAGGTCACCCGCTTCCGGACCTCCCCGTCGTCCATCTTGGCCAGCCGGAGCGGGAAGGCGATGTTCTCGTACACCGTCAGGTGCGGGTAGAGCGCGTAGTTCTGGAACACCATCGACAGGTTGCGCTCGCGCGGCGCCTTGTCGTTGACCCGCGTACCACCGATGATCATGTCGCCGCTGGTGATGTCCTCCAGTCCCACGATCATCCGCAGCAGCGTCGACTTCCCGCAGCCGGACGGGCCGACGAGGATCATGAACTCGCCGTCCGCGATGTCGAGGCTCACGTCGTTCACGGCCGGGAAGCCGTCCCCGTACTTCTTGACGATGTTCTTCATGTCGATGGACGCCATGGAGGTCCTTCCTGAGAGTGAGCGATCAGCCCTTGACGGCGCCGTTCGTGAGGCCGGCGACGATCCGCCGCTGGAAGACGAGGACGAGCACGACGACGGGGATGGTGACGATGACGGCCGCAGCCGCGATCGGTCCGTTCGGGTCCTCGAACTGCGAGGCGCCCGAGAACAGGCCCAGCGCCGCCGGGACGGGCCGCGCCGCCTCGGTGGAGGTCAGCACGATGCCGTAGACGAAGTCGTTCCAGGCGATGAAGAACGCGATGATCGCCGTCGTGAAGACACCGGGGGCGGCGAGCGGCACGATGACCTTCCGGAAGGCCTGCCAGGTCGTCGCGCCGTCGACCTGTGCTGCCTGCTCCATCTCCCACGGGATCTCGCGGAAGAAGGCGGACAGCGTCCAGATCGAGATGGGCAGCGTCAAGGACAGGTAGGGGATGATCAGGCCGGGCCAGGTGTCGTAGAGGCCGATCTGCCGCCACAGGTTGAACAGCGGCGTCACGATCGAGATGACCGGGAAGATCGCGACGCCCAGGGCGGTCGACAGGATCAGCTTCTTGCCCGGGAAGTCGAGCCGGGCGATGGCGTAGGCCGCGAACATCGCCAGCACGCAGGAGATGGCCGTCGCGATGAGGCAGATGCCGAACGAGTTGCGCAGCGCCGGCAGGAACAGGTCGCTCGCGGAACCGGTGAGGATCGTGCTGTAGTTCGCCCACGAGAAGTCGCTGGGCAGGAACTGGCCGTTCGCGATGTCGGACGGCGCCTTGAACGACAGGGACACGATCCAGGCCACCGGGAACAGGGCGTAGACGACGATGGCCAGCCCGCCGACCAGCCAGCCGTTGCGCTCGCGCGTGGACATCAGCCCTCCCCGCGCGTCGACGAGAGGTCGACCTTGAAGCCCTTGATGAACAGGGCGCTGATGAGCACGACGCACAGGAACAGCAGGACCGAGACGGCTGACCCCAGCCCGATCTCGAGCCGCGCGATCGTCTGGCGGTAGGCGAGGAACGACACCGACTCGGTGCTGTTGGCCCCGCCGGTCATCACGAAGATGCTGTCGAAGACGCGGAAGGCGTCGAGGCTTCGGAACAGCAGGGCGACCATGATGGCCGCCTTCATGTTCGGGATCGTCACCTTCACCATCCGCTGCCACCAGCTGGCCCCGTCCACCTGAGCCGCTTCCTGCAGGACGTCCGGCACCTGCGCGAGACCTGCGAGCAGCAGCAGCGAGATGAAGGGCGTGGTCTTCCAGATCTCGGCGATGCAGACGACGAACAGCGCCGACCACTGACCGCCGAACCAGTCGGTGTCGGCGCCGATGCCGGGCAGCCAGCCGAACCAGGTGTTGACGAAGCCGGTGCTGAGGTCGAAGGCGAACTGCCAGGCGAAGGCCGAGACGACGGTGATGACGGCGTACGGGATGAGGATGGCTGCGCGCACGACCGGACGGATGGCCGCCAGCGCCTTCATCATCACCAGCGCGAGCCCGAACCCGAGGACCAGCTCGACGGCGACCGTCACGACGGTGATGAGCACCGTGACCCCGATGGAGGTCCACCAGATGCGGTCGGTGAGGATCACCCAGTAGTTGGACAGGCCGGTGAACGACCGGTTGTCCGGGTCGGTGAGGCGGAAGTCGAACAAGGAGTCGTAGATCGCCTGCAGGATCGGGTACGCCGTGACCAGGAGCATGATGAAGAAGGCGGGTCCGGCGAGCAGCCAGCCGAGCTTGCGCTCAGCCCGGGCCCGGTCGCTCAGTCCCCGGCGGGGCGCGGAGACCGGCTCCTGCTTGGTGCCGGGTGGCAAGGTCGTCGTGCTCACAGCAGCTCCTCCTTGCGCAGGACGGCCTTGATGAGGTCCGCGGCGCGCTGGCCGGTCCGGTCGGGCTCGACGGACGACGGCGGGTGGTAGATGCGCTGGATGCTGCTGGAGACCTCGCTGTAGTACGGCGTCTGCGGGCGGGTCGCGGCCTGGTCCAGCGACTGCCGGATCAGCGGTGCCATCGGGAACTCCTTCGTCACCGCGGGGTCGTCGTAGACCGACGCCCGCGCCGCGGGGTTGCCGTTGGTGATGAAGTAGTAGGACTGGTTCTCAGGGCTGATGGCGCACTCAGCGGCCTCGTACGCGAAGTCCGGGTGCTCGCTGAACGCGCCGATGCCCAGGCTGATGCCGCCGTACGGGGGCCGGCTCTCCTCACCCTCGACGACCTCCGGGTAGAGCGCCCAGCCGTAGTCCTCGGGCACACCCGCGTCCAGCGTCCCCGCGTCGACCGCGCTCTGCGCTCTCGGCCAGACGAACGGCCAGTTGACCATGAAGGCGGCGCTGCCGTCCTCGAAGGCGTTGACGTTCGCGTCCTCGCCGGCGGTGGAGAAGGCCGGGCCGGCGAGCTGGGCGTCGGCGATGCTGCGCATGACCTCGGCAGCCCGCTGCGCCGGCTCGTCCGCGAGCCCGAGCTCGATCTGGTCCGGATCGGCCGTGGGGTCGGTGATGACCGAGCCGCCGGCGGACTCCACGAGCGCGTTCACCCAGACCGTCAGCGCTTCGGCACGGATGCCCTGCACGGCGAGATCGGTGTCCTGCGCCTCGGCCGCCTCGATCAGCTGCTGCCAGGTGACCGGCTCGCTGAGGTCGAGGCCGGCCGCCTCGGCGACGGACTTCTTGTACCAGAGCAGCTGGGTGTTGGCCCAGAACGGGATCGCGACCAGCTCGTCCTTCCAGGTGCTGCCGGTCAGGGCCACCTCGACGACGTCGTCGCTGACCCGGCTGGCGACCTCCTCGGGGACTGGCGCGAGGAAGCCGGCCTCCGCGAGCTCGGGGATGTAGGGCGGGTCCAGGCTCATCAGATCGATGGACGCGTCGTTGGCAGCGAGGCGCCGCACGAGCTGCTGGCGCTGCTCCGACGACTCGCGCGGCAGCTGCGCGACCTCGATGCGGTAGCGGCCCTCCGCAGCGTCGGTGCACCGCTTGGCGATCTCCGCCTGCCCGCCGCTGTCGGGGTTGATGTACCAGGTGAGGGTCGGGGTGCCGCCGTCACCGCCCCCGCAGGCGGACAGCAGAGCGCCTGCGACGACGACGGTGGCGCCGAGCGCGCGCCTGCGCGGCCCGGCCGGGCGCGGACGGGACCGGGTGGAGCGGTTCACGAGGACTCCTCGTCCGTCGGTGGCGGCAGCTGCCGCCCGTGCTGCGCACCCGGCGCCGCCTGGGCTCCGACCCACCTGCGCCACGAGCTCCCCCTGATGACCATCGCACCGCCACCCCTCGCACCGGCGGGCCGGACTGCGCCGCACCGCCGAGCCTGTCCTGAGCGCGGACCAGCACGCCGGGCGTGCGTCCGCAGTCAAGCGCCCCGGTCAAGGGCCGTTCCAGGCTGTGACCCGGGTCACGCAGTCCAAACCCGCTGGCCCGTCCGAGTTCGATCAAGCCGTCTCGGCCGCGTCGGACGGCTGCCCGGCGCGGCGCTCGATCGCCGGGCGGTCGAGCAGGGTGAAGGCGCGGGGCCGCAGCTCGAGCCACCGCCGCCGGCTGAAGCCGTGCAGGCACTTGTTGAGGCGCTCGCGGCTCAGGCCGACGAGGTCCGCGAGCTGCTGCTGGGTGAGCCCGTGGGCCACGACCCCGTCGACCGTGTACTTGTCGGCGAGCACCAGCACCTCGCGGGCGACGCGGACGGTCGACTCGACCGCCGTGGGGTGCGCCGCGGCGATGCTCTCGCTCGCGCGCCGCGCGGCCATCCGCCGCAGCAGGTGCAGGCACGCCGCCGGGTGCGCGGTGACCCAGGCCAGCACGTCGTCGCGCCCGACCCCCGCCACCACCGCCTCGACCGTCGCCACGACGCTGACGGGCCAGTCGGCGCCGAACACCTGCGCCTCCCCGACGGCGTCCCCCGGCGCCAGGACCTGCAGCAGCCGCTCGCCGTCGGGGGTCGTGACCGCGAGCCGCCCGCCCACGACGAACCACAACCGGCGGCCGGGCGGCTCCGGCAGGGCCGCACCGGGACCCAGGCGCACCAGCTGCACCGACCGCACGAGGTCGGCCACGACGTCGTCCCGCAGGCCGGCCAGCAGCTCGGACCGGGCGACCGCCGCCCGGTGCTCGGGGCGGACGCCCATCGGCTGCGCCGTCGGGAACGTCACCTGGACTCCTCGCTGGCCCGCGGCCCGGCCGGGCGCCGCGAGCGCGTCCGCGGGACACCGCCGGACCGGGTGTGACGACGCCGAGGTCAGGGGGACGACGGGCCCGTCCGGGCACCGCGAGACGTCACCGCGCTGACAGGTGTGGCACGCGCCAGCGGACTCAAACCTGGCGGGCCGCGGTGCAGGTCGCGGGCGGCGCCGGGCGCCCGGGCTTCGGGCTAGCGGGGACGCGGCAGGTCGGCGAGCGGGTCGTCCTCGCGCAGCGAGCGCTCGAGCGCGCTGACCGGCTGGTGCGCGCTGACCGGCTGGTGCCCGCCGACCGGCTCCTGGCCGGGACTGGTGTCGTCGAGCACGACGCGGTCGCGGCCGGCTGCCTTGGCGCGGTACAGCGCCGCGTCGGCGCGGCGGACGAAGCCCGCGAGGGAGTCCGACTGGCGGGAGTCGACGACGCCGAAGCTCGCCGTGAGCACCGGCGGCGACGCGCTCGTCGCCACTGCCAGCCGCGCGCGGAAGGCGTCGAGCAGCACTGCCGCCTCCTCGCCCGAGCAGTCCGGCAGCAGGGCCACGAACTCCTCGCCGCCGTAGCGGGCGAGCAGGTCCTCGCTGCGCAGGTGGCTGCGGAACGTCTCGGCGAACAGGGCGAGCGCCCGGTCGCCGACCTCGTGGCCGAAGGTGTCGTTGACCTGCTTGAAGTGGTCGACGTCGGCCATGACGACGCTGAACTGCCCACCGGCCCGCACGAGCGGGCGGGCGGTGCTCTCGAAGGTGCGCCGGTTCATGAGCCCGGTCAGGCCGTCGGTCGAGGCCTGCAGCTGGGTGCGCTCGAACGAGCGGACGGTCCCGATGCGCGCGCCGGCGGCAGCAGCGACGGTGCCGAGCCGCGAGACCTCCTCGGCCCCGGCCGGCTCGTCCACGGGCGCCGTGGTGTGGAGCACGCCGAGCGCGCGTCCCATGAAGGTCACCGGCACGCAGACCGCCGACAGGGCCTCGGGGCCGCGGTCGCGCAGCTTGGGGCAGGCGTTCAGCTCGCGGCTGTCGGCGAACGTCGTGGTGGTGCCGCGGCGCACGGCGACGCAGCCGAAGGGCGACTCGACGCTGCACCCCGGCGCCCCTGCGGTCGGGTGCGCGACCCGAGCCTCGAGGTGGGCGCGGGAGGAGTCGGCCACCAGCAGCTCGACCGGGTGGTCGGGCGAGACGACGGTGAGCGACAGCTGCAGCGCCCGGTAGGTCTGCTCCTCGGTGTCGGCCATCTCGAGCGCCTCGTTGAGCTGCCGGCCGAAGGTGTCGCGCCGGCGCTGCTCCTCCAGGCGGTGCAGCAGCTCCTGCAGGCTGTCGGCGGTGCGGTTGAAGGCCCGTCCCAGCATGCCGATCTCGTCCTGCCGGCCGGCGCAGACGCGGGCGTCGAAGTCGCCGTCCGCGAGCTGGCCCGCGGCCAGCGAGACGCTGCGCAGGCCCCGCAGGATGGAGCTCGCCGCGAGCAGGGCCAGCCCGAACAGCAGGAGCGTGCCGACGGCGGAGGTCAGCAGCACCGAGCGGGTGGCGGTCCGCTGGGCGAGGGTCGTGTCGGCGACCGCGTCCCGCTGAGCCGCGCGCAGCTGCGTGATGAGCGCCTCGAGCGGCTGCTCGAGCCCGTCGGTCTGGGCGTCGAAGCCGTCCATCCGGGCGCGGGCGGCCGACGGGTCCTCCTGCGCCAGCGCGACGATCGTGTCGGCGGTGGCGAGCACGGCCCGCCCGTCCGCCGCCGACAGCGCGGCGGCGGCAAGCAGGGGCCCGTCCGGGACCCCCCGCAGGGTGTCGGCCAGGGCGTCGTCGAAGCGCTGCCGCTGCTCGGCGTACTCCGCGAGGGGCTCCTCGACGCCCTCCCCGGCGGCGCGCGGCGCGGTGGCCTCGTAGACCTGTCCCCGCAGCTTGGCCAGGCCGGTCTCCAGGCGGAGGTACTGCTCCTGCAGCACGACGGCCCGGTGCTGCCGCGCGGCGCTGCGGTCGACGGTGCGCCCCGACAGGAAGGCCACGGCGGCCACCGTGGCGAAGGCGAGCGCGGCGACCAGCACGAGGCCGAGCAGCCGCTGCCGGACCGAGATCCCGCCGCTCGCGGCCGACAGTGCCCGACTCACGGCGCGCGCCGGTCCGGCGGCGGCGCGCGAGGGGCTCATGGACTGCGTCATCGGCAGGCGCGACCGGGTGCTGAAGCGGCCGGCTTGACGGGGCTCTGCGACCGGAGCAGCCTGCGCACCACCACGCTGGGTGACGGAGGACGACCATGGGCACGACGAGACTGCTTGCGCTCACCGGCGGGCTGGCGCTGACGGCGGGCCTGGCCGTCGTGACGGTGCCGTCGACCGCGAGCGCCGACCACTCGGAGCGCGCCGTGGCGCCGCTGCGGATGGCCGACGGCCAGCGCGTCGGGACGGTGCGCTTCCTCGGCGACCCGTGGACCGTCACCGAGGTCGAGGTCACCGTGCGGATGCCGCGGCGGACGCCCCGGGCCGGGTGGCACGGCTTCCACGTGCATGCCAACAGCGACCCGGCCAACGGGACCGGCTGCCTCGCCGACCCGCGCCAGCCCGAGTCGACCTGGTTCGTCTCGGCCGACGGCCACCTCGCCGAGCCCGGCCAGGCGCACGGCGCGCACGTCGGCGACCTCCCGCCGCTGCTCGTCACAGCGCGCGGGCAGGCGACCGCCACGTCGACCACCGACCGCTTCGCGCTCGAGGACGTGCTCGGCAAGGCGGTCATCCTGCACGCGGACCCGGACAACCTCGCGAACGTGCCGGTCGGCGCCGGTCCGACGCAGTACACGCCGAACAGCCCGGCGGCCACCGACCTGACCAGCCGGACGGGCAACGCCGGCAACCGGCTGGCGTGCGGCGTGGTCCAGGCGCGCTAGCGCTCGTCGTGCCGACGTCCGGCCGTCCTGTTCGCGACGGCGTTCAGCGGACCGTCGGCCGGCCCCGTCCGCCGAGCGTCAGACCTCGCGCTCGTACCGCCCGGTGACGGCGAGCACCAGACACACGACGGCCACGCCCAGCGCTCCCCAGCCGAGCCCCCTGACGACACCTCCGGTCGTGCGGAGGTCGGGGTTCACCAGGAGTGCGCAGGCCAGTGCGAGCAGGGCGAGCGCCACCGCTCGACCGGTGATCGAGCGCCAGGCCCGGCGCAGTCCGTCGCGCCGCTGATCAGCCGGAACCGCGCGCGTCGACACGCCCGGACGACGAGTGCTCCCACCCATCAACATGCCTCCACTCGCGAGTACGGCGCGGGGTTCGGGATCGGGAACGCCACGGGGTAGGACACTCGCACACACCTGTTGCGCTTGCGAGCAGCCTTGAAGATCGGCTGCAGGCGCTCGTAGCCCGTGGAGCTGCCCACGGCGCACGCTGCATGGATCGGGATCATCCGACGCCCGCCTGGGATGAGCAGGCACAGGGTGCCGACGAACGGGATGAAGCCAGTGCTCGACGACCGGGCGATCCTCGCCGTCTCTGCCCGGTCGAAGTGCACGAGCACCTGCGGTGGCAGGACCTGCGCTCCGATGCGGGCGGCGTGGGCCGGCGGCGCCACGCCGGACGACAGGGCGACGAGCACGGCGGCGGACACGGACAGCACGAGCGGCGACGAGGTCATGCCGGCACCGTAGGAACGGCGCGGGGGCGCGGCCAGGCCCTGCCGCGGCGCTGTGGACGACGACCGCCACGGGGGCTCGCTCGCCCAGCCCGACCCGCCGTGCGAGCGGCGCGGGCCCTGCGCCGACGGCTACGTCGTGAGGCGGTCGGCGTCCCGGGCGTCCAGCCAGCGCTCGAGCTGCTCGACCGGCAGCGGCCGGGTGAGGTGGTAGCCCTGCGCCGTCGTGCAGCCCAGCGCCGCCAGCGCGGCCAGCGTGCTGGCGTCCTCGACGCCCTCCGCGACCGAGGTGAGGCCCAGCCGCGCCGCCAGCTCGATGCCCGTCCGCACGATGGCGGCGTTCTTGGGCTCGTCGAGCATGCCGGTGACGAAGGACCGGTCGATCTTGAGCTCCTGCACCGGCAGCTCGCGCAGGTGGGCCAGCGAGGTGTAGCCGGTGCCGAAGTCGTCGACCGACAGGCCGACGCCGAGCCCGCGCAGCCGGCCGAGCACGACCAGCGCGCGCTCGGGATCGGCGATGACGGCGCTCTCGGTGATCTCGAGCTTGAGCAGGTGCGCCGGCAGGCCGCTGGCGGCCAGCTGCTCGGCGACCGCGTCCGGCAGCGTGACGTCCATGAGCGAGCGGGCCGAGATGTTGACGGCCACGACGAGCGGCCGGCCCGCGGCCGTCCAGGCGCTCGCCTGCGTGCACGCGGTGGCCAGCACGCTCCGGGTCAGGGCGTGCACGAGGCCGCTGCTCTCGGCGAGCGGCACGAACTCCGAGGGAGGC
The DNA here is from genome assembly GCA_964243385.1 of uncultured bacterium. Lineage (GTDB taxonomy): Bacteria > Actinomycetota > Actinomycetes > Mycobacteriales > SCTD01 > SCTD01. The sequence continues at coordinate 8,855 of CAXTFU010000052.1, read as the reverse complement.
AGCAGCCCCTCCTGCGGGTGCTGCCACCGCACCAGCGCCTCGACGCCGCGGACCCGTCCGGTCGGCAGGTGCAGCAGCGGCTGGTAGTGCAGGACGAGCTCGCCCTCGTCGACGGCGTTGCGCAGCTGCGACAGCAGCGTGAGCCGCCGGGGCTCGTGCGCGTCGAGGTCCGGTGAGTAGGCGACGACGTCGAGGTGCTGGGCCTTGGCGAGGTACATCGCGACGTCGGCGTGCTGCAGCAGCAGCTCGCCGGTGCTTCCGTGGTCCGGAGCCATCGCGATCCCGGCGCTCGCCTCGACGACGAGCGTCATGGCGTCGACGACGAACGGCTCGCGCAGGACGTCGAGGACGCGCTCGGCGACCGCGCGGTGGTCCGCGAGGGCCGCCGGTCCCCGGCGGGGAGAGGTGACGAGCAGCGCGAACTCGTCGCCGCCGAGCCGCGCGACCAGCTCGCCGGCGCGCAGGACGCCCCGCACGCGCGGCCCGATCTGCTGCAGCAGGGCGTCACCGCAGTGGTGCCCCAGGGTGTCGTTGATCTCCTTGAACCGGTCGAGGTCCAGCAGCACGACCGCGGCGCTGCCGCCGGACGCGTCCGCCGCGACCAGCTCCTCGTCCAGCCGGCTGGCGAAGGAGGTGCGGTTCGGCAGGCCGGTGAGCCCGTCGAGGCTGGCGCGGTGGGCGTGGGCGGCGCCGGCCTCCTGGAGCTGCGTCGCCAGCAGCTGCGCGTCAGCCAGGGCGCTCGCCTGCGCGCCGAGCAGCAGCAGGAAGTCGGTGACGGGGTCGGCGGCGGCGAAGTCGTCGAGCCGCAGGCCGAGGCGGGCGAGGTCGGCCATGCTGGTCACCCACGGCGTCCCGACGAACAGCAGGCCGTCGCCGGCGGGCAGCACCTGCCCGCGCAGGACGAAGTCCCCGTCGGTCTCGATCAGGACGAGGCCGCGCGGGAGGGCAGCGGCGTCCCGCTCCCACGAGGCGCCCCGCGGCGTGACGAGGCGCAGCAGCGGCGCGACCAGGACGCCGGGCGCGACCTGCGGGCAGACCTTGGCGAGCGAGGGCCCGACCCGCGTCGCGCGCCCCGCCCGGTCGACGAGCAGGTGGAACGGGCAGAGCCCCTCGAGCAGCACGTGCAGCAGGCCGTCGGGCAGGACGGCGTCCTGCAGCTGGGCGTCCTGCAGGGGGGTGATGCTCACGCCGGCGCCGGCGCCGGCGCGTGCGTCACGGCGAACGCGTCGTGGTCGTGGCCGTCGACGGCCGCCTGCACGTGCGTCGCGGTCGCCGTGCCGCCGAGCAGCTCGGCCAGGCCCTCGACGAGGCCGATGACCATCGGCGCGAGACCGGGCCGGTCCGACCAGTAGTCCAGGCGCAGCGTGGTGGGCGTCAGCTCGACGCACCGGAACGACGGCGGCTGCAGCTCCGGCATGAGCAGCCGCACGCGGGCGTGCAGCGCATCCAGCCCGCCGAGCACCTCCGGCAGCGAGTCGCCGGCGGACTGCAGCAGCGGGCCCCAGCCCTGCTGCGCGGTGTACTGCACCCAGTGGCGGCCGAAGGCGGTGAGGACCTGCTCCGGCGTCAGCCCGAGGACGGCACTGGCGCCGTCGACCAGGCGGTACGTCACCTCGTCCGGGTAGGCGGTCATGCCGACGAAGGCGACCGGCGGCACCTGCGCGTGGGCGCAGATGTCCTGCCAGGCCTGCTCGCCGCCGACCGTGCGTGCCAGCTCGGCGACCGCGGTGTTCACCAGGCCGTACACCGCTGCACCTCCTCGGACCGCGTCGTCTGCACCGTTCGCTCCTCGAGGTCTCGACCGCTGCCGGTGCGACCTGAAGGAGCGGCGACTGCTGGCCCCGGGCCGGGCCGCCCGTCCTCGCGGCGCGAGCGGACGGCCGGCCCGGCCGGCGTCTTCGGCATGTGTTCAGGCCGGGGCCACCGGCCGTACGGGCTGGTGCCCCCGAGGGCGACGACGGTGAGGCCCCCCAGCCTGGAGCACCTCATGCGCCGTCCCCTGCTCGTGACCGGCCTCGCCGCCGGCCTGTGCCTCGCCGGTGTCTCGGCGTCGATCTTCTCGTCCGCGCCGACGTCGGCGGCCGAACCCGGCCGCGCAGCGGCGGCGGCCCCTGCCCGGGACAGCCGGCTCGCGACCGCCTTCGCCGCGACGACGCGGTCGACGTCGTGGCGGCTGGCGCAGCGGGTGCCGCTGCGCTTCCCGACGCACCACCCGCAGGGCTTCGCGCTCGTCGGCGACCGCATCTTCATGTCGACCGTGGAGATCCTGGAGCCGACGGTGCGCTACCCCACCCCGGTCGACGGGATGGACCGGTCGCCCGGCAAGGGCGTCGGCCACGTCCTGGTCCTGGACCGCCGCGGCACCCTGCTGCGCGACATCGTCCTCGGCGAGGGCGACGTCTACCACCCCGGCGGCATCGACTTCGACGGCACGAGCGTGTGGGTGCCGGTGGCCGAGTACCGCCCGGGCAGCCGCTCGATCGTCTACCGCGTCGACCCGACGAGCCTGCAGGCCACCGAGGCGTTCCGGGTCGACGACCACGTCGGCGGCGTCGTCCGAGACCCGCGGACGAACCGGGTGCACGGCGTCAGCTGGGGCTCGCGCACCGAGTACACCTGGACGCCGACGGGCCGCGAGCTCGACGCCTTCCCCAACCCCAGCCACCTGCTGGACTTCCAGGACTGCGCCTACGTCGCAGCGGGCAAGCAGCTGTGCTCCGGCGTGACCGGGCTGGCCAGTCCGCAGGGCACGCCGTACGAGCTCGGCGGCCTGGCGCTCAAGGACCTGCGCGACGGCCGCATCCTGCACGAGCTCCCGTTCGCGTCCTTCTCGGCAGCCGGGCACGCCGTGACGCGCAACCCGGTGGCCCTCGAGACGTCCGGCGCGGTGCTGCGGATGTTCGCCGCACCCGACGACGGCGAGGAGCGCGCCGGCACCGAGCTGCTGGTCTTCGAGACCCGCCTGCCCGGCTAGCCCTGCGTCCCGTCGTGCTGCTCAGGCCTGCTGCTGCGTGCTGAGGTATGCGGCGAAGCGGTCGAAGGAGCTGGCCATCCCCGCCTGCGCCTCGGGGCTGCGGTACATCGCCGGCACGTTCGTCTGGACGATCCGCACCTCCGTGCGACCGTCTCCCAGGTCGGTGAACGTGGAGCGGGTCACCATGCCGCCGGGCTCCTCCCAGGCCAGCACCGACGGCCGGTCGACCTCGGTGTAGACGCCCTTCGTCGGGTACTGCGCACCGCTGGCGTCGTCGACCATGACGGTCTCGAAGGCGCCGCCGACCCGCAGGTCGACGGTGATGAGCTCGACCGGGGCGCGGACGCCCACCGGTCCCCAGAAGTGCGTGAGGTGCGCAGGGTCGGTCATGCAGTCGAAGACGAGCTCGCGGGGCGCGTCGTAGGTGCGGGTGAGGACGACCTCGGCGAGGTCGGGCGTGGTGTCGGTCATGACGGAGGTCCTTCGGTCGTCGGGGGTTGTCGGAGGGCGTGCAGGTGCGCGGCGAGCTGGTCGAGACGGTCGGTCCAGATCTGCCGGTTCTGCTCGATCCAGTCGGTCGCGCCGTCGAGGCGCTCGACCTCGAGCCGGCACGGCCGGAACTGACCGTCGCGGCCGCGCGAGATCAGACCCGCGCGCTCGAGCACCTTCAGGTGCCTCGAGATGGCCGGCAGGCTGATGCTGAACGGCGCGGCGAGCTCGTTCACGGTGGCCTCACCGTGGGCGAGCCGCAGCAGGATGGCCCGGCGGGTCGCGTCGGCCAGTGCGCCGAAGGTCGCGTCCAGCTGGGCGTCGTCCACCGATGTAGTGAACAACCCTGTTAATTGACCGTCAAGTCAAATGTTGCGCCGCGTGGGCACTCCGACGCTCCTGCACCGGGCGCCATCGTGGGCCGAGGTCGCCATGTCGCCCGTCCACGTCCCGCTCAGCGCCGAGTGAGCTCCGCGGTCAGCGTGTCGACTCGCGCAGCGATGTCATCACGAACCAAGCGCATGCGCTCGATCCCTTCGATGCCTGCTCCGCAGGTTCGTCGGTGTCCCAGTCGACGACGGGGGTCCCCCGGCCGACTCGACGACCGCCTCACGACCAAGGGTCACGATCAGGCGGCTGGTGTTGCTCATCTGCAGTCGGGTCTCGATGGCGGTCATGGGCAAGTCCTTCACTTCGCCCAGGGCGTCGACGACCTCGTCGTGCACCTGGTCTGCGGGCTCGGTCCCCGCCGAACGGACGACGACGCGACCTTCCGCCGCGTGCTCGAGCAGGGCTGCGGCCATCTGCGACCGGCCGGCGCTCTGGGTGCAGAGGAACAGCACGACCGGCTCGCCGCGTGGCCGCGCGGCGCTGTTGGCAGCACTGTCTTGAAGGCGCTGGCGCGCGAAGCGGTAGACCCAGCACCGGCGTACAGGTCTTGATCTGGCCGGTCCCAGCCTCGTCAGGCTGTCGGCCAGCACGTCGCCCGCGGTCTCGCGGTGCGGGCGAACGTCCACGGTGAACCCTCCGTGAACGTGCTCAGGAACGAAGGGCCGAACGAAGCGCCTCCAGCGCACTGGGGACCGCCGCGTACCAGTTGTTCGTCCCCCGCTTCTCGACCGTCACCAGTCCCGCCTCACGCAGGATCCTCAGGTGGTGGCTCACCGTCGGTTGGCTCTTGCCCGCCGGCTCGACGAGGTCACACACGCACACGGCGCCGTCGGCGCTCGTCGCCAGCAGGTTCAGCAGGCGCAGCCGGACGGGGTCCCCGAGCGCGCCGAAGGCCTTCGCGAGGGTCCCCGCGTCACCCTCGGTGAGCACGCCCGCCTGGATCGGCGCGCAGCACGCGACCTCTGACGCGTTGTCCACGAGCTCGAGTGCAGCGACCACGAAGACCTCCTCCATGTCTCATTGACAACCGTCGATGGACCCGTAGGCTGAACGCTGTCCATCGACAGGTGTCGATGCTACGCCACGGAGGTCCGCATGTCCCGCATCCAGCTCGCCCTCAACGTCGACGACATCGAGCAGGCGGTGACCTTCTACACCAAGCTGCTGGGCACCGGCCCGGCCAAGCGCAAGCCCGGCTACGCCAACTTCGCTGTCGCGGACCCTCCGCTCAAGCTCGTGCTGCTCGAGAACCCCGGCAAGGGCGGCAGCATCAACCACCTGGGCGTCGAGGTCGCTGACAGCGCCACCGTGCACGGCGAGATCGCCCGGCTCACTGGCGAGGGGCTGTTCACCGACGAGGAGATCGGCACCACCTGCTGCTTCGCCACCCAGGACAAGGTCTGGGTCACCGGCCCCGGCGGCGAGCGCTGGGAGGTCTACACCGTCCTGGCCGACAGCGACACCTTCGGCAGCAGCCCGAAGACGCTCATCGACGCCGGCCAGGCCCCCGACAGCGGCGTCTGCTGCGGCACGGCGCAGGCCCACGACACCGCCGGGGACCGCGACGTGGCCACCGCCAACGCCTGCTGCTGACCCTTCAGCACCACGCACGACCACACGAGGAGGCCGAGATGATCGAGCAAGCCACCCTGCTCATCGCCGCCGAGCGGCAGCGTGCGCTGCGTGCGAAGGCTCGCCAGCAAGCACTCGTCCGGCTCGCGTCGTGCTGCCGGCCCACGCCTTGCCTGGGGCCGTCGTTGCCCGGCAGGAGCGTGCGCAGCCAGCGAAGCTCTGCTGCGCGTCCTCGCCGCCCTCCGCAGCACGAGCTGGAGGGTCGGTAGACCCGAACTCGTGAGTGCGACCGTGCGATGATCCAGGCGCGTGCCGAACCCGGCTCGTCGAACGACTGTGGGTGGCGCGCACGGTCTCTCTCAGGTGAGCGGCGTCGCCCAGTTCACGACCCTTGGCACCGCTGCCCGGGGTCGCTCGCCGACCAGAGGGACTGGCAAGGCGTCCAGCGGACGCCGGGGAAGATTCGCCTGAGCCGTCTCTGGACCGTGACAGTCCGGCCACAGGGTGTTGGCGGTCGCCACCGGTCAACGACCGTTCGTGCTCACAGACGATCAGCAGGGGCGTCGGGCACCTGCGGCGACCTGTGGACAAGTAGGTGGGACGAGTCGGCCTGTAAGCCGGGCCTGATGCGAAACCGGCATCACTTGTCCGAACCGCAGGTCAGGGGCTTGCTCAGTCCCCCCATCGGTGCCTCCCAGCGTTCGCGTGATGCTGGAAAGATCGACATCCGCTTGCTGACATCGGACTGACAACGGACCGGTCGCGCGGTCAAGAAGGTTCAGCACAGCCGGGGCACGAGCTACGAGATGACAGCGGTCGTCGACGACCGGGTGATCCGGCGCCGGTTCGGCACCCGTAAGAAGGCGCTCGACGAGCACGCCCGGCTGCGCTCGTCGGTCAACGACGGCAGCTACATCGCCGCCGAGCGGGGCCGCATGCCCTTCGCCGCCTACGCCGACCTGTGGCTCGGCGGGCTGCAGATCCGACCGTCGACGATGGCGCAGTACCGCAGTACCGCAGTACCGCAGTACCGCAGCAACCTGCACCGGCACCTGCTGCCGGCGTTCGGCAGCACCCGGCTGGACCGCATCGATCGGCCGCGGGTGCTCGCCTTCGTCCGCCGCCTGGCCGACAGCGGGCTGGCGCCGGCCACCACCCGGGGCATCGTCAACCTGCTGCGCACCATCCTGCGCTCCGCCGTCGATGACGGTCGGCTGTTCAAGAGCCCGTGCGTGCGCATCACCCTGCCCGAGCTGCCGCCCAAGCAGCTCGCCGTCTTCGACGACTCCCAGGTCCGCGCCCTGCTCAACGCGGTGCATCCGCAGCACCGGGCCATGCTGCTGCTGGCGCTCGGCAGCGGTCTACGGCAAGGCGAGCTGCTCGGCGCCACCGTCGACGCCCTCGACGTCGACGCGGCCTCGCTGCGGGTGGAGCGGCAGCTGCTCACCCCCGCCGGACGGGGCGCGCCGTACCTGACGCCGCTGCTCAAGACCAAGGCCAGCCGACGGATGCTGCCGCTCCCGCGCTTCACCATCGACGCCGTGCAGGCGCACCTGGACACCTGCGGCACCGGTCAGGACGGACTGCTGTTCACCAAGCCGCAGGGTCGTGGCTGGCGCCGGGGCAGTGTCAACGACAGCGTCTGGAAGCCGCTGCTGCGACGGGCCGGACTGCCGTCCGGCTTCGGCATGCACGCCCTGCGGCACACCTACGCCAGCAGCTTCATCGCCCAGAACCTGCACCCAAAGGTCATCCAAGAGCGCCTCGGGCACGCCTCGATCGTCGAGACGATGGACACCTGCAGCCACCTGTTCCCCCAGGCGCACGCTGAGACCGCCGCTGCGCTCGACGAGCACTACGCCGTGGTCACCGCCCACAGCTCCGAGCGGTGTGAGCACGTCAGCTGCTGCCTGCCACCACAGCCATGTGGATGGCGACACGCGGACGCGCGGTCGACAGCTGCCGGTCGAGCTGGCGCCGAGGCACGTGCCGAGCATCCGCACCGTCGCAGCGGCACGCCGTCCTGGCACCTTCACAGCGCACGGCGGTAGGGGCCGCGACGACCCGCTGACCGCAGCCACGGGCAGTGCGACCGCCACACCTCCGCCGACGGCCCGATCATCCCATGATCGACCAGCGCCGCCAGCACCTCCCGCCGAGCCAGCTTCCCGTCGGCGTCCGGGACGAGCGCCAGGACCGGCACGTCCGAGGCCAGCAGCCACCCGCCTGACCCGGCCACCGGCGCGACTAACCCGTCCCGCACCTGCACGTCTGGCTGCGCCGACGCCCACGCCAGCACCGCCGGTCCGCTCGAGCACACGACCTGCGGCCCGTGCCGACGCGCACCCTCCCCGAGTACCGCCGGCAGCAGCGGCCCGACCGCCGCCAGCTGACGACGCACCGCCCGACCGAACCCCAACCGCACATCACCCGCCGCGATCAGGTGCCCGCCGGACCACAGCACCCGAGCGTGCTCCCTCAACCACAGCGCCTGCCCCGCCGGCGGCTCCGGCGCCACCAGCACGTCTGCCCCTCGCGCCCGCCCGCCCAGCGATGTCAGGCACTGCTCGCCGAGCTCGTCCGGCCACACTGCCAACCCGCCACCTGGACACCCCACAACGCGGCCAGTGCGCGGAGCACCCCGGCGCCCGCCTCACCTTGCGACAGCCCGGCCAGTGCAGCACCTCACGCAGACCGCCCTCGGTCAGCGACAGCGCAACATGGGCCAGCCGCACCGCCGAGCCCATGACCGCAGGCGGCGGACAGCCCTGTGCCAGCCGCTGCATTGACGGAGCACGACGGCGCGCCTCTGCGCGGTCGCTGCGGTTTGCCCGTCCGCCGCGAGCCCCGCGGCACGCTCGGCCAGCACCGCCGGCGCCGGCAGGCCCCTCTCGGTGGCGAGCCGCAGCTGCACCGGCGGATCGAACGGCGCGACCCGGTGCAGTAGCACCCACCCGCACACCTCGAGTGCGCCGCCAAGGGCCTTCGTCGGCCACGGCAGTCACAACACCCGAACCGCGGCGCCGACCGGCTCGACCGTGGGTGTCAGCACTCCCGGATCACAGCACGCCACCAGCGGGACGGGTTCGACGCTCAGGCAGGCCGGGCCGCCCGCGCGCAGACCTCTCGGATGACCAACACCGCTGTCAGGTCCTTGGAACACTCCAGGCAGCGGTCGGATCGGTCAGCACCTCGACGCGCTCGTGGGCGACGGTCTCGGACACGACCTGCTGGTCGGTGACGGTGTCCACGTGCACGGTCACCCGCTCGTACGGCCGGGCCTGGACCTGCACGACCGGTACCTCCTCGGACAGCACGACGACCAGCGGCTCGGGTGCCGGCCCGGACGTTGCCTGCTCTGTCCCGTCCAGGGGTACGCGCAGCACCTCGAGCTCCTCGCGCCGGACCGTCACCTCGACCTGCCGGACCT
>CAXTFU010000051.1:0-18941 GCA_964243385.1 uncultured bacterium | reverse complement strand
CAGGGCGCTGCGCGAGGACGCCCGCAACGGTGCGTTCGCCACGGTGGTCAACACCGTCGCCGGCTCACCGCTGATGTCGCGGCACCTGCGGGTGGCGATCTACAAGGCGGTCGGCATGCGCATCGCCGGCGCCGAGGTCTGGCCGCGGGTGACCTTCAAGACCAACCGCGTCGTCCTCGGGTCGAGGGTCTTCGTGAACGAGCGCTGCACGTTCGACAACGACGCGCTGGTGACGATCGAGGACCGGGTCTCGGTCGCGATGGAGGTGCTGTTCGCCACCACGACGCACGAGCTGGGGGACGGCCGCAAGCGCGCCGGCCGCGTCCGCGCCGAGCCGATCGTCGTGCGGCGGGGCAGCTGGATCGGCGCCCGCGCCACGCTGCTGCCCGGGGTCACCGTGGGGGAGGGGTGCGTCATCGCCAGCGGGGCCGTCGTCACCGCCGACTGCGCGCCGCATGGGCTGTACGGCGGCGTCCCTGCGCGCCGGCTGCGCGACCTCCCGACGGGGCCGGCGGACGCGTCCGCGGCGGACGTCGCCGCCGCGGGCGACGGCGTGACCCAGGACGGCGCGGCGGCCCGGCGCTCCTAGGGACCGGCGTTGCTGGGGATCGGCCGGCGCTGCTGGGACCGGCGCTGCTGAACCCGGCGCTTCTAGGGACCGGCGCTGCTGGGGACCGGCGTTCCTAGGAGCCGGAGTTCCTAGGAGCCGGAGTTCCTAGGAGCCGGGCGCCCAGGAGCCGGGCAGCGGCCGCACCCGCTGGGCGGCGGCGTGCTCGGCGACGATCTCGGCGACGGCGAGCCGCAGGAAGCGCCGGTCGTCGACGAGGTAGCGGCGCCACAGGCGCCGGGGCTCGCGGCCGAGGCGGAACAGCCACTCCATGCCGAGCTGCACCATCCAGCGCGGGGCGCGCGGCTGCGTGCCGGCGAGGAAGTCGACGGTGGCGCCGACGCACAGCAGCACGCTGGAGCCGAGCACCTCCGCGTGCCGCAGGGCCCAGGCCTCCTGCTTCGGCGCTCCGAGGCACACCAGGACGATGTGCGGCCGTGCGGCGGCCACCTCGGCGGCGATGCTCGCGTCGAGGTCGGGCTGGCGGTCGAAGCCCATCGGCGGGGAGACGTGCCCCGTCCACTGCAGGTCGGGGTAGGACGCGAGCACGCGACGCTCGGCCTCGGCGGCGACGTCCGGCGCACCGCCGACGAGGTGGACGCGCAGGCCGGACTGCTCGGCCAGCTCGAGCACGAGCGGCACGAGGTCGGAGCCGGCGACGCGGGCCGGCAGCGGCCGGCCGGTCAGCTGCGCCAGCCAGACGATCGGCATGCCGTCGGCGTAGCGCAGCGTCGCCCGCGCGTAGGCGTCGCGCAGCGCGCCCGGCCGCTCGAGCTGCACCGCGTGGTCGACGTTCATGGTGACGACCAGCCCACCGCCCCCGCTCTTGGCCAGCGCCAGGACCTGGACCGCGGCGGTGGCGACGTCGACGGCCTCCAGGGCCTGGCCCAGGACGGTCACGCGCGGCGCCCCGGTGTCGACGGAGGTGCTGCCGTCACCCGCAACGGTGTCGACCGGCGTGCCGTCGACGACGAGCGGACGCGCGTCGTCGACGCCGAGGCGGCCGGCCGCGGCCAGCCGTGCCGCAGCGCCGCCGACCGCCGCGAGGCGGGTGGTTGCGCTCGTCGACATGGCTCTCCGGGTGCGTCGGCCGCTGGTGCTGAGCCGGGGGGTGCGGCGGTCGGTGCTGCTCGCGGGGGAGTCGGCCGGTCCGGTGCTGCTGACGGAGACGACCAGGCCCGCGACAGAGCGTACGGGCCGGTTCGTCCGGCTTGTCCCCGAGCCGTCGGGCGCGCCGCTCGACGTGCCCGTCGGGCGGGCGAGCGGAGCGGACCCCGGTCCGGGGACGGGGCGGGGCAGTGGCTGTGCCGTCGACAAGGTGCAGCCCTTCCCGCTCGTGACGTGGTGCTCCGTCAGGGGGACGCTGCCCTGCAGGTCGGTCGACTCTCTCACGAGCCGCGGGCGCATCACCGCGGAGGCCGGGAGTTCACCCGTCGGCGTGCGGTCCGCCCGGTCCCCGAGCAGCCGTGCGCTCAGGTCCGCACGGCGACGAGCGACTTGGGCAGCCCGGCCAGCCGCTCCAGCCAGAGCTCGGAGTCCGGGAAGTAGGAGCGCATCTGCGTGCGGCCGAGCAGGTCGACCTCGTGGACGTACTCGGTCGCCTGTGCGAGGTCCTTGGTCTGGTAGTGGCCGAGCGGCCACCGCATCGTGACCTGGACGCGGGCCGAGAAGGGCAGGAACTGCATGCCCGGGCACAGCCAGTGCGGCTCGACCGGGAAGTACCGGTACGGGGTCTGCACCCAGTGGCGGTCGGCCGCCGCGTGGATGCCGGCTGCGAGGCGCTCGCGCTGCGTGTGGCCCCCGACGTGCTCGATGAGGCTGTTGGAGACGACGAGGTCGTAGCGCTCGCGGGTCACCGAGGCCGGCAGGTCGCAGGCGTCGCCCTGCACCGCCGTGACGAAGGGGTCCGTGTCGTCGTAGGAGAACAGGTTGACGATCGTCACGGCGCTGGGCTGCTGCGGCGACCCCCGCCAGAAGCTCGGGGTCCCGCCGAGGTCCAGGATGCGCATGCCGGTGATGTCGGGGAACGACTCGTGGAACCGCGTCCAGCGCCGCTGACGGGCCTGCCCGGACACGGAGTTAGGGCTGTACGGGTGGACCATCCTTGCGGTCATGCTCTGGGAGAGCGACATGCGCGCCTCCTCTCGTCCGAGAAAGTACCTTCCTCCGTCGCTCGCTCAGCGGGACGAGGTCCGCTCGAGAGCAGGTTCACCCGGTCGGGTCCTCGTGCCGTCCCCGGTGCGCGACGACGGACGCTCGACGACGTCCTGCTCTGGGAAGGGCGCGCGTTCCCCGCGCGACACGTGCCCGCAACACCGAGCTGAGGAGTGCACCGTGCTGCACAGGCCGAGGAGGACGGCGCTGCGCCGGCTCCGGGCTGCGCTGGTGCGCGCGCGGGTCGGGCTCCCCGAGGCCGACGCCCTCCTGCTGCTGCCGCGCGTGCCGGGCTCGGTGGCCGTCCTCGGCGCCGCAGCCCGCTGGTCCGGCGCCTGCGCGCGCTGGCACCTCGCCGCCGAGCCGGTGGGCACGGCCGAGCTGGTGGTCGTGTCGGGCGGGCGCGTCCCGGACCGGCTGCGCGCGCCGCTCGTGCTGCTGACCGGCCGCGACCGCGGTCGCCGCCTGCGCCGCGCGGGATACGCGGTCGTCCGCTGGGAGGTGCGCCGCTCGCCGGACGGGGTGGTCGTCGCCTGGACCGACGCGACCGGTGCCCGACGCGGGCGTGCGGTGGCGGGCGTGCCGGCCGGTCGCTGGCCGCGACGGCTGCTGCGGCGGCTCGTGCGGCCCGAGGGCGTCACCGTCGCGACCCGCGACGGCGGTGCCGTGCCCGCGGCCGTCGACGCCGCCGGCGTGCTGCTCGGGTCGTCGCCGGCTGGGGTGTGCCTGGTCGTCGACCGGCGCGACGAGCGCCGGCGGGCCGCGTTCCTGCTGGACGGCCGGCGGCCCTGCGTGGTGAAGGTGGCCCGCGCGCCGGAGACCGGCGCCGGCGAGGACCGCGCGACGCACGAGCAGCGCATCCTCGGCCGGCTCCCCGAGGGCAGTCCCGCGCCCTCGCCGCTCGGCAGCGGACGGACCGGCGGCCTGGCCTGGTCGGCGGAGACCCGCTGCGACGGCGTCCCGCTGCTCGACGCGCCCGCCGCCGTCGTCCGGACGGCGCTCGTCCCGCTGGGCAGCTGGCTGGGCGAGCTCGCCGCGGCGACCGCGCACCCGGTCGACTGGGCGGCGCTGGCCGACGGTGACCGCGCCGTGGCGCTGCGCGGACCGGCGGCCGCGCTGCGGCCACTGCTGGCCGGGCTGGGCGACGTGCCCGGCGTGCTGGCGCACGGCGACCTGGCCAGCGGGCACAACGTCGTCGTGGACGAGCGCGGCAGGGCCGGCGTCCTCGACTGGGAGACCGGTCGCGAGCACGGGCTGCCGCTGCTCGACCTGCTGCCGCTGCTGTCCCTGTCCCTGGCCCGCGCCGCCGGCCGCACGACGCCGTCCGAGCAGGCCGCGCACGTCCTGCGCCTGGCGTCGGGCGCCGACCGGGACAGCGGCCGGCTGCTCGACGAGGTCGAGCGCTACGCCGCCCGGCTGGCGCTGCCCGCGGCCACGGTCGGCCCGCTCGCGCTGCTGGCCTGGGGCCACCAGGCGTCGATGCGCCTCGTGCGCGACGAGCTGCTGCAGGCCGCGGGGCTGCCGGTGACGCCGTGGACGAGCACCGGCGAGCTCGTGCTCGCCGGCTGGGAGCGGCAGGTGGGTGCGGCGTGGCCGGCGCTGCAGGCGCGGCGGACCGGGTGAGGTCGCACCGCACCACCGGGCGCGACGTCCGGCGGACGGGCCGGCCCGTGCCGCTCCCCCGGCCGGACGCGGCCTGCCGACGTGCCGCGGAACAGCGGAGGCCGGCGCCGTGCGCCTGCTAGTCGTCTCCCCGCACGTCCCCTACGAGGGCATCCCGCACGCCGGCGGCAGCTTCCTGCTCCGGCACCTCGAGCGGATGGCCCGCTCCAGCTCCATCACCCTGGTCGCGCCGCTGACCCGCAACAACGTGCGTGCCGAAGCGCTGGCACCGGCCTGGCTCCGCGTCGTGCTCGTGGCGTCGGCGGACCCGGGCCCGGGCCGGCTCCGCCGGGAGGTCGACCGCTGGCAGCAGCGGCTGCGCGGGTGGTCGGCGGCCTCGCAGCTGCTCCGCGACCTCGCCGCGGCCGGGCTCGCGGACATGGCCGCGGCGGTCGACCTCGTCGAGCTGCACTGGCCGGAGTACGCGCACGTCGCACCGCCGCTGCGACGAGCCGGCGTGACGACACCGATCGTCGTCGTCGACCACGACGTCGCCAGCGAGGCGCAGGCGCGTCGGTACGCGACCCAGCCGACACGGCGCAAGCGGCTGACCGGTCGCGTGCTGCACCCCGTCCACCGCTGGGCCGAGCGTCGGGCGCTCAGCGCCTCCGACCTGGTCCTGGTCTTCAAGCAGGCCGACGTCTCGCTGCTGCGTCGGCTCGGCCTGCGCACCGAGGTCCTCGTCATCGATCCCTGGCTCGACCAGCCCACGGGGGCCGTCAGCGAGCGCGACCCGGCGCTCGTGCTGTTCACCGCCGCGTTCTGGCGGCTCGAGAACCAGGACGCGGCAGCGTGGCTCCTCGAGCGGGTGTGGCCCCGGGTCCTGGCCGCCGTGCCGTCCGCGCGGCTGCAGCTCGTCGGCGCCGGACCGAGCACGGCCCTGCGGGCGCTCGCGGCGAGCGCGTCGGCGGTCGAGGTGACCGGCCAGGTCGACGACCTCGAGCCCTACTACCAGCGCGCCGGCGTCTTCGCCGCGCCGGTGCACGTGGGTGGCGGGCTGAAGTTCAAGGTGCCGCAGGCGATGCTGTTCGGCCTGCCCGTCGTGGCGACGTCCGTGGCGGCGGAGGGCATCGTCGACCGGGCTCCCTCCGGCACCTTCTGGGGGACCGCCGACGACGACGGCGGCTTCGCCGAGCTGCTCGTCGAGGCGTTGCGGCGCCCCGACGACGCCGCACGCACGGGCCGGCGCGCGCAGGCGTGGTGCCGGGCGACCTACGACTTCGAGCGGTCCGGCGCAGAGATCCTCGCCGCCTACGACGGGCTCCTGTCGCGCGCGTCACTCCCGGCCTGCCGGTCGCGGCAGAACCGTAGCCTTCCCCTGTGAGCGATCCGCGTCCCGACGGTCAGACGCAGGCCACGACCGAGGCTGCCCTGCCGTCGGCGGCGCTCGCTGACACCGCGATGAGCGCGGGGGAGGTGCGCGGGCGCAGCATGCGCGGGGTCGCCGCCGTCGCGGTCCGCGGCCTGGGCGTGCGCCTCGCGGGCCTGGCGACGAGCGTCGTGCTCGCTCGCCTGCTCGTGCCGGCGGACTTCGGCGTGCTCGCCTTCGGCTCGACGCTGATCCTCGTCGGCGGGTTCCTGACCGACGCGGGTCTCGCCGCGCAGCTCGTGCGGGGGAGCACTGCGCCGACGCGACGCGAGCTCTCGGCCGTCCTCGGCTTCCAGCTCGGCGTGACGCTGCTCATCGTCGGCGTGGCGTCGGCCGTGCTCGTGCGGCTCGGCACGGAGGGCGCGGTCACGGCGCTGATGCTGTGGGCGCTCGTGCCCGCGACCTTCCGCGTGCCGGCGTCGGTGCAGCTCGAGCGCGACCTCCGCTTCACCGCGGTCGCGGTCGCCGAGGTGCTGGAGACCGTCGTCTACGCGGTGCTCGCAGTCGGTCTCGTCGTCCTGGGGGCCGGGGTCTGGGGCGTCGCCGCGGCGACGGTCCTGCGCTCGTTCGTCGGGGCGGCCGTGGTGCAGCGGGCCGCGCCGCAGCGCATCCTCCGGCCGAGGCTCGACCGGGCGGCCGTGACACCGCTGCTGGCCTTCGGCCTGACCTTCCAGCTCGGGAGCGTCCTGGCGCTGGTCCGGGACCAGGGCGTCAACCTGCTGACGGTCGGCATCGGGAGCACCGTCGTGCTCGGCTACTGGAGCGTCGCCCAGCGGGTGATGCTCGTGCCGTTCCTGCTGTTCGAGAGCCTGTGGCGCGTGAGCTACCCGGCCGTGGCGAGGCTCCTCGAGGCCGGGCACGACGTCCGGGACGACCTGAGCCGGTCCCTGGTGCTCGGATCGTTCCTCACGGGCCTGGTCGTGGTGCCGTTGGCCGTGTCCGCGTCCGTGCTGGTCCCGACGGTGTTCGGCGACCAGTGGGACTCGATCATCCCGGTCATCCCGCTCGCCTGCGCCGGCCTGGCCATCTCGGGTCCCGTCTCGGCGGTCGGGGCGGGCTTCCTGAGCGCGGTGGGACGGGTGCGGCTGGTCGCCCTCGGGCAGGGGGCGACCATGGTGCCGTGGGCCGTCCTGCTGCCCCTGCTGCTGCCGCGCATCGGTGTCGTGGCGCACGGCGTCGCGTGGGCAGCCGCCTGCGTCGTGGACGCCGCCGTCCTGGCCTGGGCGCTGCAGCGCCACGCGGGGATCGCCGTGGCGCGCTCCGCCCTGCCGGCGGCGCTCGGCGCCATCGCGGTCGGCGCGGCCGCCCTGGGCGTCGCGGCAGCGACCGACGGCGGGACCATCGTCGTCCTCGTCCTGGTCGTCGGCAGCACGGCGCTGTACGTCGCCCTCGCGCCGGTCCTGGCGCCCGGCGCCCTGCAGGACGCGCGCCGGGTCGCTCGACAGCTGCCGCTGCGCCGCAAGCGGACCGCCGGCTCCTGACCGAGACGCACCCGACCGGCCCGTAGCACTCAGGGCCGGCCTGCCGGCGCGCCGCAGCACGCCGGCTCGCAGCACCGCTGTTCGCAGCACTCCTCCTCGCGGCGTCGCCAGCCGCTGAGCGCCACCCGGCGGCCCGCGGCCGTCGGCTCCTGCGCGACCCCAGGACCGCCACGGACCCCTCCGCAGACCGCGCCGGCCCTGCCGACGCGGTGCTTCGCGCTGTGGACCCCCTGATGGATGAACAAGCGACACGCCGACGACGGCGATGCCTGACCCGTCCGGCGCTGCTCCTGACGAGCCGCCGAGAACTCGCACGCGATCCAGAGATCGGTGCGTGGTCCGTCTTCGTCCTGGCTCATCAGCGGAGGATCACCCTTGTCCAGGCTCACGCTCGGCTCTTCCCTGCCCGCACGCAACCTCGCGCCCCGCCTCGCTGCGCTCGTCGCCTGCATGGCCATCGCCTCGCCGACGACTCCCGCGCTCGCAGCGCCGAGCACCGCCGCCGCGGCCGTCGGCACGTCCGCCGGCCCGACCGCGCTGCCGTTCGACCTGCCGTCGACCGAGGTGCTGCGCGCGTCGTCCCGCAAGGCCTTCGCGCACTACATCCCGTCGTTCCTGCAGTCCTTCGACAACGCACCCGAGGCGAGCGACTACTACACCGCGCACTACCTCAACCCGAACGGCGAGGGTGGCAAGCACGCCGCGTACGGCGGTTTCGTGCGGGACCGGCCGCTGGGCCGGCTCCCCTGGGCCGACAGCGCCTGGGAGCTGCGCGACATGGAGGCCGAGGTCCGCCAGGCGGTCGCGGCCGGCCTGGACGGCTTCAGCTTCGACCTGCTCCAGCTCGGCGACAGCAACGGCTCGCACTGGCAGCGGGCCCAGCGGATGCTGCAGGCGGCGAACAACGTGGACCCGGGCTTCAAGATCATGCTCATGCCCGACATGACGGGCCTCGGCGACAAGGACCCGCTGACCCTCGCCCGGTACGTCGCGGAGCTCGGCCGGCACTCGTCGGCCTACCGACTCGCGGACGGCCGGCTGGTGGTCAGCCCGTTCTACGCCGAGGCGCACGACGCTGCGTGGTGGAAGCAGTTCCTCACCGCCATGCGCGACGTGCACGGGACGACGGTCGCCTTCCTGCCCGTCTTCCTGAACGAGCAGCCGCACGCGGACGCCTTCGCGCCGATCAGCTACGGCATGTCGAACTGGGGCAACCGCAACCCCGCGGGCAACGACCCCACCCAGACCTGGGCCACGTCACCGGCCGGCCGGATCGCCAAGGTGCACGCGCTGGGGCAGAAGTGGATGGCGCCGGTGTCGGTGCAGGACGAGCGGCCGCGGCACGGCATCTACGACGAGGCGGCGAACACCACCAACCTGCGCAACAGCTGGCAGATCGCCATCCGGAACAACGCCGAACTCGTGCAGCTGCCGACGTGGAACGACTACGCCGAGGGCACCCAGATCGCCCCCAGCCAGAAGCACGGCTGGTCGTTCCTGGACATCTCCGCCTACTACCTGACGCAGTGGAAGACCGGTGCGGTCCCGGCGACGACGCGTGACACCGTCTACCTGACGCACCGCACGCAGCCCGTCGGTGCCCGCCCGAGCTTCCCGCAGACGACGCTCATGAACCTGCGCGGTGGCAGCACGCCGGCGCGCGACACCGTCGAGGCGCTCACCTTCCTGACCGCTGCGGCCACCGTCGAGGTCCGGGTCGGGACGCAGACGCACACCTGCTCCGTGCCCGCCGGCCCCGGCACCTGCACCGTGCCCCTGTCGCCCGGCACGGTCAGCGCCCGGGTGGTCCGCGGTGGCACCGACGTCACGGCCGTCACGTCTCCGTACGCGGTGACGAGCAGCCCGTCCGTGCAGGACCTGCAGTACGTCGCGGTCAGCAGCGGCCGGTCGGGGACGCGCGCCGTCGCGCCGCCGGCAGCGGACGTCACCGCCCCGAGCGCGCCGGGCACCCCGGTCGCGTCCGTGTCCGGCACCACCGTCTCCCTGAGCTGGACGGCGTCGACCGACGCGGTCGGCGTCACCGGGTACGAGGTGCACCGGTCGGCCACGGCGGGCTTCACGCCCGGTGCGGCGTCGCTGCTCGGCCGCGCCACGGCGACGACCTGGTCGTCCGCTGCTCCTTCGGGCACCTGGCACTACCGGGTCGTCGCCCAGGACGCCGCGGGCAACGCCAGCGCCGCCTCCGCCGCGACGTCCGTCACCGTGCCGGCACCGACGCCGACGGGCACGACCGCGCCGGCCGGCTCGGTCGTCAGCGTCGCGCCGGTCGAGGACACCTACGCGCACGAGTGGGTGGCCGGTGGCAACTTCGGCTGGAGCTCGTCGCTGACCGCGTACGGGACGCCGAACATCGTGTCGTACCTGCGCTTCGCCGTGCCGGCCACGCCCGCGGGCAAGCGGCTCACCGCCGCCGCCCTGCGCCTGCGCACCAACAGCTCGACGTTCGCCGGCTCGACCGGCACCACGGAGGTCCGCCTGGGCGGTGACGCGTGGACCGAGGGCACCACCACCTGGAACGACCGGCCGGCGCTGGGTACGACCGTCCTCGGGCGCATCAGCACCGCCACGACGCCCAGCACCACCTTCACGACGCCGCTCGACCGGGCCGCCCTGGCCTCCCGCAGCGGGCTGTCGACGTCGCTCTCGCTCAGCACGCCGAGCAGCGACGACCTCTGGGTCTGGTCCAAGGACCACCCGGACAGCTCCTACCGCCCGGCCCTCGAGCTCACCTACGCGCAGGACGAGGCGCCGAGCGTCCCGGGTCAGCCGAGCGCGACCGTCTCGGGGACGTCGGTCTCGCTGAGCTGGGCGCCGTCCTCCGACGACGTCGGTGTCAGCGGCTACGAGGTGCACCGCTCGTCGACGTCGGGCTTCGTGCCCGGTCCGGCCACGCTGGTCGCCACCGTCCCGGGGACGACCTGGTCCACCTCGACGGCCACGCCCGGCGCGTGGTCCTACCGCGTCGTCGCCCGCGACGGCGCCGGCGGCAGCAGCCCGGCCTCGGCCCAGGTCGCGGTGACCGTCCTGGCGCCGGTCGAGCCGGCCAAGACGGTGGTGACGCTGTCTCCCGTCGAGGACACCTACGCCCACGAGTGGGTGGCGGACGGCAACTTCGGCACGAGCGGCTCGCTGACCGCCAACGGAGCACCGAACATCGTCTCCTTCCTGCGGTTCGCCCTGCCCTCGTCGCCCGCCGGCAAGCGGCTCACCGGCGCGACCCTGCGCTTCCGGACGAGCACCCTGTCGTTCGCCGGCTCGTCGGCCGCCGTGGACGTCAAGCTCGCCAGTGACGCCTGGAACGAGTCCACGGTCACGTGGAACCGGCGACCGGGCACGGGGACGACGCTGGTCGGCCGGATCACGACGGCGACGAACGCCAACACGAGCTACACCACGCCGCTGAGCGTCGGTGCGCTCGCTCCCTACGGGGGCAAGCAGGCGAGCCTGTCGCTGAGCACGACCAGCAGCGACGACCTGTGGCTCTGGTCCAAGGACCACCCGGACGTCACGTTCCGTCCCGTGCTCGTCCTCACCTACAGCTGACACCGCACGGCCGAGGCCGGTCCCCGCGTCGGGGGCCGGCCTCAGCCGTGTCGCGGCCCGGTCACGGACCGCGGCTCGTGACCGAGACGTACTGCAGGTCCTCCGCCGCGGGCGCCTCCTCCAGCTGGTACGGGGAGGCGACGGAGGCGACCACCGCACCCTCGCGGACCAGCTCGGTCCGGATCTCGCCGGAGCCCAGCGGCGCCGTGCAGACGGACAGGCCGCGCGAGACCTCGCACGAGGTCTCGCTCGTGCCGACGACCAGCCGGAGCGTCGCAGGACCGGTCGCGAAGGACACGGCCTCGACGAGGTCGACGGCCGGGCTGCTCCCCGGACGCAGCTGCAGGCGGCGCCACTGCCCTCCCACGACCTCGCCCCCGTAGCGCTGCGTCCGGTGGGTCAGGACGACGGAGTCGCGCGCCACCGCCGGTTCGTCCCCGGTCTTCCAGCGGGCCAGGAACCAGGCCGACACCTCCAGGAACGACCAGCCGTGGCGCTGCGACGGTGCCACGGCCGTGCTCTCGGCGTAGTCGTTCCAGGTGGCCACCTGCACGAGCTCCGCCCCGGTCGCGATGGCGAGCTCCCAGGTGGCGCGCAGGTTCGCCGTCGCGACGGCCTCGTCGAAGACCCCGTCGCGAGGACGGACGTCCTGCACCGAGACCGGCTGCATCCAGCGCAGGCCCAGCTGCTCGACGGCCTGCGCACGTGCCCACGGCGAGCCGGGGCCGCGCGGCTGCGCCTGGTTCTGCGCAGGGCTCCGGCTCCCCCAGGTGGAGACGCCCCAGGAGATGTCCGCGAACGCCTGCAGGTGGGGCCGCTCGTCGAGGAACACGGGCAGCAGCGCGGCGGTCGTGCCGAACTCGTCGGCCAGCACCCGCAGGTACTCGCGCCACCAGTCGCTCGTGCGGGCCTCGGCCAGGAAGGGCGCGACCAGCAGCCGGCCGTCGTCCAGCCGGTGCGCCGCCGGGGACTCGGCCAGGTGTGCGGTCCAGCGGGCGAGGCCCCGGGGGTCGATCGTCTCCAGGGCGCTCATGTCCGGCATGAGCACGATGGAGAAGCCGTCCTCCGCCTCGGCTGCGGCCTGCAGCAGCAGCTGGCTGGTGTCCCACCACGGACCGCCGGTGTCGCCGAGCTGCAGCAGGTCGAGGGTGAAGCCGTCCAGACCGGCGTCGATCGCCTGGCGGACCTCGACCCGCAGGTCCTCGAGCGCCCAGTCAGGTCGGTCCAGCGGCGTGCGCGGCAGCGGGCGGTCGCGCAGGAAGCCGCCGTACTCCGCGTGCTTGCCGCCCTCGCCGTCGGCGGTGAGGTAGTTGCGCGCGTAGTAGTCGATCGTCGTCGGCTGGTTGTCGTACGACCGGGGGAAGGTCGGGATGTAGTGCGCGAACGCCTTGCGGGGAGAGTCCCGCAGCGCGTCGGTCGTCGGCACGTCGAAGGGCACGACCGGTGCACCGGACGCACGCCCCGCCGGGTCCGGGGACGGTCCACGGACCGCCGCGGCGCACAGGACCGCCACCACGACCAGCAGGAGCCCCAGGAGCGGCCACCCCCTCCGGCGGCGTTCAGACAGGGCGCGTCCTCGCCGCCGCGTAGACGTCCTCCAGGACGTCGGCGACGGCGTCCATGCTGAAGTGCTCCGCGACGGCCGGCAGGCACGCGGCCGCCATCGCGGCCAGGGTCGCCGGCTCGCGCAGCAGAGCGCCGACGGCGGCGACCAGCGCGTCCTCGCTCTCGTCGACGACGGTGCCGCAGCCCGACTGCTGCACCGACGGTGCGAGGCCGCAGGAGTCCGTGACGACGACCGGCCGTCCGACCGACAGCGCCTCGAGGACGCTCATCGGGTACGGCTCGTCGACGGAGGGCAGCACGAGCAGGCTGGACCGCTGCATGCGCTCCAGGGTGCGCGACGGCGGCAGGGCGCCCTCCCAGCGCAGGCGCGACGCGTCGGCGACGCGTCCGACGGCGGCCTGGACCTCCTGCCCCTCGCCCTCGTCCGGGCCGACGAGGACGAAGGACGCGTCGATCCCCTCGCGCAGCAGGCGCTCGGCCATGCGCACGAACATCCCGGGCCGCTTGCGCCGGTGCAGCCGCGCGCAGAAGAGCACCTCCGGACGTGCCGGCAGGGGGGCGGGCCGCTCGGTGACCGGCACGCCGTTGCCGAGTGCCCGCAGCGGCAGTCCCGCTCCGCGGACGACGGCCTGCAGCCCGGCGCGCTCGTCCTGCGTCAGGTACAGGACGCTGCTGGCGCCGGTGAGCGCCCGCCTGGTGAGCAGCGCGTCGAGCGGCGCAGCCAGGGGGTGCCGGGACGCCACCACCATGCCGTGCGTCTGCAGGACGAGGGGCACCCCAGCCTGCAGCGCGAGCACGGCGGCGGGGAGCGTCACCAGGTCGCGGCCGAGGTGGACGTGCACGGCGTCGACGCCGCGCAGCGCCGTGCGGAGCCAGCGCAGCATGGCCGGCGCCAGCAGGCCGCTGAAGCCGGTGCCCGGCAGCTGCAGCGCGGGGAACAGGCGGCTCCCGTCGACGGGGGTGGGCAGCCCGTCCGCGAACCCCCGCTGCCCGGCGGTGAGCACGACGTCGTGCCCGCGCGCACGCAGGGCGGCGACCTGGTTCTCAGCGACCCGGACCGGACCTCCGAAGGCGCCGTCCGGGGACACGAGCGTGGCGACGTGCAGCAGCCGCACGCCTACACCCGTCGGTCGGCGGAGGCGGCGAGGACGGTCGCCCCGGCCGGCACGTCCCGGACGACGAGGGCGGTCGCCCCGACCACCGCTGCGCGCCCGACGGTCACGCCGCGCAGCACGGTGGCGCGCGCCGCGATCCAGGCCCCGTCCTCGACGACGATCGGTGCGTTGTCGAACTCGAACGTCGGGGACCGCCGGTCGTGGCTGCCGGTGCACAGCAGCACGCCCTGGGAGACGCAGACGTCGTGTCCGATGACGATCGGCTCGAGGTTGAGCAGCCAGGCCTGCTCACCGATCCACGAGTGGTCGCCGACCGTGAGCTTCCAGGGCCAGTGGATCCGGACCTGGTGCCGGATGAGGACGCCCTCGCCGAGCTCGGCGCCAAAGGCGCGCAGGACGGCGTTGCGCAGCCGGCTCGGGCACCACCACCGGACCACCAGCAGCCCCGACACGACCTGCCAGGCGATCTGCCACGCCGGTCCGCGGCCCTTGTCGTACCCGGCGCCGCTGAAGCCCGCGAGCGACCGGGTCACCGCCGGGCGTCCGCGGCGTGCTCGGTGTACCAGCTGAAGGTGTCGCGCAGGCCGTCCTCGAGGCTGGTGCGCGCACGCCAGCCGAGGTCGGCGAGCCGGGACACGTCGAGCAGCTTGCGCGGCGTCCCGTCCGGCTTGCTCGTGTCCCACTCCGTGCGCCCCTCGTACCCGACCACCTTCGCCACCGTCTCCGCCAGCTCGCGGATGGTCACGTCCACCCCGGTGCCGACGTTGATGGTCTGCGGGTCGTCGTAGTGCTCGAGCAGGAACAGCGACGCCTCGGCCAGGTCGTCGACGTGCAGGAACTCGCGTCGCGGCTCGCCCGTGCCCCAGCAGGTGACGCTGGCGTCGCCCTGCCGGGCCGCTTCGTCGAAGCGCCGCAGCATCGCCGGCAGGACGTGCGAGGCCTGCAGGTCGAAGTTGTCCCTGGGCCCGTACAGGTTGGTCGGCATCGCCGAGATCCAGCGCAGCCCGTGCTGGCGACGGACGGCCTGGACCTGCATGATGCCGGCGATCTTCGCGATCGCGTAGGCGTCGTTGGTCGGCTCGAGCGGCCCGGTGAGCAGGGAGTCCTCGCGGATCGGCTGCTCGGCGAACTTCGGGTAGATGCAGCTGGAGCCGAGGAACAGCAGCCGAGGCACCTCGGCGCGCTGCGCCGCGTCGAGCAGGTTGACCTGGATCTGCAGGTTGTCGCTGAGGAAGTCGGCCGGGTAGGTCGAGTTCGCCATGATCCCGCCGACGCGCGCGGCCGCGACGATGACGACGTCGGGCCGGAGCTCGGCGACGAAGCGCAGCACGGCGTCGCGGTCCCGCAGGTCGAGCTCGGCGGAGGTGCGGCCGACCACCTTCTCGAAGCCCTGCGCCGCCAGGTGGCGGCAGACCGCGGAGCCGACGAGGCCGCGGTGCCCCGCGACGTAGACCAGGGCGTCCCCTGGGATCGAGCTCGTGGACATCTCGGTCATGGGCGTCGAGTGTAGGTCGCCGCAGGGGTGCCGCCGCTCGACGTGGTGGACGTCGCCCTGCGCCGGCCGCGGCGGGCCAGGTCCTCGAGCAGCTGCAGGTGCGACGCGGCGGCCTGCTGCGGGTCGAAGCGGGACGCGGCCGCAGCCGCGCCGGCACGCGCCTTGGAGCGGAGGTCCTCCGGCGCGTCGAGGTGGGCTCGCAGGGCCGCGGCGAGCGCCCCGACGTCCTCGGACGGCACGAGCCGGCCGAAGCGGCCGTCGTCCAGCACCTCGGACGGGCCGCTCACGCAGTCGGCGGCCACCACGGGGACGCCCAGGACGACGGCCTCCACCAGTCCGAGCGGGAACCCCTCCCAGCGGCTCGGCAGGACGAACAGGTCGGCGCGGGCGACGACGGCGAACGGGTTCGGCTGGAAGCCGGCCAGCACCACGCTGTCCGCGACGCCGAGCTCCTCCGCGAGGGCCTGGAGCGCGTCCGCGTCCGGGCCCTCACCCATGACGAGCAGGCTGTGCGCGGGCGCCCCCTCCTGCAGCGCCTGCGCGTGCGCCCGCACGAGCAGGTCGAAGCCCTTCTGGCGCGACAGCCGACCGCTGGCCACGACGACCGGGCCCGCCGACAGCGACACCGCAGGCGCCTCGCGGCCGGCTGCCCGCAGGCCCTCGACGTCGACGCCGTTGGTGACGGTGGCCACGTGCGACGACGACACGCCCAGCGACACCAGCCCGGGGACGATGCCGCGGGCGACGGTCACCAGGAGCTGCGCCGACCGGAGCGCGCGCCGCACCAGCGGGCGCACGGCCCGGGAGGTGTACTCGGCGAGCGCGACGTCGGCCCTGGACTGCACGGTGACGGCGAGCGGCCGCCGGGCCAGGGGAGCGACGACAGCCGCGACGAGCAGCGCCTTGTCGACCTCGCGCCCGGCGACGACGACGTCCGCCGAACGGGCCGCCGCGAGCGCGCGCGGGACCGACAGCAGGGCGGCCGTCCGGCCCGAGCTCGGGCGCCGGGTCCCGTAGACGACGGGCAGGCCGTCGGGGACGGCGGCGAGGACGCCCGTGACCCGGCGCAGGACGAGGACGGTCACCTCCGCCCCGCTCGCGCGCCACCGGGCGGCCCGGTCGAGCGAGACGCGGATCGCGCCGTTCTCGTAGAGGTCCGGCTCGAGCAGCACGATCCTGGTGGCCCGGTGCTCCCTGCTCTGCTTCACGTCTCCCCGTCCGTCGGCCTCTGCCGTGGCGCCTGTTGACTAGTGTCGAGCGCTCCGGCTCGTCACAGGACGGCCGAGCACGTCCGTCCTGATCGCGGAGGTGCTGAACCTACTAGCGGGGGAGTGCCGGTGCCGTCGGTGCAGAGCTTCGACGTCTTCGACACGGTCCTCACCCGGCGGGTGGGTGACCCGCGGGCGGTCTTCGAGGCGGCCGGCCGGCTGCTGCACGCGGCAGGGACCATCGACCTCACCCCGCTGGCCTACCGCGCGGTCCGCGACAGGGCGCACGCCGACCTCGTCGTCCGTCGCCGCGAGCACGTCCGCCTCGACGAGGTGGTGGCCGAGGTGGTGGACCGGCTCGCCCTGCCGGTGGCGCAGGCGCAGGCGCTCGTCGACGCCGAGCTGGCCGCGGAGCGGTCGTTGTGCCGGGCGGTGCCCGGCGCCCCCGAGCGGCTGGCCGCGGCACGGGCCGCCACGGGCCGGGGCGTGGTGTTCGTCTCCGACACCCCCCTGTCCGAGGAGTTCCTGCGCGAGCTGCTCACCGGGCTGGACCTCTGGCAGGAGGGCGACCGCGTGTTCGCCTCCGGCGAGCGCGCCGCCTCCAAGGAGTCCGGAGCGCTGTACGACCTGGTCGCGGCAGAGCTCGGGCTCGCGCCCTCGGACGTGCTGCACGTGGGTGACGACCTGCGCCACGACGTCGCCCGGGCGCGCCTGTCCGGCTGGCAGTCGCAGCACCGCCCGGCTGCGTCGCTGACCAGCCACGAGCGGCGGATGGAGACCCACGCAGCAGCGACCGACGGGTACGCCTCGTGGCTCGCCGGCGCCGCGCGCCTCGGACGCCTTCGCGCGACGCAGGACGGTGTCGACCCGGCGCTGGCAGGCATCGCCACCGGCATCGGCCTGCCGCTGCTGGCGGGCTACGCCCTGTGGGTCCTGCGGCAGGTCGAGCTGCAGCAGCTGGACACGCTGTGGTTCTCGGCCCGTGACGGCGAGGTCGTCCGCGAGGTGTTCCTGCCGCTGGCGCGGCAGGTCGGCTGCGACGTGCGCATCGAGTACGTCTACGGCTCGCGCATCTCGTGGCACGTCGCCAGCACGGCGGCGACGACCGCCGAGCGCGACCAGGAGGAGTGGCTCTACGAGACGGACGACCGGGGCACGGTCCGCGAGGTCTTCGGGCGGCTCGGGCTGACCCTCGAGCAGGTGCGGGCGCTCGCGCCGTCGCCGCTGTTCGAGCCGGGCCGCACCGACCACCACCTGTCGGCCGCCGAGCGCGCCGAGCTGCGGGTCCTGCTCACCAGCGGTCCGCTGGCCGACGAGCTCCGGTCCCGCGCGGTGCGTCAGCGCGACCTCATGCTCCGCTACCTCGACGAGCGCGGCATCGGCTCGGCGGGCCGGTACGCCGTCGTGGACGTGGGCTGGCGCGGTCGCACGGCACGGTCCCTCGAGGACGTCCTGCGGTACGGCGAGCGGCCGCTGCCGACCGCGCACCTGTTCCTCGGGCTGTTCGAGGACACGCCGGAGCGGACCGGGGCGGACGTGTTCCCGCGGTGCGCCGCCTGGCTGTTCGACCTGGCGCGCGGACGAGGCGTCGACCTCGGGACGGCGGACATCGCCAAGATGGTGGAGACCTTCACGCACGGGCTGGAGGGCTACACGCTCGGCTACCAGGCGTCGGACGGGGACGGTCCGGTGCAGCCCCGCCTGGTCAGCCCTCGCAACGACCACCTGCTGGAGTGGGGCCTGGACGGCGTGCGCAGCGCCCTGGAGCACGCGACGGCCGTCCTGGCCGAGGGGCCGACGCCGCCGGCGCACCTCGACCTGCGGACGCTCGCCTGGGACCAGCTGCGCACCTTCTGGGACCAGCCGTCCCCGTCCGAGGCGGCCGTGTGGAGCGCTCAGCCGTGGGGCGAGGACTGGACGGGGACGGTGACGGCTCCGGTCGGTCCGTCGGTCGACTGGCGCCGGGTGGCCGCCGAGCTGCGCCAGGGCCGGCTCTCCGTGCGCCCGACCCTGACGTGGTACGAGGGCGTGGCGCTGACCAGCGCGCAGCCCTGGCGGGGCCTGCTGCTCGGCATCAAGCGGACCCGCCGGCTCCTGCCGCGGGTGCGCCGGCTGCCGGACCGGCTGCGTGCCGAGGCGGCCGTGCGGCGTCGCGTCTGACGGCCCAGCCCCCGCCAGGCCGCCGACCGAGCAGCCTGGCCACGCCCAGCTCTCCACCGGACTCGAGGCACGCGAAGACCTCCGGCACGCGCCCGAGCGAGTGCTCCTCGACCCAGGACAAGACCGTCGCGACGTCCGGCACATCGGTCAGTTCGTGCTCAGAGCAGCGGCCACCGTCTTCGGACCAGAAGTGGACGCGGTACGTGCGCACGTCGGTCTCCCAGCGCACCTCCCGTGGGTCGACCTGCGCTCGTACGTCCACGCCCGGAGGGTAGAGCCGACGCCCGCTGAGCACTGAGAACTCACGAGCGGATGCCCCGGTACGGGGCGTGCTGTCGAAGGACGTCGTCTGGAGCGCATCGACCGGCAGGGACGCGCATGCCCCGGGCGCCGAGCGCCGGCCGTGCGATGGCTCCGCCGTCGCCTGGCGGGCCGAGGGCGCGAGGCTGCGCTGTCGAACCGCGCCACTTCCCGCTGAAGGTCACACCGGTGGCGCCTGCCAGCGCGGCGGTGACGTCCCTGGACGTGGTGTAGCTCGACGGAGGTCGTGAGCTCGTCGG
>CAXTFU010000050.1:404-18958 GCA_964243385.1 uncultured bacterium | reverse complement strand
GTCGGCCACTGGCTGCGCGTGTCCGAGGAGCTCGGGACGCACATCGCCGAGGGCATCGGCGTCGACGTCGAGGACGCCCGCAAGGCCGTCGAGGAGGTCGACCGCTACTGGGCCGACCGCGGCCGCCCGAACGCGGGCGCCCTGCCGGAGGCCTTTGCGCCGTCGGCGTAGCCGGACGGACGACGACGGCCCCGCCTCCCGAGCTCGGGAGGCGGGGCCGTCGGCCTGTCAGGAGCCGGTCAGGCGGCGGAGGCCGCGCTGCCGGGGTCGGCGGCCACGTCGGCGGGCGCTGCGGCGAGCGCCGTCAGCCACGCCGTGAGCAGGCGCACGCCGAAGCCGGTGCCGCCCTTGGTCCGCTCGTCCTCGTCGCTGCCGGTGAACGCCGGGCCGGCGATGTCGAGGTGCGCCCACGGGCGTCCGCCGGTGAACTCCCGCAGGAACAGTGCGGCGACGATCGAGCCGCCCTGCAGCTTGCGCCCCGGCTGGCCGATGTTGCGCAGGTCGGCGATCGGCGAGTCGAGCGTCGGACGGTAGTCGTCGACGATCGGCATCCGCCAGACCTGCTCGCCGGACGCCTCGCCGGCCGCGACGAGCTGCTCGGCGAGCGCGTCGTCGCTGGCGAACAGGCCGGCGCAGCGCTTGCCGAGGGCGACCGGCATGGCGCCGGTGAGCGTCGCGACGTCGACCACGAGGTCGGGGGCGAGCTCGAGGTCGGCGTAGGCCAGGGCGTCGGCGAGCACGAGCCGGCCCTCGGCGTCGGTGTTGAGCACCTCGACGGTGCGCCCGCCGTACTGCGTCAGCACGTCGCCCGGGCGCTGCGCGGTGCCGCTCGGCAGGTTCTCCGCGACGGCGGCGAGCACCGTCACCCGCAGCGGCAGCGCGAGGTCGGCGACCGCCCGGACGGTGGCGAGCACGGCCGCCGCCCCGCCCATGTCGCTCTTCATCTCGAGCATCGAGGCGTTGGGCTTCAGCGACAGGCCGCCGGAGTCGAAGGTGATGCCCTTGCCGACGAGCACGACGTGCGGCCCGGCGCCGCCGTCGTAGCGGGCCTGCACGAGCCGCGGGGGCCGGGTCGAGCCCTGCCCGACGCCGATGATCCCGCCGAAGCCGCGCTCGGCGAGCTCGACCTCGTCCAGGACGTCGACCTGCAGGCCGTCGAGCAGCGTGCGGGCGCTGCCGGCCAGCCAGTCGGGGGTCTTCAGCAGCGACGGGGTGTTGACGAGGTCGCGCGCCGCCGCGGTCGCGCGGACGACCACGAGCGCGGCGTCGAGGTCGGCCTGCAGCCCGGGGTCGGCGACGACGGTGATCGTCTGCAGCGCCCGCCCCTTGGGCTCGGCCTTCTGCGTGAACGCGTACGACGCCAGCAGCAGCCCCTCGGCGAGCCCCCGCAGGCCGGGGCCGTCGAGCCCCAGCTCGCGCAGGTCGACCGCCAGCGACGCGGCGTCCTTGGCCCGGCGGGCGAGCGCGGCGCCGGCCCGGCGCAGGTCGGACGGGGTGGCCCCGCCCGTCCCGACCAGCAGGACGCGCTCGAGGTCGGACCCCTCGACCGGCACGGCGACGAGCTCGCCCGGACCGCCCTTGCCCCGCTCGCGCTGCAGCAGCGCGCCGGGGTCGCCGACGACGCCGTCCGGCAGCGCGCCGACCAGCCGCGCCGACTCGCCCTCCGGGGCGGTCGGCACGGCCAGCACGACGGCTGCCGGGACGGCGTCGGCCAGCACGAGGACCGGCAGTGCGGACGGTGCCTGCGACGGGACGTCGCCGGCGTCCTGCGCAGGCAGCGGCATGCTCAGGCCAGGACGGCTTGCAGCGCGTCGGCGAGGCCCTTGACCTCATCGGCGTTGAGCTCGACGACGAGCCGGCCACCACCCTCGAGCGGAACGCGCATGACGATGCCGCGCCCTTCCTTGGTGACCTCCAGCGGACCATCGCCCGTCCGCGGCTTCATGGCCGCCATCGGCCAACCTCCCGTGTCGTGGTGTGCCCGGGCCGACAGCCCGGGCGGGAACGTGACCATTGTCCCGTACGAACGGCTCGGCGCGAAAGCGGGTCCAGACTGGGGCCCCCGACGAGAGGCTCCCCGTGTCCGACACCGTCCTGCTGCAGCGCACCGGCGCCGTCGCCGTGCTCACGCTGAACCGTCCCGACAGCCTCAACGCGCTGACCGTCGAGATGAAGGTCGCGCTGCTGCGGGCGGTCGAGGACGTGCGCGCCGACGACGCCGTCCGCGCGGTCGTGCTGACCGGCGCGGGCCGCGCCTTCTGCGTCGGGCAGGACCTGCGCGAGCACGCCGCCCTGCTCGAGGCCGGCGACCCGGCACCGCTGCGCACCGTGGGCGAGCACTACAACCCGCTCGTCACGGCGCTGGCCGAGCTGGGCAAGCCGACGATCGCGGCGATGAACGGCACGGCCGCCGGCGCGGGCCTCGGGCTGGCCTGCGCGCTCGACTTCCGCATCGGCGCGGCCGGCGCCCGGTTCACCACCGCCTTCGCCGGCATCGGCCTGGCCGCCGACTCCGGGCTGTCATGGACCCTGCCGCGCCTGGTCGGCAGCGGACGGGCGGGCGCGCTGCTGCTGCTCGCCGAGCCGTTCCACGCCGAGCAGGCGCTCGAGATGGGGATGCTGAACGCCGTCGTGGCGCCCGACACCGTGCTGGCGGCCGCGCTCGAGCTCGGCGACCGGCTGGCCGCCGGGCCGACCGCGGCCTACGCCTGCATCAAGCAGGAGCTGCGCGGCGCCGCCGACAGCACGCTCGTCGAGGCGCTCGCCGAGGAGGACCGGCTGCAGACGGTCGCCGGGCGCACAGCCGACCACGCGTCCGCCGTCCGCGCGTTCCTCGCCAAGCAGCCGGCGGTGTTCGCGGGCCGCTGATGCTGCAGGGGCGCTGATGCTGCAGGGGCGCTGATGCCGCAGGGGCGCGGGCCTGCGCTTCCCCTTCGGCCGGGTACGCCGAGGACCCGCCGGGCGTACCGGGGCGCAGGGGAAGCGGGCGCTGGCTCAGGCGGCGCGGGCCTGCGGGCGGCCGGCCTCGACCCAGCGGGCGAAGCGCTTCAGCGACAGCTGCACCCCGAACGCGAACACCGGCCGCACGAGCGGCCAGCCGAGGCGGCCGAGCGGGCCGAGCGGCAGGTCGAGGTCCTCGCGCCAGACGAAGCGCGAGCGGCCCCCGTCGCGCGGCTCCACCTCGAACGCGCCGGTCCCGCGGACGACCCGCCCCAGGTGCACGACGTGGCAGCGGTGCGGCGGCTCCCACAGCGTGATCGACATGCGGTCGAGCACGCCGAGCGGGCCGGCGCCGGTGAACGCCTCGATGCCACCGCCCACGCCGACGCCGTCCTGCGCGGTCGGCCAGACGCGGGTGCCGAGCATCCACTGGCCCTGACCGGCCCAGTCGGTCGCGCCCGCCCAGGTCTGCTCGACGGGGGCGTCGACGTCGACGGTCAGGACCAGCGTGGCAGGCATGCGACCAGTGTCCCGGGCGGCGCGTCGGGCGGCCACCGGGACGGGGCTCAGCCCGCCGGGTCGTCCCGGCGCACGCGGGCGGACGACGCGCCGCCCGCCCGCTCGCCCTCGTAGCGCGCGAGCCGGCGGTCGCGCTCGGCGAGCTCGGCGGCGAGCCGGTCGAGCACGACGTCGACCTCGTCCATGCGGTAGCCGCGAGGCGCGAGCGAGAAGCGCAGGTCCGCGACGTCCGCCGGACCCAGCGGACCGTCCGGCAGGTCGAGGTCCGGCAGGTCCTGCGGCGCGTCGGCCAGTCCCGCGCCCTCGCGGGTCGACAGCACGGCAGCGGCGAACAGCACGAGCACGACGCCCAGCAGGGCCAGGGCGGTCACCACGACCAGATGCTGCCACGCCGCAGAGGCAGGTGCCGCCACGCCGGCCCGGGAGGTGCTCCCGCCCTGCACGGGGAACGATCCGGAGGTGACCACTGCCCCGGACACGTCCGCACCCGTCCCCGCCGGCGCCGTCGACCTCGACGTCCCGCTGGCCCCCGAGCTGCACGCCTCGCACGACGCGACCGGCGAGGAGGTCCCGACGCGGGACCTGTCCGAGCTCGCCCCACCCCCGCGACCGGCCCGGCGGTGGACGCCGAAGCGCGTCGTCATCACGCCCGCCGCGCTCGACCACCCGCACGGGCAGCGCATCGTCGAGCGCGTCGAGGGCCTCGGGATCGAGGTCGAGCGGCTCAAGGCCAACCGGCTGACCGGCGTCCGCGGCGCCGACGAGCGCCAGACGTACGCCCTCGCGAAGGCCACGATGGCGATCGTCGTGAGCCCGCCGTCGCGGCGCAAGCTGCAGCCGATCTCCCCGAGCGCCGACTGGCGCTTCGACCTGGCCGAGGGCTGCCCGGCGCACTGCCAGTACTGCTACCTGGCCGGGTCGCTGTCCGGTCCGCCCGTCACCCGGGTCTACGCCGACGTCGACGAGATCCTCGAGGGCCTCGCGCCGTACGTCGGCCAGGGGACGATCACCAGCCGCAGCGAGGCGCGCCGCGGCGAGGGGACGACGTTCGAGGCGTCCTGCTACACCGACCCGCTCGCGCTCGAGCACCTCACCGGGTCGTGGGAGCGCGCCGTCCGCTTCTTCGGCGCGTGGGACGAGGACGTCCAGCTGCGCTGGACGACGAAGTACGCCGACGTCCAGCGCTTCACCGACGTGCCGCACGCCGGGCGGACGCGGGTGCGCTTCTCGGTGAACGCGCTGCCCGTGTCGACGCGCATGGAGGGCGGCACGGCCAAGCTCGAGGACCGGGTCGCCGCGCTCGGCACGCTCGCCCGGGCCGGCTACCCGGTCGGGCTGACGATCGCGCCGATCATGCCGCTGCCGGACTGGCGCGCCGAGTACGGCCACCTGCTGGACCTCGTGGTCGACGCCGTGCGCGACGTGCCGGACCTCGACCTCACCGCCGAGCTCATCACGCACCGCTTCACCCCCGGGAGCAAGGAGGTGCTCATGGGCTGGTACCCGCGCACCAAGCTCGAGATGGACGAGGCGTCCCGCACCCAGAAGCGCGGCAAGTTCGGCGGGGTCAAGTACGTCTACCCCAAGGAGCTCATGCGCGAGCTGCGCGGCTGGTTCGAGCAGACGATCGCCGAGCGCCTGCCGGCCTGCCGGGTCCTGTACTGGACGTGACGGCCCCGCGCGCACGCTGACGCCCGGCGCTGTTCGCCCAGCGTTCACGCCCGGGCCGTGCCCGAGGGGCGCGACGGTCGTGTGCCCCGACTGGTCTGGGTGCGCCCCATCCCGACCTGGAGGACCCCGATGACGTCTGCCCTCTCCCGCCGTGGCTTCCTCGGCGGCACCGCCGCCACCGGCCTCGGCATCGCCTTCGCCGGCAGCATCGACGCGGTCGCCGGCACCGCGGCCAACGCCGCGGCCCGCACCTCGTCCGGCTACGGCCCGCTCGTGCCCGACCCGGCCGGGATCCTGGCGCTGCCCCGCGGCTTCTCCTACCGGGTCCTGGCCACGTCCGGCGTCTCGCGCCTGGAGGACGGCAGCCTGACGCCGGCCGACATGGACGGCATGGCCGCCTTCGACCACGGCAAGGGCACGACGCTGGTCTACAACCACGAGATCAGCGGGACCGAGGCGCCGCCGGTGCCCGCCCTGCCCGGCCTCACCTACGACCCCCGGGCCAACGGCGGCACGACCAGCATCGACCTCGACAGGAAGGGCCGCCGCGTCCGCGAGTACGTCAGCGTGGCCGGCACGGAGAACAACTGCGCGGGTGGCGTGACCCCGTGGGGCACCTGGCTGACCTGCGAGGAGACCGAGCGGCGCGCGGCCACGACCGGCGCGAACCTGCGCGACTTCGACCACGGCTACGTCTTCGAGGTCTCGCCCGTGCAGAGCGAGAACCCCGGGAACAGCCCGGTCCCGCTGAAGTTCCTCGGCCGCTTCTCGCACGAGGCGGTCGCGGTCGACCCCGAGACGCACGCCGTCTACGAGACCGAGGACGCCAGCAACCCGAACGGCCTGTACTTCCGGTGGCTGCCGCCGAAGGGCTTCGAGGGCGGCAAGGGCGCGCTGGTGGCGCTGGCGAACTCGCCCGAGGGCGCCACCGCCGGCCGACTGCAGGCGATGCGCTGCTCGCGCGGCGACCGCCACATCGCCGACCTGTCCCAGGCGACCCAGCCCGGCACCCGCTACCGCGTCACCTGGGTCGACGTCCCCGACCGCGACGGGATCGCGGGCGGCTCGGTGCGCAAGCAGTTCGCCGACGACCAGATCACCCGCTCGCGCAAGCTCGAGGGCGCCTGGTGGGCCGACGGCGGCGCCTACTTCGTCGCGAGCTACGCCCGCCTGTCCGACGGCTCGGTGAACGAGCACGACGGCCAGGTGTGGTTCTACGACCCGCAGCGCGAGACGGTCACCCTCACGACGATCTTCGGCGTGAACACCGACCCCGACGTCGACGCCGAGAACTACGACGGCCCGGACAACATCACGGTCAGCCCGTACGGCGGCGTCGTGCTGGCCGAGGACGGCGCCGGGGTGCAGCACCTGGTCGGCGTCACCGAGAGCGGCCAGGCCTACGCGCTGGCCCGCAACGAGCAGGGCGGCAGCGAGTTCACCGGCCCGGTCTTCAGCCCGGACGGCAAGACGCTGTTCGCCTGCATCCAGAGCGGCCCCGGACGGGTGCTCGCGATCACCGGGCCCTGGCGCCTGCGCGACCGCGGCCGCGGCTGACCGACGGACGTCGGCCGCTCACCCGGCCGGCCGCACGACCCGCAGCGCCGTCCCGTGACCCGGGCGGCGCTGCGGCCGTCCTGGCCCGCTCGCGACGCCCTCGGTCGCCGGCGGCGCCCTCAGCAGCCAGCGGCGCCCTCATTCGCCGACGCCCTCAGTCGCCGGCGCCCTCAGTACCCGGCGTCGACGTCGACCAGGCCGAGCAGCGGCTCGCCCGCGCCGTAGCGCCGGACGTTGTCGGCGATGCGCCGCGACAGCAGCGGCTGGGCGAGGTCCCAGGGGTTCGCCGTGTGCGGGGTGACCAGGCAGTTCGGCAGCGACCACAGCGGCGAGCCGTCCGGCAGCGGCTCGGGATCGGTGACGTCGAGCGCCGCGCCGCCGATGCTGCCCTCGCGCAGCGCCTCGACGAGGGCGTCGGTGTCGACGTGCGCCCCGCGGGCGATGTTCACCAGCCACGCCGACGAGGGCATGGCCGCGAGCTGGGCCCGTCCGATGAGGTGCGTCGTCTCGGGCGTGAGGGCGAGCGCCAGCACGACCACCCGGGCGTCCGCCAGCACCTCCTCGAGCGCCTCCGGGCCGACGGTGCGCGCGCCCGCCAGGGGTTCGGGCGAGCGGCGCACGACCGTCACCCGGCACCGGAACGGCGCGAGCAGCCGGAGCAGCTCCTCGGTGATGCCCCCGCCGCCGACGACCACCACCGGCGCGTCGTAGAGGGTCGCGGCGCCCTGCTCGCCCCAGGACGACGCCCGCGCCCGCTGCGGCAGCTGCCGCAGGCCGGCCAGCGCCAGCGCGAGCGCGTGCTCGGCGACCGGCTCGGCGTAGACGCCCTTGGCGCAGGTCCAGGTCAGCGCCGGGTCCAGGTCCGCGACGTAGCGCTCGACGCCGGCGAACGGCAGCTGCACCCAGCGGACCGTGGGCGCCGACCGCAGCGCCTCGTGCAGGCCCTCGGGCTCGGTCGGCGCCATCCAGACGAGGGCCTCCGGCTGCTCGTCGAGGCCGACGACGACCCCGCCGCCGTCCTCGACGCCGCGGACGGCGTGCTCGGCGTCGTGCGGTGCGACCGCGACCCTCGTCGGCACGGGCGGCCCCTCTCGACGGCGGTGGTCGGGCACCGGCGCGCCGGCGCGGGCAGCATGGCACGCTCGCCGCAGCACCGGTCGCTGCGGGCACCGGTCGACCGACGACGGAGGCACGCGGTGCGGGCAGTGGTGATGAGCCGGACGGGCGGGCCGGAGGTCCTCGAGGTGCAGGAGCTCCCCGACCCGGTGCCTGGCGCGGGCGACGTCCTGGTCGACGTCGGGGCCGCCGGGCTGAACTTCATCGACGTCTACCAGCGCGAGGGCCGCTACCCGCTCGACCTGCCGACCGTGGCGGGCTCGGAGGCGGCGGGCGTCGTCCGCAGCGTCGGCGACGCGGTCCGCGACGTGCGGCCGGGCGACCGGGTGGCCTGGGCGATGGTCGTCGGCACCGGCTACGCGACGCGGGCGGTCGTGCCGGCCGCGCGGGTCGTCCCGGTGCCGGAGGGCGTGAGCACCGAGCAGGCCGCGGCCGTGATGCTGCAGGGCATGACCGCGCACTTCCTGTGCCGGAGCACCTTCGCGGTGCAGCCCGGCCAGGACGTGCTCGTGCACGCCGGGGCCGGCGGCGTCGGGCTGCTGCTCACCCAGATGGTCGCGGCGCTCGGCGCCCGCGTCATCAGCACCGTGTCGACCGAGCAGAAGGAGGCGCTGTCGCGGGCCGCCGGCGCCGCCGAGGTCGTCCGCTACGACCGCGAGGACGTCGCGGAGCGGGTCCGGGCCCTCACCGGCGGCCGCGGCGTCCACGTCGTCTACGACGGCGTCGGGCAGGCGACGTTCGACGCCAGCCTCGCCTCGCTCCGGGTCCGCGGGATGCTCGTGCTGTTCGGCGCCTCCAGCGGGGCCGTGCCGCCCGTCGACCCGATGCGGCTGAACGCCGGGTCGTTCTTCCTCACCCGCCCGACGCTGGCGCACCACGCGGTCGAGCGCGACGAGCTGCTGCTGCGCTCCGGCGAAGTGCTCGAGCAGGTCCGCACGGGCGCGCTCGACGTCCGGATCGGCGCGCGCTACCCGCTCGACCAGGCGGCGCAGGCGCACGAGGACCTCGAGGGGCGGCGGACGACGGGCAAGTCGCTGCTGCTGCCGACCGCCTGATCAGGCCGCGACCTCGACGACGAGCAGCGCGACGTCGTCGGCCAGGCAGCCCGACAGGACGATGAGCAGGCGTTCGGCCAGGGCGTCCGGGCCGCTGCCGTCGGCCGCCTCGACCGAGGCCCGCAGCGCCTCCAGGCCGTCGTCGAGCGAGGCGTCGCGCACCTCCACCAGGCCGTCGGTGCACAGCACGAGGACGTCGCCGCGCACGAGGACCTGCTCGTGGTCGGTGCGGGGCGAGCCGGCGTCGACCCCGAGCATGAGGTCGGCCTCGGTCTCGAGCAGGCGGGCCCGACCGCCGCTGAGCAGCACCGGCGGGAGGTGGCCGGCGCTGGTCCAGCGCAGGCGCCACGTCCCGTCCGGCCCGGCGGTCAGGCGTGCTGCCACGCAGGTCGCCGCGGCGTCGAGCCCGAGCACCTCGGTGGTGCGCTCGAGCCGGCTGACCAGGGCCGACGGTGCCTCGTCGCGGTCGACGGCGTGCGCCCGCAGCAGGTTGCGCAGGTCGGCCATCCGCGCGGCGGCGGCGAGGTCGTGGCCGCGGACGTCGCCGACGACGAGCACCAGCTCGTCCCGCACGACGAAGGCGTCGTACCAGTCGCCGCCGACGTCGAGCCCGCGCGCGGCCGGCACGTAGCGGGCCGCGAGCCGCAGCCCGGCGACCGCCGGCAGCGGCGGCAGCAGGCTGGTCTGCATCGCCGTGGCGACCGCCCGCTGCACGGCCAGCAGGCGGACGGCGTCCAGCGCGGTGCCGACGTGCAGGGCGACGCTGCGCAGGTCGGCGAGATCCTGCGGGTCGAAGCCGCTCGCGCGGCCGAGGGTGAGCACGCCGAGGGTGGCGTCGCGGGCCACCAGCCCGAGCAGCACGACCTCCCGGGAGCCGAGCGCCAGCGCCGTGCGCGCCTGCACGGCGGCGTGCACCTCGGGACCGGCGGCCACGGCCTCGAGGGCGGCGGCGTCGAGGTGCAGCAGCCGCGACGGGACGCGCTGCAGCCGCGGCAGCAGGCCGACCGCGCCGGCCGACGAGCGGCGCGCCTGCTCCGCGCCCATCGCGGTGGGCAGCGCCAGCACGCCGTCCCGCGTCCGGGCGGCCACCCGGTGCACGAGGTCGGGCTCGTCGAGCCGGTCGGCGAGCACCCAGTCGACGTGCTCGACCACCAGCGCGGCGACGCGGGCGAGCAGGTCGTCGCCGTCGGTCGCCGCGGCGGTGGCCTGCACGACCCGGGCGAGCAGCTCGCGCACCTCAGCGCCGCAGGTGGACGGCGAAGAAGGCCAGGATCCGGGCCCAGGCGTCCTCGGCCGAGGGCCCGTGGTGGCCGATCCCGGGGACCCGCTGCAGCACGGCCAGCGGCCCGCGCGCGTGGTCGGACAGGAAGGCGTGCCCGGCCGCGGGGTACTCGCGGACGTCGTGCTCGACGCCCAGCCCGGTCAGGACGCCCTCGAGCCGCTGCGCCGCACCGCGCAGGGCGACGTCTCGCCCGCCGTAGCTCGCGACGACGGGGCAGGCACCGGTCAGCACCCGCTCCGGGTCGTCCGGGAGCGGTCCGTAGCAGGGCGCCGCGGCGTCGAAGCCCCGCGCCGCGAGCAGCAGCGCGAAGCCGCCGCCGAGGCAGAAGCCGAGCACGCCGACCGCTCCGGTGCCGTCCTCGTGCCCGGCCAGCACGGCGCGCGCCGCGAGCACGTCGTCCACGGCGGGCCCCTGTCCCCGGTGCAGCGCCCGGAAGACCGCGACCAGGCAGCGGGCCCGGCCGAGGCCGGGCCGGGCGGACGCGCTGAGCAGGTCGGGGGCGAGCGCCAGGTAGCCCGCGGCGGCCAGCCGGTCGGCCGCCCGGCGGATGTCGTCGTTCAGGCCCAGGACCTCGTGCAGGACGACGACCCCCGGCCACGGCCCCGGGCCGGACGGGCGCGCCAGGTACCCGCGGAGCTCGGGCGTGCTGCCGCCCGGGAGGCGAGGAGTGGACACGACCGGTCATCCTTGCGCAGCAGAGCGTCATCCGCGTGGAAACGCGCGGACCGCCTACGGCTCGGCCTCCAGCACCTCCTCGGCGAGCGGCTGCAGCGTCACGGGCGCCGCCAGCCCCTGCTCGACGAGGTCGAGGGCCTCGCCGACCGACGTCGCCCACTGCAGCGCCTCGAGCGCCGGAGCCCGCACGAAGCCGCGCTCGGCGAGCAGGTCGAGCTGGGCGCGCAGCGGCGCGAACAGCCCGTCGACGTCCAGCGCGACGACCGGCTTGCTGTGCAGGCCGAGCGAGCGCGCCACCCAGATCTCGAACAGCTCCTCGAGGGTCCCGAGCCCACCGGGCAGCGCCAGGAACGCGTCGGCCCGCTCCTCCATGAGCCCCTTGCGGGTGCGCATGTCGTCGACGACGAGCAGCTCGTCGGCGGCGCGGTCGCCGACCTCGAGGTCGAGCAGCGCCTGCGGGATGACGCCGACCGTGCGCGCGCCCGTGCTGCGGGCGCCGCGGGCGACGGCGCCCATCATCGACAGGTCGCCGCCGCCGGACACCAGCGAGTGGCCGCGGCGGCCGAGCTCGGCGCCGACCTCGCCGGCCAGGGCGACGTAGGACGCCCCGACCCGCGTGCTGGACGCGCAGTAGACGCAGATCGCGGCCACGCGCGCTACGCCTCGGCCGAGCCGATGTGCTCGTCGCCCGTCGCCACGGGCGGCTTGTCGGCGCGCTCCTCGTAGGCGGCGTCGATGTGCCGCACCGCCTCGGCCACGTCGTCCGTGACGAGGAACAGCTCGAGGTCCTTGGCCGCGATGAGCCCGCGCGCGCCGAGCGTGCCGCGCAGCCACCCGAGCAGCGGCTGCCAGAACTCGACACCCATGAGGATGACCGGGAACTGGTTCACCTTGCGCGTCTGCACCAGGGTGAGCGCCTCGAACAGCTCGTCCATCGTCCCGAAGCCGCCCGGGCAGATGACGAACGCCTGCGCGTACTTCACGAACATCGTCTTGCGGGCGAAGAAGTAGCGGAACTCCAGCCCGAGGTCGACCCACTCGTTGAGGCTCTGCTCGAACGGCAGCTCGATGCCGAGCCCCACGGACAGGCCGCCCGCCTCGCTGGCGCCGCGGTTCGCCGCCTCCATGATGCCGGGGCCGCCGCCGGTGATGACCGCCCAGCCGGCGTCGGCGAGCGCCCCGCCCAGCTCCTGGGCCATCGCGTAGTCGGGGTGGTCGACGCCCGTGCGGGCGCTGCCGAACACGCTCACCGCGCGGGGCAGCTCGGCGAGCAGCCCGAAGCCCTCGACGAACTCGGTCTGGATGCGCAGGACGCGCCACGGGTCGGAGTGCACCCAGTCGGACGGTCCGCGCGAGTCGAGCAGCCGCTGGTCGGTGGTCGTCTCCTGCACCTGACCGCGGCGCAGGGTCACCGGGCCGCGGGACTTCTGCGGCGTGCGACCGTCGGCGGACGCGGTCGAGGGGGCGCGCTCGGGAGACAGGCGCTCGGGGTCGATGGAGGCGGGCACCCCGCCAACCTATCCGCCGGCGCCTCGACGACGGCCCCGCCGCGAGGTGTCCGCAGCGGGGCCAGGAGGTGTCGATCAGCCGGCGTGCCTCGTCAGCCGGAGACCCGGGTCAGCCGGCGAAGGCCGTGACGAGCGCCTCGTCGAAGGCCTCGAGGTCGTCCGGGTTGCGGCTCGTGATGAGCGTGCTCGGGCCGCTCGTGTCGACGACGACCTGCTCGTCGACCCAGTCCGCGCCGGCGTTGCGCAGGTCGGTCTGCAGGCTCGGCCACGACGTCATCCGCCGTCCGCCCAGGACGCCGGCCTCGACCAGCGTCCACGGGGCGTGGCAGATCGCAGCGACGGGCTTGCCTGCCGCGAAGAAGGCCTGCACGAAGCCGACGGCCGCGGCGTCGGTGCGCAGGGCGTCCGGGTTCGCGACGCCGCCGGGCAGCACGAGGCCGTCGTAGGCGCTCGGGTCGGCGTCGGCGACGGTGACGTCGACCGGGAACGTGTCGGCCTTGTCGAGGTGGTGCATCGCCTGCACCTCGCCGGGCTGCGGGCTGACGAGCTGCGG
Source organism: uncultured bacterium (assembly GCA_964243385.1). Classification (GTDB taxonomy): domain Bacteria; phylum Actinomycetota; class Actinomycetes; order Mycobacteriales; family SCTD01; genus SCTD01. The sequence continues at coordinate 6,082 of CAXTFU010000050.1, read as the reverse complement.
CGTGCCGCCCGCGTCGCGGACCGCCTGCCACGGCGAGGTGAGCTCGGCCTGCTCGATGCCCTCGGCGGCGACGAGGAAGGCGATGGTCTTGCCGGTCAGGTCCTGGGTCATGGGGTGCTCCTTCGGGATGGGTGACTGCCTGCGCCCCCTACCCCGCTGGGGCCGGGAGGCGTGGCCCTGAGCCGGGCGTCACAGCCGGACGTGCCAGCGCGCCGCGTGCATGGCGCACGCGACGGCCAGCCAGGTCCCCGCGGTGAGCGCGAAGAAGCCGGTCGGGCCGCGGACGGCGAGCAGGTGCTCCCCGAGCGGCACCCCGTCCGGTCCGGCCGGCGTCGTCTCGAGCACCTTGCCGACCACGAACACGCCGACCCAGAGCACGAGGGCGTTGCGGCCGAGGGCCACCACCGGCCAGCTCAGCACGTCGAGGGCGCGGGCCAGCCAGGCCGGGCGGGCGCTGTCGAACACCAGGACGGTGACCGCCAGCAGGGCGATGCCGCCCGCCGCGTGCACGGTCAGGAAGGACGGCGTCCACAGCCGCTTCGCGACCGGCTGCAGCTCGAGCAGCAGCGGGAAGGCGGCCAGCCAGAGCGCGGCCATCGCCGCCAGGGCAGCGGAGCGCACGACGGCCGGGCGCGCCGCCAGCGCGTGCAGCATCCGCGCGGCGGCGAAGCCGGCGAGGAAGGTCGCGAGCGCGCCGAGCGTCGACACGAGGCCCTCGGGATCGTGGTGCGCCGCCCCCGCGGCGTACACGTGCGCGGTCCCGAACAGGCCGCGGTCGACGTCGACGAACGTGCCGCACCCCTCGACCGTGGGCAGGCCGCCCGGGCAGTCGGCGGACGCCCGCGCCAGCAGGACCCCCCAGCCGACCGCGACGGCGAGCGCCGCCGCCAGCACCGCCTCCCAGCGCCGGCGCAGCAGCGCGACGACGACCGCGCCGGCGAGCCCGGCGAGGGCGATGCGCTGCAGCACGCCCGGGATCCGCAGCTGCGAGACGTCCGCCCCCGCCCCGAGCCAGGCGTTCACCAGCAGCCCGAGCACGACGAGCACCACGAAGCGCCGCAGCAGCCGCCCCCACCGCATGCCGCTGCGGGTCTGCAGGGCCAGGCCCATGCCGGCGACGAGGACGAACATCGGGAAGAACACGTCCGAGTGGTCCCACCCGAACCAGGCGGCGTGCCCGCGCAGGCCGGACGTCGGCGTGTACACGACGACGAGCAGCCACCCGACCACCAGCCCGCGCAGCACGTCGAGCCCGCGGGTGCGGCGGTGGACGGGCGCCGCGCCGGCCGGCGGGTGCCCGGCGGAGTGCCCGGCGGGGTCCTGGCGGTCGGGCTCGGGAGCGTTGGCCTCCGGGTCGGGAGCCCGGGGGTCGGCGTCGGGAGCGCGGGGGTCGGGACCGCTGGGGCCCGGGGCGGCGGTCGGTGGGGTGGCCGGCGGGGTCAGCCGGTGCGAGGTCGTCTCCACCTCCGCATCCTGTCGCGGCGCGCTGCCGGAGCCGGCCCTTCAGTCCGCGCGTCGCCGAGCGGTCGTGCTGCACACGTCGTGATCCGACCCGCGCGGCGCCGTGCGGAGCGCCCGCGGCGAGGGCGGCGTCGGCGACCACGACGTGTGCGCAGCGGTCGCCGTCCGGCGGCACACCACCGCCGGTGGCTCTCGGCGACCCGCGCGGGGCGGTGCGAGGCGCCGGGGCGGTCGTGCTGCACACGTCGTGATCCGATCCGCGCGGGGCCGTGCGGAGCGGGCGCGGCGAGGGCGGCGTCGGCGATCACGACGTGTGCGCAGTGGTCCTCGTCCCCGTCTCGAGAGGCACGCCACGCATGGAGTCCGCGAGCGCGTCGCGCTCGACCCTCAGCGCCCGGCGGCACACGTCCGCCGGACGCGCTCGGCGATCCGCTCGGGGCCGTGCGAGGCGCCGGGGCGGTCGTGCTGCACACGTCGTGATCCGACCCGCGCGGGGCCGTGCGGAGCGGCCGCGGCGAAGGCGCCGTCGGCGACCACGACGTGTGCGCAGTGGTCGCCGTCCGGCGGCAGGCCACCGCCGCACACGTCGTGATCCGATCCGCGAGGGGCCTGTGCGGAGCGCCCGCGGCGAGGGCGGCCTCGGCGATCACGACGTGTGCGCAGTGGTCGTCGTCCGGCGCGCCACCACCGCCGAACACGTCGTGATCCGACCCGCGCGGCGCCGTGCGGGACGGCCGCGGCGAGGGTGGCGTCAGCGATCACGACGTGTGCGCACCGGTCGTCGTCCGGCGGCACGCCACCGCCGGGCGCGCTCGGCGATCCGCGCGTGACCACGTCGCTGGCGCCCGCCGCCGGGCGCGCACGACGTCGCGTCGCAGCCGGTCACCGAGGGCTCGCCACTACGCTCACGCCCGTGACGAGGCGCCGCGCACGACCCGGCGGCCTCACGCTCATCACCGTGCTCTGGGCCGTCCTGCTGCTCGGCTGGGTGCAGCTCACGCCGCTGTACCGGGCCGCCGATGAGACCCACCACGTCGACCTCGTGCTGCGCGTGCTCGACGGCGGGTCGTACGCCGCACCGGGCACGCTCGTGGTCGACCCGCAGGTGCGCGCGTCGTTCCCGCTCGCCGGGCTGTCGAGCGAGGCGCGGCCCGAGCTCGCCGCGTTGTACCCGCTGCCGCTGCGGACGACCGACGTCCCCCCGCGGGACCGGTCGTTCGACGAGCTGCGGCCCACGCCGGGGCTGCCCCCGGTCCTCAACCAGATGACGCAGCACCCGCCGCTGTACTACGGCCTGCTGGCCGGCGGGGCGCGCCTGCTGCCGGGGTTCTCGGACTGGTCGTTCGCGGTGCAGATCGGGGTGCTGCGGGTGCTGTCCGCCCTGCTGCTCCTGCCGCTGCCGGCGCTCGCCGCCGCCGCGGCGGGCCGGCTGGGCGCTGCGCCGGCGGTCCGCCTGGCCGCGGCCCTGCTGCCGCTCGCCGTCCCGCAGCTCGCCTCCATCGGGGCGAGCGTCAACAACGACGCCCTGCTGGTGCTGCTCGGCGGCGCGGCCACGCTGCCGCTGCTCGCCGTCAGCCGCGGCGACCTGTCCCGGCGGACGGCGGCGCTGCTCGGCGGACTGCTCGGCCTGGCCCTGCTCACCAAGGCGCTCGCGCTCGGGCTGCTCGTGTGGGCGGCGCTGGCCTACGGGCTGGTCCTCGTCCGGTCGCCGCGCACCGACCGCGGCCGGGTGCTCACCTCCGGGCTGCTGGCCGGCGTCGTGGCGCTGGCCGTCGGCGGCTGGTGGTGGGTGTGGAACGTCGTCCGGTACGGCGCCGTGCAGCCGTCGGGCAGCCTCGCGGCGTTCCCGCGCCGCGCGTTCGACCCCGACCTCGTCGCCTTCACCGAGGGCGTCGTCGTGCGGCTGACCGCCAGCACGTGGGGCAGCTTCGGCTGGCTCGAGGTGCGCATCCCCGAGCTCGCCCAGTGGACCGCCGCGGGCTTGCTGGTGGTCGGCGTGGCGCTGGCCGTCACGCGGCGCTCGCCCGCCCAGCCGGCGGCGGCGGTGGCCCTGGCCGCCTTCTGCCTGCAGGTCGCGGTCGTGTACCAGCAGTCGCTCAAGAACTACCTGCGCGGCGGCTACTTCGCCGGGCTGCAGGGCCGCTACCTGTTCGCCTTCGTCGTCGTGCTGGCCGCGCTCGTGGCCGTCGGCCTGTCCCGCGCCCTGCCCGGGGGGCGCGAGCCCCTGGCCCCGCTTGGGGCGCTGCTCGCCGTCGCGGTCATGCAGCTGGTCGGCGTCGGCACCGCCCTGCGCGGGTTCTGGTGGCCGGACGGCGCGGGCCTCGGCCGTGCGCTCGCCGTCCAGTCGGCGTGGGCGCCGTTCCCCCGTCCGCTGCTCGTGCTCGCCGTGGTCGTCGGCGCTGCCTGCGCCGTCCTGCTGGTCGCCCGGACGCTGCCGCCGCGCCCCGGGCCGCCCGGGCAGGCGGCCGTCCCGCCCCAGCCGGTCACGGTCGCCGCCCCGTGACCACCGCCCCGTGACCGCGGCAGCCCGCACGCGCATCGCCGTCGTCACCGCCGACGTCCTGCAGCCGCAGATGGCCGGGCCGGCGATCCGGGCCTGGGAGATCGCCTCCGCGCTGAGCGCCGACCCCGGCATCGACGCTGACGTCGAACTCGTGACGACGGCCACCTGCCGGCTGAGCAGCCCGTCCTTCGCGGTCTGCGAGCTCGGCGACGGGCTCGAGGCGCTGCTGGCCGGGTGCGACGTCCTGCTCGTGCAGGGCAGCGCGCTCGACCCGCAGCGCCTGCGCGCGCACCCCGGGCCGGTCGTCGTCGTCGACCTGTACGACCCGTTCCACCTCGAGCAGCTCGAGCAGCGCCGCGACCTGTCGCCCGAGCTGCGCCGGCGCACCCTCGCGAACGCGGTCGCCGAGGCCAACCAGCTGTGCCTGCGCGGCGACTTCCTGGTCTGCGCCAGCGACAAGCAGCGCGACCTGTGGCTCGGCCACCTCGCCGCGCTCGGCCGGCTGAACCCCGCCACCTACGACGCCGACCCGACGCTGCGTGCGCTGCTCGACGTGGTCCCGTTCGGCGTCCCGGCCGACGCGCCGCGGCGCACGCAGCCGCGGCTCAAGGGCGTCGTCGACGGCATCGGGCCGGACGACAGGGTCGTGCTCTGGGGCGGCGGCATCTACAACTGGTTCGACCCGCTGACGCTCATCCGGGCGGTCGAGCTGCTGAGCCGGCGGCGCGACGACGTCCGGCTGTTCTTCCTGGGCATGCAGCACCCGCACCCGGACGTGCCGGAGATGCGCATGTCCCTCGCCGCGCGCGCCCTGTCGGACGAGCTCGCCCTGACCGGCCGCGCGGTGTTCTTCAACGAGACGTGGGTCCGCTACGACGAGCGCGCCGACTACCTGCTCGAGGCGGACGTCGGCGTCAGCACGCACCTGGACCACGTCGAGACCGACTTCTCGTTCCGCACCCGGATGCTCGACTACCTGTGGGCCGGGCTGCCGATGGTGTGCACGCGCGGCGACGTGTTCGCCGGGCTCGTCGACGCGCACGGCCTCGGGCGCACCGTCGCGCCGGGCGACGTCGAGGGGCTGGCCGCCGCGCTCGACGAGCTGCTGGACGACGAGGCCGCCGCGTCGTGCCGCGCGGCGGTGCGCGCGCTGGCGCCGCAGTTCGCCTGGCCGCGAGTGCTCGCGCCGCTGCTCGCCTTCTGCGCTGCTCCGCGGCGGGCGCCCGACCTCGCCGACCCGGACGCCCGGCGGCGCCTCGAGCGCGGCGCCGGACGGCTCTACGCGCCGCGCGGGCCGGTGCGCCGCGAGCTCGGCATCGTCGTCGAGCACCTGCAGGACGGCGGCGTCCGCCGGCTGGTCGGCAAGGCCGCCGACCGCCTGGCCCGGCGGGCGGGGCGGGCCGTCCCGCCGCGCTGAGCCCTCCCGGACGCTGAACCCTCCCGGACGCTGAGCCCGCCCGGACACTGAGCCCTCCGGACGCTGAGCCCTCCCGGACGCCGAGCCCACCCGGACGCTGAGCCGCTCCCGGACGCTCAGCCGCTACCGGACGCGCAGCGGCGTCGCCGTCCGCACCGCCCGGCCGTCGGCGCGGACGTTGACCGCCCGGTCCGGTGTGTTCTCGGCCACGGCGGCCAGGCGGGCGCCCAGAGTCTCGAACGGCGCGCTCTCCTCGCCGATGAAGACGGCTCCGTCCGCGCGGATCGAGACCACCAG
>CAXTFU010000050.1:0-394 GCA_964243385.1 uncultured bacterium | reverse complement strand
GGACGCCCGCGACGGTCCGCACCCGCACGTCGAGCCCGCCGGACGTGCTCACCGGGAACGTGCCGAGCACGGCGCTGCGCGGGACCGTGCGCAGGACGGTGCTCGTGCGCTGCACGGTCCTCCCGCCGGACCGGACGGCCCGGCGCACGGTGACCCGCTGCTGCACCGTCCAGGTCTGCGTGACGGTCGCCCGGGAGCCCGGGCGGTGCCCGGTCAGGACGAGGCGCACCGGCTGCCCCGGCTGCGCCGGCGGTCCGAGGACGACGCGCGGCGGGACGGCCGGGACGGGCGCCGTGCGGACAGGCGCCGTGCGGACGGGCGCCGTCGGCGGGCTCACGGGCACCGGGGCGGTCACCGGGGCAGGCGCCGTCACCGGAGCGGGCGCGCCCACGGG
>CAXTFU010000049.1:0-19072 GCA_964243385.1 uncultured bacterium | reverse complement strand
CACGAGGCGGGTCAGGCCCGCAGGGCGGGCGGGCCGGACATGCGTCGCACCCAGTCCAGCGGCTCGCGGATCTCCTGGCGGGTCGGCAGCGTCTGCGGCGAGTCCCACACCCGGTTGAAGCCGGTCATGCCGAGCTCGCCCACGGCGGTGTCGACGAAGCGCTTGCCCTCGGCGTACTGCAGCGCCTTGAGGTCCAGGCCGAGCGCGCGGCGCAGCACCGTGTCGAGCAGGCCGCGGCGCTCCTTGCGGCGCTGGTCGAACTTCTTGCGGATGTGCCGCACCGACGGCACGACCGACGGGCCGACGCCGTCCATGACGTGCTCGGCGTGGCCCTCGAGCAGGCTCATGAACGCCGTCACCCGGTCGAGCACGACCCGCTGCTCGGGCGTCTGCAGCAGCTCGATGAGCGAGCCGCCCCGCGACAGCCCGGTCGCGACCGCCTTGAGCCGCTCGGCGAGCTGCGCCGGGTCGTCCAGCGAGGTGGCCTCGAGCAGCGCGCCGATCTCGTCGCGGACGTGGTCGTGCATCCACGGCACCGCGGTGAACTGGGTGCGGTGGGTGACCTCGTGCAGGGTCACCCACAGCCGGAAGTCGTGCGGGTCGACGCCGAGCCGGCGCTCGGTCTCGACGATGTTCGGCGCGACGAGGACGAGCCGGCCGAGCTCGCCCTCGGGGCGGAAGGCCTCGTACTGCCCGAGCACCTTGTTGGACAGCCAGCCGAGCACCGAGCCCATCTGCAGCCCACCGACCTTGGCGGTCACCGCGGCGGCGACCGCGCTGGGGGGGTGGTGCTCGAGCCGGCGGGTGAGCGGGTCCAGGACGACGCGGAAGCCCTCGACGTTCGCCGCGGCCCAGCCGGGCCGGTCGACGACCGTCGCCTCCAGGATGTCGCCCGGCGGCACGAGGCCGGTGACGGCGCGGACGTGCTGCTCGGCCGTGACGGCCAGGCCGCGCAGCTCGGCGACGACCTGCTCCGCCTCGGCCTCGGTGACCTGCGGCGGGGCGGGCGCGAGGCGCCTGGCGGTCGCGACGGCCAGGTCGTAGTCGAGGGCGTTCGGCACCCCCGGCACGCTACGCCCGGGGCCGTCGCCACCGCCCGTCCGCCGCAGCCCGTCCCCCCGCAGCCGGTCGCCCGTCCGCCGCGGCCGGTCCCGTGGGCCGTCGCCCGTCCGCCGCGGCAGGTCCCGTGGGCCGTCGTCCGCCCGCGGGTCAGCCGGCGCGGCAGCCGCAGGCGGCGATCCGGGCGGCGAGGGCGTCCAGCGCTCGCTCGGCTCGGCGGTTGGCGCCGAGCGGGACGGCGTTCGCGGTGAGGTCGAACGCGAGCAGGCGGCCGTCGGCCGTGCGCACGAGCCCGGCCAGTGCGCTCACGCCGTTCAGGGTCCCGGTCTTGGCACGCACCACGCCGGCTGCGGGCACGGCCGCGCCCGTCCGGTAGCGCAGGGCGAGCGTGCCGTCGAAGCCCGCCACCGGCAGGCCCGTCAGCACGGGCGCCAGCCGCGGCGCGTCGCCGGAGGCCGCGTGCGCCAGCAGCCGGGTGAGCGCGGCCGGTCGCAGGCGGTCCAGGCGGGACAGGCCGCTGCCGTCGGCCAGGCGCACCGCGTCGCGGCTCGCGCCGACCTCGACGAGCAGGTCGCCGAGGACGTCCTGCAGCGCCGCGGACGCCCCCGCGAAGGACACCGGACGCCCGGTGGCGAGGGCGACCTGGCGGGCCAGCGCCTCGGCGAGGTCGTTGTCGCTGCGCACCAGCATCCGCTCGACGAGCGCCGACACCGGCGGGCTGACCACGGCGCCCAGCTCGGCCGCACCCGCGCCGGCCGTCCCGCGCTCGACGACGACCTGCGCGCCGGGTTGCAGCAGCTCGGCGAAGGTGCGCCCGGCGGCCAGCGCCGGGTCGTCCGCGCGGCGCAGGCGGTCCGGACGCACCCGCCCGCTGTCGACCATGAGCGCCATCACCTCGGCCACCGAGCCCTCGGTGACGTAGCCGGGCTTCCAGCCGGGCGCCAGGCGGTCGCCGGCGTAGAGGGCGTCGTCGACCACGACCCGGCGCACCGGGGTGGCTCCGAGCGCCGACCGCACCCGCGCGGCGAGCGTGGCCAGGCGCGCCGGCTCGGGGTAGGTCGCCCGGGCCGCCGGGCCGGCCAGCGTGGGGTCGCCGCCGCCGACGAGCACCACCTCGCCCGGCGCCGCCCCCGCGAGCACCCGCGTCGTGAGCCGGCGGTCGGCTGGGAGCGCGGTCAGCACGGCGAGCGCGGTGGCGATCTTGGCGGTCGACGCCGGCAGGACCGGCGTCTCGGCCGACCGCTCGTAGACGGCCTCGCCGGTCTCGGCGTCGACGACCGACACCGCGAGCCCGCCGGCGAGCACCGGGTCGGCGAGCGCCGCCGCGACCGCCGCCTGCACCCCGGACGCCGTGGGCGCGGCCCCGTCGCCCGCGTCGGGCAGCAGGTCGGCCCGCGCGACGGGCGAGGGCGACGGGGACGGCGCGGCCGACACCGCGGGCGCCGCCGTCCCGGGGCGGGCCGGCTCGTCCAGCGTGACAGCGGCGACGGCGCCGCCGGCGAGCACCGCCGCGGCGAGCCCGACGAGCACGGTCCGACCGCGCTGCGTGGTCCTCACGACACCGCCCTCCTGCTCGCCCCGGCCCACCGACCCCGGGCCTCCCGACCGGGGCCCCACCCCGTGCGCGAGACTAGGGCGGACGCGACCGCAGGCCGAGCGGCCGACCGACCGACCCGAGGAGACCCCCCAGTGGAGTTCGACGTCACCATCGAGATCCCCAAGGGGCAGCGCAACAAGTACGAGATGGACCACCACAGCGGCCGCATCCGGCTGGACCGGCGGCTGTTCACCTCGACGAGCTACCCGGCCGACTACGGCTTCGTGGAGGACACCCTCGGCGGCGACGGCGACCCGCTGGACGCCCTCGTCCTGCTCGACGAGCCGACCTTCCCCGGCTGCCTCATCCGCGTCCGGGCCCTCGGCATGTTCCGCATGACCGACGAGGCCGGCCCGGACGAGAAGCTGCTGTGCGTGCCGGTCGGCGACCCGCGGCAGGACCACCTGCAGGACATCGGCGACGTGAGCGAGTTCGACCAGCTCGAGATCCAGCACTTCTTCGAGGTCTACAAGGACCTCGAGCCCGGCAAGAGCGTCGAGGGCGCGAACTGGGTGGGCCGCGAGGAGGCCGAGGCCGAGGTGGTCGCCTCCCGCGAGCGGCTGCGCCAGGACCCGTCCGCGGTGGACAACTCCGGTTCGCCGAACCGCCGCGCCACCGACCGCCAGCTCGACGAGGTCGCGCCGCCGCCCGGCGAGTAGCCGCCCGCAGGTCCCGCGCCCCCGGCCGCTCGCCCCGGACGCCGCGCCGGAGGAGGAGCGCTGTGGACGTCGCACTCGGCGACGCCGTCCTGCTGTGCCTGTTCGCCCTGCTCGCCGGCGCGATCGACGCGATCGTCGGCGGGGGCGGCTTGGTGCAGCTGCCGGCGCTGCTCGTCGTGCTGCCGCAGGTCCCGGTCGTCGCGCTGCTCGGCACGAACAAGCTGGCCTCGGTCGTCGGCACCGGCTCGGCGGCGGTCACCTACGCCCGGCGCACGACGGTCGACCGGCGGACGGCCGCCACGATGGCGGCGGCCGCCTTCGTGGGCTCCGGCGCGGGGGCGCTGCTCGCCACGCGGGTCGGCAGCGACGTGCTCGAGCCGGTGGTGCTCGTCGCGCTGGTCGCGGTCCTCGCGTACACGCTGCGCACGCCCGCGCTCGGTGAGGTCGAGGCGCTGCGCCTGTCCGCCGGCGCCCAGCGGGCCGTCGCCGTGGCCGGTGGCGGCCTGATCGGCTTCTACGACGGCTTCGTCGGACCGGGCACCGGCAGCTTCCTGGTCTTCCTGCTCGTCGGCGCGGTCGGCCTGTCGTTCCTGCACGCCAGCGCGACGGCGAAGGTCGTCAACACGATGACGAACCTCGCCGCGCTGGCGCTGTTCGCCGCCGGCGGCCACGTGCTGTGGGCCCTCGGCGCCGCGATGGCCGCCTCGAACCTGCTGGGCAGCCAGCTCGGCACGCGGCTCGCGATCCGGCGGGGCAGCGCCTGGGTGCGCAAGGTCTTCGTCGTCGTCGTGGTCGCGCTCATCCTGCGGCTGGCGCGCGACGTCCTGCTCTGACCGCCGTGCCCGCTACAGCCCTCCGGCGACGCGCAGCACCGCACCGGTGACGTAGCCGGCCGCGGGACCGAGCAGCCAGGCGATGGCGGGGGCGATCTCGTCGGGCTCGCCGACGCGGCCCAGCGGGATGCGCGGCACCACGCGCGCGAGGCGGTCGGGATCGCCCGCCGCGGCGTGGATGCCGGTGCGCACGAGCCCCGGCGCGACGGCGTTGACCCGCACGCCCTGACCGGCGAGCTCCTGAGCCAGCCCGACGGTCAGCGCCTCGACGCCCGCCTTGGCGGCGGCCTAGTGGACGTACTCGTGCGGCGCGCCCAGCGTCGCGGCGGCGGACGACACGTGCACGATCGCGCCGCCGGATCCGCCCCGCGCGGTCGACATGACCTGCGCCGCGCGCCGGGCGCACAGCACCGCCCCGAGCAGGTTGACGTCGAGCACCCGCCGCACGACGTCGACGGGCGTGTCGGCGAGGTCGCCGAGGGTGGGCGGTCAGCCCGGCGCAGCTCACCAGGCCGGTCACGGTCCCGAGGGCAGCTGCAGCGTCGAACAGCCCGTCCACGGCGTCGGGGTCCGCGACGTCGCCCGCCACCGCCTCGGCGCGCACCCCTGCCGCGCGGGCTGCCGCGACGACCCGCTCGGCGCCGTCGCGGTCGCGCTCGTAGCCGACGACCAGGTCGTGGCCGAGCGCGGCGAGGTGCAGCGCGGTCGCGGCGCCGATGCCGCGGCCGCCACCCGTGACGACGGTGAGGGGCACGCGACTCCCGGCAGGACGGTGTTGCGGGACGGTCGACGTGCGTGTGGAGCCGCCTCGGAGAATCGAACTCCGGACAACCTCATTACGAGTGAGGTGCTCTACCGACTGAGCTAAGGCGGCGTGGTGCGCGGACGAGTCTAGCGGGCTGTCCGGCCGGGTCGCCTCGGCCGGGTCGCGTCAGCCGGTGCGCAGGGTCAGCGCCATCGCCTCGACGGCGAGCAGCGGGGCGACGTTGGCGTCGAGGGCCTCGCGGCAGGCCAGCACGGCGTCGATGCGGCGCAGCGTGGAGGCGGCCGTCGTGGCGCGGGCGATGGCGCCGGACTGCTCGACGAGGTCGCCGTGCACGAGCTCGCTGCCCGTCCCGAGCTGAAGCTGCAGGACGTCGCGGTAGAACGCGGCGAGGTCGACCAGGGCGCGGTCGAGGGCGTCGCGCTGGGTGCGCGTGCCGCGGCTCTTCTGCGTCCGCTCGAGCTCCTTGAGCGCCCCGGCGCTGCCCCGCGCGCCGGTGACGCCCTTGCCGGTGGCGCCGACGCCGAGCGCGGTCGACAGCGACTCCTTCTCGGCGGCGTCGCGCCCGGTGGTGAGGCGGGCCGCCTCCTCCTTGGCCGCGTCGACGAGGTCGGCGGCGGCGGTCAGCGCCGAGCCGACGCCCTGCAGCGACCGCGGCAGCGCGAGCACGTCGCGGCGCTCGCGCCGCGCCTGCTCGTCGGTGGCCAGCCGCTTCGCACGGCCGATGTGGCCCTGGGCCGCCTGCGCCGCGAAGGCCGCCATCGCCGGGTCGACGCCGTCGCGCTCGACGAGCACCCGCGCGACCGCGTCGGACGGCGGCGTGCGCAGGCGCGCCAGCCGGCAGCGCGAGCGGATCGTCGGCAGCAGGTCCTCGGCGCTCGGCGCCGACAGCAGCAGCACGCTGTGCGGCGGCGGCTCCTCGAGCGCCTTGAGCAGCGCGTTGGACGCGTCGTCGGTCAGCCGGTCGGCGTCCTCGATGAGCGTCACCTGCCAGCGGCCGAGCGTCGGGGCGTGCGCCGAGCGCAGGATGATGCGGCGGGCGTCGCGGACGCTGATCGACAGGCCCTCCGGGACGATCACCGCGACGTCGGGGTGCGCGCCGTGCAGCACCTGGGTGCACGGCACGCAGTGCCCGCACCCGACGCCGTGCGCGCACTGCAGCGCCGCGGCGAAGGCCTTCGCAGCGATCGAGCGGCCCGAGCCGGGTGGCCCGGTGAACAGCCAGGCGTGCGTCATGCCGCCGCCGCCCTCGGGCTCGCCGGCGCGCAGCCGCGCGGCCCCGCCGACGGCCGCCTGCAGCTGGGCGACGACGCTGTCCTGGCCGACGAGGTCGGCGAACACCGTCACGCCCGCGCGCCGGTCACCGGGACCGACGTCGCCGCGGGCAGCAGCTCGCCGAGGCGGGCGCGGACGCGCTCGTGCACCTGCTCCGGCGGAGCGTCCGCCTCCACGACCAGGTAGCGGTCGCGGTCGTGCCCGGCGAGCTCGAGGAAGCCCTCGCGCACCCGCTGGTGGAAGGCGAGCGACTCGCCCTCGATGCGGTCCGGGGCGTCGCCCGCGCGGCGCAGGCCGACGACCGGGTCGACGTCGAGCAGCACGACGAGGTCGGGCAGCAGCCCCTCGGTCGCCCACTTCGACAGCCGGCCGACCTCGTCGCGCGACAGCGCCCGCCCGGCGCCCTGGTAGGCCAGCGAGCTGTCGACGTAGCGGTCGGTCAGCACGACCGCGCCGCGCGCGAGGGCCGGCCGGACGACCTCGGCGACGTGCTGCGCCCGGTCGGCGGCGTACAGCAGCGCCTCGGCGCGCGGCGACAGCCGGGTGCTCGGGTCGAGCAGCAACTCGCGCACCCGGCGGCCGACCGGCGTCGCGCCGGGCTCGCGGGTGACGACGACGTCGTGGCCGCGCTCGCGCAGCCAGGTCTCGAGCAGCGCCAGCTGGGTCGACTTGCCCGCGCCCTCGCCGCCCTCCAGCGCCACGAAGTGGCCGGGGTGCGCGCGGGCGGTGTCCTTGCGGGCCAGCCGCCGGGCGAGGTCGCGGCGCAGCGGCACGCCCCACCGGTCGTCCATCTGCCGGTAGGAGACCAGCCCGACCAGCACGGCCAGCAGCCCGCCGACGAGCAGCACCACCGACACGCCGTTCACGCTGACGCCGAGCGGCCCCTCGCGCACGCCGATCCAGCCGGCCAGGAAGGGCGTCGTCGCGGTCACCAGCAGCAGGTCGATGCGCATGAGCGACTGCACGAGGCCGAACATGCGGCCGCGCATCTCGTCGTCGATCTCGAGGCCGAGCAGCGTCAGCCCGACGACGTAGGCGACGCCCGCGAAGGCGCCGACCAGCACCGTCGCGACGGTGGCCAGGAACAGGTTCGGCACCAGCGACATGAACACCAGCGCCGCGCCCGCCCCGACGATCGACGGGCCGAACACCCGGCGGCGCGACAGGTCGCCGAGCGCCCGCGGGCCGAGGGCCACGCCGAGGGCGATGCCGAGGAAGATCGCGCCGAACAGCAGCGCGTACGCCGCGTCGCCGCCGGCCAGCACCGACTCGGCGAACAGCCGCCCCAGCGCGATGATCGCCCCGCCGGCGGCGAGCGCGCCGAGCATCCCGACGAGCAGGCCGCGGGCGAGCGGCGTGCTGCCCATGAACGAGATGCCCTCGCGCAGGCTGACGAGGATCGTCTTGCGGTCGGGGTCGCCCTTGAGCCGGCGCGGTCCGCCCGGGATGTCGAGGCGGGCGACGGTGACCGCGGCGAACAGGAACGTCGCGGCGTTGACGTACAGCGCCAGGTCGACCGGCCCGGTCTCGAAGTACTCGACGCCGTTGCCGAGCGCCCGCGACACCAGGCTCAGCAGCCCGAAGACGACCGCGGCGACGGGCGCCGAGCCGTACGTCGCGATGAGCGTCAGCTGGTTGGCGCCCTCCAGGCGCTCGGGCCCGACGATGTTCGGGACCGACGCCTCCTTGGCCGGGATCCAGAACAGGCTGACCGTCTCGATGAGGAACGACGCGACCAGCAGGTGCACCAGCGCGGCGCTGCGGTCGGCCACCGAGCCGACGATCGGGATCGACAGGAACAGCAGGAAGCGCAGCAGGTCGCTGCACACCATCGTGGTCCGGCGGTCCCAGCGGTCGGCGAACGCGCCCGCGAGCGGCCCGAACAGCACCGCCGGGAGCAGCCGGAACACCAGCACGCCACCGGTCGCGTACGCCTTGCCTTCGAAGGAGTCGACGAGCTGCGTCGCGAGCGCCGTGGTGGCCAGGAAGCCGAGCCAGTCGCCGAAGCTCGACAGCACAAGGGCCGTGTAGAGCTTGCGGAACGAGGTCAGGCGCAGCACCGCCCGTGGTCCGCGCCCGGCCAGCGGGACCGCCTGCGGGGGCGCGGGGAGCGGCTCCGGGACGGGCATCGGACCGGGAGTGCTCACGGTGGCCAGGCTACGTGCCGGAGGTCCAGCCGGCCCTCAGGAGCGGCCCCCCGCGTCGCCGTCCGTGACGTCCCCCACCACCCCGCTCGAACCGTGCGTCAGTCGCAGCCGCAGCCGGGCGGACGGTTCGAGCGGGGTGGTGGGACGACGGGTGCGCTACGCGTCCTCGGCCGTGGGCTTCCGGGCAGCCGACGGCGCCTTCTTCGCGGCCGGTGCCTTCTTCGCCGCGGCCTTCTTCGCCGGCGCCTTCTTCGCGACCGCCTTCTTGACCGGGGCCTTCTTGGCGGCTGCCTTCTTCTTCGGTGCCGGGTCGCGGGCGCGGCGCTCGGCGAGCAGGTCGCTGGCCCGCTCGTCGGTCAGCGACTCGGGCGCGTCGCCCTTGCGCAGGCTGGCGTTCGTCTCGCCGTCGGTGACGTACGGGCCGAAGCGGCCCTCCTTGACGACCATCGGCGCGCCGCTGACCGGGTCGACGCCGAGCTCCTTGAGCGGCGGCTTCGGCGCGGCGGCCTTGCGCCCGTACTGCTTGGGCTGCGCGAGCAGGGCGAGCGCCTCGTCGAGGGTGATCTCGAACAGCTTGTCCTCGCTGTCGAGCGACCGCGACTCCTTGCCCTTGCTGACGTACGGGCCGTAGCGGCCGTTGAGCGCCGCGACCTCCTCGCCGTCCTCGGCCGCGCCGAGCACCCGGGGCAGGGTGAGCAGCTTCAGCGCCTGCTCGAGGGTGATCGTGTCGAGGTCCATCGTCTTGAACAGCGACGCCGTCGGGGGCTTGTCCTTCGAGCCCTCCGGCATCGTCAGCGACACGTACGGCCCGTACCGGCCCGCCTTGGCCACGACGTCGTAGCCGGTGGTCGGGTCGGTGCCGAGCACCCGGTCGCCCGAGGGCGCCGCGGCCAGCTCGACGGCCTTCTCGACGGTGAGCTC
Organism: uncultured bacterium; assembly: GCA_964243385.1. Lineage (GTDB taxonomy): Bacteria > Actinomycetota > Actinomycetes > Mycobacteriales > SCTD01 > SCTD01. Next base: position 9,818 of record CAXTFU010000049.1, on the reverse strand, counting down.
GTCCGGCGCGAGCTCGTCGGGCAGCGACGCCTTCTGCTGCTCCTCCGAGCCGTCCTCGCCGACCTGCACGTACGGGCCGTAGCGGCCGACGCGGACGACGACGTCGCGGCCGTCGTCGGCCCGTCCGATCGGGATGGTGCTGATCGCCCGGGCGTCGATCTCGTCGAGGTTCTTGCCGATGATCGCCTTGAGGCCGCCCTGGCGGGCCAGGCCGCCCTCCTTGCCGTCGGCGGAGCCGAAGTAGAAGCGGCTGAGCCACTCGACGCTGTTGCCCTCGCCGCCGGCGATGACGTCGAGGTCGTCCTCGAGCGAGGCGGTGAAGCCGTAGTCGACGAGCCGGTCGAAGTGCTGCTCGAGCAGGTTCACGACCGCGAACGCGAGCCACGTCGGGACGAGGGCGGAGCCCTTCTTCCAGACGTAGCCGCGGTCCTGGATCGTCGTGATGATGCTCGCGTAGGTGCTCGGCCGGCCGATGCCGAGCTCCTCGAGGCGCTTCACCAGCGAGGCCTCGGTGTAGCGCGCGGGCGGGCTCGTCGTGTGGCCCTGGGGGTCCAGCGAGTCGACGTCGAGCGCGTCGCCGCGGCTGACGCGGGGCAGGCGGCGCTCGGCGTCGTCCTGCTCGGACGCCTCGTCGTCGTCCGTGCTCTCGACGTAGGCCCGCAGGAAGCCGGGGAACGTGAGCACGCGGCCGGTGGCGCTGAACTCGGCGTCCTGCCCGTCGCTCGTCACGGCGCCCAGGCGGATCGACGCGGTGACGCCGCGGGCGTCCTGCATCTGGCTCGCGACCGTGCGCTGCCAGATGAGCTCGTACAGGCGCAGCTCGTCGCCGGACAGCTCGCGGGCGAGCTCGCCCGGCGTGCGGAAGACGTCGCCGGACGGACGGATGGCCTCGTGCGCCTCCTGCGCGTTCTTCACCTTGCCGGCGTAGCGGCGCGGGGCGTCCGGCACGTACTCCGGGCCGTACAGCTCGCGGGCCTGCGTGCGGGCGGCGTTCACCGCCGTCTCCGACAGGTTGCTGCTGTCGGTGCGCATGTAGGTGATGTAGCCGTTCTCGTACAGCCGCTGCGCCGTCTGCATCACCCGCTGCGCGGAGAAGCGGAGCTTGCGGCCGCCCTCCTGCTGCAGCGTCGAGGTCATGAACGGCGCGTAGGGCTTGCGCGTGTAGGGCTTCTCGTCGGTCGAGCGGACGGTGAACGACGCGTCACGCAGCCGCTCGGCCAGCGCGCGGGCGCCCGCCTCGTCGAGCAGGACGACGTCCGCACTGTCCTTGAGCCGCCCCGTGGTCTGCTCGAAGCTGCCGCCGGTCGCGATCCGCCTGCCGTCCAGGCTGTGCAGCCCGGCGGTGAGCTTGCGGGGCGCCGTCGGGTCGCTCGGGTCGGCCGCGGCCAGGAAGTGGCCCTCGAGGTCCCAGTACTCGGCCTGCCGGAACGCCATGCGCTCGCGCTCGCGGGTCACGACGACGCGGGTCGCCACCGACTGCACGCGGCCAGCCGACAGCTTCGGCATGACCTTCTTCCACAGCACGGGGCTGACCTCGTAGCCGTAGAGACGGTCGAGCACGCGGCGGGTCTCCTGCGCGTCGACGAGCGCCCGGTCGAGCTCGCGCGGCGTCTCGACCGCGTGCTGGATCGCCGAGGCGGTGATCTCGTGGAACACCATCCGGTGCACCGGCACCTTCGGCTTCAGCGTCTCGAGCAGGTGCCACGCGATGGCCTCGCCCTCGCGGTCCTCGTCGGTCGCGAGGTAGAGCTCGTCCGCGCCCTTCAGCAGGTCCTTGAGCTTGGCGACCTGGGCCTTCTTGTCCGGCGGGACGACGTAGAGGGTGTGGAACTCGTGGTCGACGTCGACGCCGAGGCGGGCCCAGGCCTCGCCCTTGTGGCTGGCCGGGACGTCGCCGGCGTTGCGCGGCAGGTCGCGGATGTGGCCGATCGAGCTCTCGACGATGTAGCCGGCACCCAGGAAGCCCGAGATCATCTTCGCCTTGCGCGGCGACTCGACGATCACCAGGCGGGTGCCGGTCGTGCCCGTCCTGCGCCGTCCCTTGCCTGGTGCGCCCAGGGCGGCGGTCGCCTCGGTCGAGGCGGTCGTGGTCTCGGTGTCGGGCACGGTTCTCCAGGCTGTTGTCGCTGCGTGCGCCACGGGCTGCGCCCCGGCGCTCCCGACAGACGGTAACCGCAGGCCGCGCGGCGACCCTTCCGCTCGCGGTCGGCTCCCGGGACGAGCGTCCCGCCGCTACGGCTGCGCGTCGGACAGCTCGCCGTCCGCGGGCGAGGTCGGCTCGGCCTCCGGCACGAACAGCGCGTCGGCGTCCGGCTGCGCCTCGTCACCCTGGTCGGCGACCTCGTCGGCCCCGACCGGCGCGGGCAGGACCTGCTCGGCCTCGGCGACCTCGGCGTCGGTGCGGGGGTCGGTGCTGCGCGACGAGGTCGTCCCGGACAGCTCGCCGGCAGTCGGGCTGGTGCTCGGGCTGGTGCTCGCGTCGGTGTCCGAGTCGGTCACGGTGACCGACGACGACGACCCGCCGCCCGGCGACGAGGCCGCGGACGGTCCGCCCACGGCCACCAGCGCCACGAGGGACAGCCCGGCGGCAGCGCCGACGGCGGAGGCCAGCACCCGGTGGCGCAGGAGCACCCGGCGCAGCAGGGCGGCCTCCTCGCCGGTGCAGTGCATGAGCTCGACCAGCCGCTGCTCGATGTGCTCCGGGTCGTCGCCGACGACGGCCAGCAGCGCCTCGACGTCGCTCGCGCGCAGCGGGATCTCCTGCCCCCGGCGGGCGCCGCGCACGGAGTAGAGCAGCGACAGGTAGGCCTCGTAGACCTGCTCGTCGGAGCCGCCGCGCACGCGCCTCTGCAGCACGCCGTCGATGACGAGCGAGCCGGTGGCGACGTCGAACTCGACCGGACGGCGCGGCGGCAGCCCGGACAGCGCTCCCGGCGGCGTCGACGGGTCGGGCGTCGTCTGGTCGGCTCCGGCGGGAGTCGTGTCGCGGTCCATGCGGTCGTGTCGACCGCGCCGGGGACGACCTTGAGCGGCGCCCGGGTGGTCCGGGCGCCGCCGACGCCTGCGGACCCGGGCGCTGCGCCGATCGGCCGTCGGCACGCGACGCCCGTCGACTGCCAAGAGTTCTTGGCAAAGGTCTGTTGGCAGGTCTACCGTCCGGCGCATGCCCGCCGAGCTGCCGCCTCTCGAGCCGTCCGTCGAGGTCACCGACGTGCGTGCGCTGCGCGCGCTGTCGCACCCCCTGCGCAACCGCCTGCTGGGCCTGCTGCGCCTGGACGGGCCGTCGACCGCCACCCTGCTCGGCCAGCGCGTCGGCGAGAGCAGCGGGTCGACGAGCTACCACCTGCGCCAGCTCGCGGCGTGGGGCTTCGTCGAGGAGCTGCCCGGCCACGGCACCGGCCGCGAGCGCTGGTGGCGCGCGCGGCACCGCGTGACGAGCTGGGAGGCCGGCGACGTCCTGTCGCAGGAGGGCGGCCAGGAGGTGCAGGACGAGATGACGCTGCTGCAGCTGTCCGGCCACGGCCGCGTGCTGCAGGGCTGGTGGGAGCAGCGCGCCGACCTCGGCCCCGACTGGGCCGGGGCGTCCTCGCTCAGCGACCACGCCCTGCGGCTGAGCCCCGCCCAGGCCAGGCAGCTCGCCGAGGAGCTCGGCGCCGTCGTCGACCGGTGGGCGGCTCAGCACCCGACCAAGACGCCGGCGGACGGCACCGAGCTCGTCGCGGTGCTCGTCGACGTCGTGCCGCTGCAGGAGTGGCCGACGTGAGCGCGCCGGCAACGGTCCGCTCGGCGACGCGGCGGCTCGTCCTGCTCACGGCGCTGCGGTGGCTGCCGGTCGGCCTCACCACGCCCATCACCGTCCTGCTCGCGCAGGCCCGCGGGCTGACGCTCGGACAGGTCGGCCTGCTGTTCGCCGTCCACGGCGTCGTCGTCATCGTCCTCGAGCTGCCGACCGGCGGGCTCGCGGACGTCTTCGGCCGCCGTCCGGTGGTCCTGGCCGGGGCTGCCCTGCACGTCTGCTCGTGCCTGGTCATGCTCGTCGCGACGAGCTTCGGGCACTTCCTGGTCGCCGTGCTGCTGCTCGGGCTCGGGCGCACCCTCGACTCCGGGCCGCTCGAGGCCTGGTACGTCGACACGGTCCACGCGCTCGAGCCCGGCGCCGACGTCGCCCCGGGTCTCGCTCGGCACTCCGCCGCGGACGGCGGCGGGCTGGCGATCGGCGCGGTCGTCGGCGGCCTGCTGCCCGGGCTGCTCGGCGACCTGCTGGCCGTGGATGGCGCCGACGCGCTCGCCCTCCCCTTCGGCGTCGCCGCGGTGCTGGGACTGCTGCACGTGGCCGCGGTCGTCCGGCTGCTGTCCGAGGCGCGCCCGCCGCGCAGGGTCAGCGCCCGGGCGGCGCTGCTCGAGGGCGTGCGGGCCGTCCCCGCGACCGTCGGCGGCGCCGTGCGGCTGTCGGTCACCGACGGCCCGATGCGCCTGGTGCTGCTGCTCACGGCGCTCGGCGGTGCCGGCCTCGTCGCCTGCGAGCTGCTCGGCCCGGGCCGCTTCGCCGACCTCGCCGGCGACACCGGCGACGGCGCGGCCGTCTACGGCACCGTGCTCGCGACGGCCTTCGCGCTCGCCGCGGTCGCCGCACTCGCCGGCACCTGGCTGCGCCGGCGGCTGCGCGGCTCGACGCGCGCCGCGCTCGCGATGCTCACCGTCGTCTCGGCGGCCGGCCTCGCCGTCCTCGCCGTCGCGGACCTGCCCGTCGCCGCCGTCGCCTTCGCGGCCTACTACGTCGGTCACGGCGCCGGCTGGCCGCTGCTGTCGACCGTGCTGCACGGCCGGGTGACGGCGCAGCACCGGGCGACCGCCGTCTCGGCCATGTCGCTCGCGGTGGCGCTCGGCGGCATGGCGGGCAACCTGCTGTCCCGGCTGCCGTGCGCCTCGGCGGCGTCGACAGCGCGTTCCTCGCGATCGCCGCCGCCGTCCTGCTCGGGACGCTGGCCTGCCTGCGCCTGCCGAGGGACGTCCCGTCCGGCAGCAGTCAGGACGCCGTCGAGCCGGGACTGCCCGCCGGCCTGGGACTGCCCGCCGGCCTGGGTGCCGTCCCGGCCGTCCCGGAGGGCACCGGGCGCCCGCCGGCAGGCTGACGCAGGCTTGTGGGAGCGCTCCCACGCATGGTGTGATCTGGCTCGCCACAGCCGCCACCGCACCGAGGAGCGCGTCCCGTGAGCCGCAGCCACCGTCCGTCCGGCCCGTCGTGAGCTTCCAGTGGGGCGCCGCCACGGCGGCGTACCAGATCGAGGGCTCCGCCTCGGCCGACGGCCGGACGCCGTGCATCTGGGACACGTTCAGCGCCACCCCCGGCAAGGTGCTGCACGGCGACACCGGGGCGGTCGCCGCCGACCACTACCGCCGCTGGCCCGAGGACGTCGCCCTCATGCACGAGCTGGGCATCGACGCCTACCGGTTCTCGATCTCGTGGTCGCGCCTGCTCCCCGGCGGCGGGTCGACGGTCAACCCGGCGGGCGCCGACTTCTACGCCCGGCTCGTCGACGCCCTGCTCGAGGCGGGCATCGCGCCGATCGTGACGCTGTACCACTGGGACCTCCCGCAGGAGCTCGAGGACGCCGGCGGGTGGCCCGTGCGCGACACGGCCGAGCGCTTCGCCGCGTACGCCGAGCGGGCCGGGCGCCTGCTCGGCGACCGGGTCCACACCTGGACGACGCTGAACGAGCCGTGGTGCTCGGCGTTCCTCGGCTACGCCGCCGGGGTGCACGCCCCCGGACGCACCGAGCCGGCCGCGGCGCTGGCCGCCGCGCACCACCTCAACCTCGGCCACGGCCTGGCCAACGCCGCCCTGCGCAGCGTCGTCAGCGCCGGCGCGCAGCACTCGATCACGCTCAACCTGCACCACGTGCGCCCGGCGACGACCTCGGCCGCCGACGCCGACGCCGTCCGCCAGGTCGACGCGGTCGCCAACCGGGTGTTCCTCGACCCGGTGCTCGGCGCCGGCTACCCCGCCGACCTGCTGGCCGACACGGCGGCCGTCACCGACTGGTCGTTCGTCCGCGCCGGCGACGAGCGCACGATCGCCGCGCCGCTCGACGTCCTCGGCGTCAACTACTACAGCCCCACCGTGGCCGGCCGCTGGGACGGCGCGTCCCCCCGCGCCACCGCCGACGGGCACGCGCAGGGCGCCTCGCCCTGGGTCGGCTGCGACGACGTCGAGTTCCCGGCCTCGCCCGGCCCGTACACCGCGATGGGCTGGCCGGTCGACGCGACCGGCATGACCGAGCTGCTGCTGCGGCTGCACCGCGAGCACCCGGGCGTCCCGCTGCTCGTCACCGAGAACGGCGCGGCCTACGACGACGTCGTCACCCCCGACGGGCGGGTCGAGGACGTCGAGCGGACGAGCTACCTGCGCGACCACGTCGACGCCGTCCTGCAGGCGCGCGAGCAGGGCGCCGACGTGCGCGGCTACCTCGCCTGGTCGCTGCTCGACAACTTCGAGTGGTCCTACGGGTACAGCAGGCGCTTCGGCCTCGTGCACGTCGACGTCGCCACCCAGCAGCGGATCAGGAAGGACAGCTTCGCCTGGTACGCCGGGCGGATCGCGGCCGCGCGCCAGGACTGAGGCGGGTCAGGGGACGAGGAACCCCTGCTCGACGAGGCGCTCGACGACGGGCAGGACCTGCTCGGCGGCCTCGGCCACGGAGATGCCGGCGCTGCTCGCCAGGACCGCCAGCAGGTCGCCGAGCCGGCGGCTGCCGTCGCAGCCGGCGAGCAGCGTCGCGCCGTACACGTCGACGCCGCCGGACCAGCGCAGCCCGCGCTCCTGCTGCAGCAGCTGCGCCTCGGCGACCCAGCCCTCCTCGGTGCGGTGGGCGACCTGGTGCAGCCGGACGTCGTCGCGCAGCCGCCAGGCGGTCGACAGCACGCCGCGGTCCAGGGCGTCCTGGCGGGCGAAGAAGGCGGGGACCTCGTCACCCCAGGCCGGCGACACCGGCTGCGGGACGTCGTCGAGGTGCACCCGTCCGGACCCGCGGCGCAGCGCCAGCACGCCGAAGGCGACGGCCTCCACCCGCCGCAGCGCGAACCAGTCGAGCCAGCTGTCGTACAGCTCGCCGAACCGGCTGCCCTCGTCGGTGTCGCGCAGCCACGCGGTGACGTAGTCCTCCGGCCCGACGAGCTCGCGCTGCACCACCCAGCCGTCGACGTCCGCCCCGAACCACGACTGCACTCGGGCGTCGCCGTCCTCCCCCTCGACGTGCAGCCAGTTCGCGAGCAGCACCGCGGTGCCGTCCTCGGCCAGGTGACGCGGCAGCTCGGTGACGAGCGAGCGGCACAGGTCGTCGCCGTCGCGCCCGCCGTCGCGGTAGGAGTACCGAGCGGCGTCGTCGGTGTTCTGCGGCCCGATCACGAACGGCGGGTTGCTCACGACCAGGTCGAACAGCTCGCCCCGCACCGGCTGCAGCAGGTCACCGGTGCGCACGTCGAGCACCTGGCCGTTCAGCGCCGCCGACAGCCGCGTGTAGGCGCTGGCCCGGGCGTTCGCGTCGGTGGCGACGACGGTGCTGCTGTGGTCCTCGGCGAGCAGCGCCTGGATGCCGGAGCCGGCGCCGAGGTCCAGGGTGCGGCCGACGTTCGCGCGCGGGGTCGCGGCGGCGAGGGTCAGGCTCGCGGCGCCGACGCCCAGCACCTGCTCGGGGTGCACGCCGTCCGCGGCCCGGCCCGGGTCGTGCGCGACGAGCACCTCGACGCCCCCGTGCACCACGGGCTGCAGGCGCACCGCCGCGCCGACGTCGTACCCGTCCGGGACCAGCCAGCTCTCCGGGACGCCCGCGGCGCGCGCCTGCTTGAGGTCGACGCCGGCGCCCACGACGAACAGCCGGGCGAGCACCTCGAGGGCCGACCCGCCGTCGGTGCGCCGCAGCAGCGGCGCCAGCTCGTCGCGGTCGAGGTGGGTGCGGGCCGTCGTCCCGAGCAGGTCGTCCAGGGCGGCGGCCGACCAGCCCGCCGCCGCCAGCGCCGCCCACACCAGCGGGGCGTCGGCGAGCAGGGCGTCCGGGTCGGGCAGGCGGCGCGTCTCGGTCCCGGTCACAGCGCCGACGCTAACCGGCGCGTCGACGGGAGCGCGCGCGGACCAGCCGCCTGCCGTCAGGGCCCGCGAACGCCGCCACCCCGCCGCACCCTGCACCGGACGGGTCCGGCGAAGGTGCGTGCGGGGTGGCGGGTCGGGCAGGCGGCGAGGCGCCTGCCGTCAGACGCGGGTGGAGCTGCCCTCGTGCGTGGGGATGCTGCTCGCCTCCGCGATCTCGACGGCACCGGACACGCTGCGCCGGTTGCTGATCGTCACCGCGGTCACGATCCCGGCGATGGCGAGCGCGGCGACGACGAAGCGGACGGCGAGGTTCGCGTCGTCGCCGATGCCGTACTGCACGACGGTCGGGGCGATGAGCAGCGCCACGAGGTTCATGACCTTGAGCAGCGGGTTGAGCGCCGGACCGGCGGTGTCCTTGAACGGGTCACCGACGGTGTCGCCGATGATGGTCGCCTCGTGCGCCGGGGAGCCCTTGCCGCCGTGCGTGCCGTCCTCGACGAGCTTCTTGGCGTTGTCCCAGGCCCCACCGGAGTTGGACAGGAACACCGCCATGAGCACGCCCGCCGCGATGGCGCCGGCGAGGAACGCGCCGAGCGGCTGGTAGCCGAGCGCGAAGCCGACGGCGATCGGCGACAGGACGGCGAGCAGGCCGGGCGTCGCGAGCTCGCGCAGCGAGTCCTTGGTGCAGATGTCGACGACGCGCCCGTAGTCCGGCTTCTCGGTGTAGTCCATGATCCCGGGCTTGGTGCGGAACTGCTCGCGCACCTCGAACACCACGCGGCCCGCGGCGCGGGACACCGCCTGGATGGCCAGGCCGGAGAACAGGAACACCACGGCCGCGCCGATGATCAGGCCGAACAGCAGGTTCGGCTTCTCGATCGACAGCGAGAAGTCGTCGGCGCTGCGGCCGGCGGTCTCGAGCGCACGGCCGACCTCGGCCCGGAACGACCCGAACAGCGCCGTGGCGGCGAGCACCGCGGTCGCGATGGCGATGCCCTTGGTGATGGCCTTGGTGGTGTTGCCGACGGCGTCCAGGCTGGTGAGGACGAGCGCGCCCTCCTCGGTGACCTCGCCGGACATCTCCGCGATGCCCTGGGCGTTGTCGCTGACCGGGCCGAAGGTGTCCATCGCGACGATGACGCCGACGGTCGTGAGTAGGCCCGTACCGGCGAGGGCGACCGCGAACAGCGCGACGATCGTCGAGCCGCCGCCGAGCAGGAACGCCGCGTAGACGGCGCCGCCGATGAGCAGTGCGGAGTAGACCGCCGACTCGAGGCCGACCGAGATGCCGGCGAGGATGACGGTGGCCGGGCCGGTGAGCGAGCTCTTGCCGATCTCCTGCACCGGCTTGCGGTTGGTCTCGGTGAAGTAGCCGGTGAGCACCTGGATGAGGCTGGCCAGCACGATGCCGATGATCACCGAGCCGATGGCGACCAGGCGCGGATCGCTGTCGGACTCGGTGCCGCCGCGCAGCTCGGCGAAGCTGCCGGGCAGGTACAGGAACGCGGCGACCGCGACGAGCACCGCCGAGACCACGGCGGACAGGAAGAAGCCGCGGTTGATGGCGTTCATGCCGTTGCGGTCGGTGTCGCGCGGCGAGGTGCCGTAGATGCCGACGAGCGCCGTCAGGACGCCGATGGCCGGCACGATGAGCGGGAAGACCAGGCCCTCGGAGCCGAACGCGACCTGGCCGAGGATGAGCGCGGCGACCAGCGTGACGGCGTAGGACTCG
>CAXTFU010000048.1:14023-19085 GCA_964243385.1 uncultured bacterium | reverse complement strand
TGCCGAAGTCGTCCAGGGAGAGCCGGACGCCGCTGTCGGACAGCCGGCGCAGGATGTCCAGCGCGCGGGCCGGGTCGCTCATGATCGCGCTTTCGGTGATCTCGAGGCGCAGCAGGTGGGCCGGCACCTGGTGGCGCGCGAGCGCCGCGGTGACGATGTCGGGCAGGCGCTGGTCGTGCAGGCAGCGGGCGGACAGGTTCACCGCGACGGGGACGGCGTGCTGCTCGTCGTGCCACAGGCGGGTCTGGGCCAGGACGAGGTCGAGCACGCGCAGGGTGAGGCGGTTGATGAGCCCGGTGTTCTCGGCGACGGGCAGGAACTGGTCGGGGGCGAGCAGCCCGCGCTGGGGGTGCTGCCAGCGCACGAGGGCCTCCAGGCCGCAGAGCCGGCGGCTGGCCATGTCGACCTGGGGCTGGTAGTGCACGACGAGTTCGTCGCCGTCCAGCGCGCGGCGCAGGTCGCCGAGCAGCGCCAGGCGGCTGGGGGCCCGGTTGTCGCGGTCGTGGCGGTAGGCGACGACGCCGGCGGAGAGCTCCTTGGCCTCGTACATCGCGACGTCGGCGTGCCGCATGAGCTGGTCGGGGTCGGTGCCGTCGGCCGGGGCGAGGGACAGGCCGATGCTGGCCTCGACGTCCACGGCGACGCCGTCCAGGTCGAACGGCTCGTGCAGGGCCTGCAGCACCCTGGTGGCGACCGCCGTAGCCGCCTGCAGGTCGGCAAGGTCGGGGAGCAGGACGGCGAACTCGTCACCGGACAGCCGCCCCAGGACGTCCCCGGGGCGCAGGACCCGGGCCAGCCGGGGGCCGATGGCGGCCAGCAGCAGGTCGCCGTGGTGATGGCCGAGGGTGTCGTTGACCTCCTTGAACCGGTCGAGGTCGAACAGCAGTACGCCGGTGCTGCCGGCCGCGTCGGTCAGCATCTGCCGGAGCCGGTCGCCGATCAGGAGCCGGTTCGGCAGCCGGTGAGGGTGTCGTGCGTCGCCTGGTGCCGGAGCTGGTGCTGCAGCTGGACCCGTTCGGTGACGTCGACCATCAGTCCCATCACGCCGTGCACGGTGCCGTCCGGTCCTCGGGTGGCGGCGGCGGACAGCTCGACGTCGATCTCGACGCCGTCCTGGCGCCGGCAGAGCAGCTGGACCGTGGGCAGCCGGTCGCCGGCGCTCAGGCGCGCGAGCAGCCGCGGCACGTCCAGGTCGCGGTCGGCCAGCCGGGGCAGCGGCCGGCCGAGCAGGTCCTGCGCCGGGTAGCCGAACAGCTGTTCGGCGGCGCGGTTCCACTCCCGGACCCGGCCGGACCGGTCGAGCTCGACGAGCGCGGCGGGGCTGGCGTCGACGACGGCGCGCAGCCGCGCGGCCAGCGCGGTGCGGGCGAGCTCCTGCGCGGCGAGGACCTGTCCGTGCAGCCGGGCGTGCTCGACCGCGGTCGCGGCGTGCAGCACGAACATCTCCAGCAGAGCGAGCTGGTCGTCGCCTGGCCGCAGCCCGTGCAGCGGCACGTCGACGCTCAGCACACCGAGCAGCCCGGCCGAGGCCGAGGTGAGCGGCGCGAACAGCGCGTCCAGCGGATGCCACGTCACCCGGTCGTCACCGGCCGGCCGGTCGACGTCGACCGGCTCCGGGACCCAGGTCGGCATCGCCTCGTCGTCCCAGGCGCCGTCCTGACGGTGGTCCACCAGGCGAAGGAGCCGGCTCGGCCCGACCGGCTCGCCCACGGCGAGCAGCCGGTCCCACTCGGTCCGAGTGGACCGCTGGTCCTGCAGCGCCTGCCGGGCAGTCGCATCGCCGGCGACCGCCGCGACCCGCAGGTCACCGTCCGCCTCGACGACCGAGATCACCGCCACCCCGAACCCGAGGCCGGCGACGACGCAGCCCACCACCGCCGTCAGCGTCTGCTCCAGGTCCAGGCCGGAGTTCAGTCCGCTGACCAGCCGCTGCAGCAGCAGCAGCGCCGCCGCCGCACCGGGCCCCGCGGTCTGGTCGACCACGCCCACGTCGAAGGCCTCGGTCGCCGGCAGTGCCTGCGTCGGCCCGCCGGGAGGTGCAGCGTTCGGGGACGCAGGAGTCAGCGCGGAGCCGGGGTCGGTTCCCTGCTCGGCGTCGACGGCTCGGGTCACCGGTCCGTTGTCGGCGCGGCAGGACCTGACCTGAAGCCGCCGCCGTCAGCACACCGTGGACCGGCTTCATGAAGGGAGCGGAGCTCGACCTGCGAACAGGGTTCGTTGCGGCACCTCGGGGGCCTGCGCGGCCCGGCAAGCAGTGGTCGGTGACCGGCTGCAGCACGTGTGCACGTCGCGCTGCGACGATCGCTCAAGCGGCGCGAGGTGTCTGCCGATGCGCCGTCTGCCGCCCCCCGACCCGGACGGCCACAACTGAAGGAAGTCCTGATGACCCGCTGGAAGCGCTCCCACCAGACCGACGCCCAGGCGGAGGTGGTCGCCGAAGCCCGCGCGAACGTCGACGCTGTCACCGCCGTCGTCCGGGCCCTGGCCGACACCGAGTCGACCGAGGCAGCGGTGAACCGTGCCCTGGACACCGTGCGGGAGCTGTTCGGCTGGTCGTACGGCTCCTACTGGCAGGTCGACGACACCATCGAGGCGCTGCGCTTCGTGCAGGAGTCCGGCAGCGCCGGGGAGGAGTTCGGGCAGGTCACCCGGCAGGCGTCGTTCCGCGAGGGCGTCGGGCTGTCAGGACGGGCCTGGCGGGCACGCGACCTGGCGTTCGTCGCCGACCTGGGCGAGCTGACGGACTGCGTGCGGGCGCCCGCGGCGCAGCGGGCGGGCGTCCGCAGCGGCGTGTGCTTCCCGATCGTCGTCAGCGGCGTCGTTACCGGCACGATGGACTTCTTCGCCACCGAGACGCTGGCGCTGTCCGAGCAGCGCCTGGACACGCTTCGCGGGATCGGCGTGCTGGTGTCCCAGGCGATCGAGCGGGTCGGCGCCGCGGAGCGGCAGGCCGACGCGGGACGGGACATGGCCGCCGTCAACGCCGTGCTGCGCGACGTGTCGTCCGCGACGACGGTCGAGGACGCGCTGGCCCGGGCACTGGACACCATCCGGTCCGGTTTCGGCTGGGCCTACGGGTCGTTCTGGCGGGTGGCGGACGCCGGCGCGGCGGCCGGCGGCGCCTCCGGTCCGGTGCTGCGGTTCGTGCAGGAGTCCGGCACCGCCGGTCAGGAGTTCCGCGACATCACGCTGAAGGCGTCGTTCGCAGAGGGCGTCGGGCTGGCCGGCCGGGCCTGGCGGGCCCGCGACCTGGTGTTCGTCGCCGACCTGGCCGAGGTGACGGACTGCGTGCGGGCCCCGGCCGCGCAGCGGGCCGGCGTCCGGTCCGGGGTGTGCCTGCCCATCCTGGCAGGCGGGCGGGTCGTCGGGACGATGGACTTCTTCGCCACCGAGACCCTCACGCTGTCACCCGGCCGTGCCGACGCCCTGCGCAACACCGCGTTCCTGCTCGGGCAGGCCCTGGACAGGTTCCGGGCCACCGAGCAGCTCGCCAGCGCCGGCCGGGAGCTGGTCGCGTCGATCGGCGAGGTCGAACGCAACGTCCTGTCGGCCACGTCGGTGGCCGGCGACGGACAGCGGCTGGCCCGAGACGCCAACACGACCGTCGCCGCGCTCGGCCGGTCGAGCGCCGAGATCGGGCAGGTCGTGCAGGTCATCCACACGATCGCCGCGCAGACCAACCTGCTGGCCCTCAACGCCACCATCGAGGCGGCCCGCGCCGGTGACGCAGGCAAGGGCTTCGCGGTCGTCGCGAACGAGGTCAAGCAGCTGGCGAACAAGACCGCCCGGGCCACCGGCGACGTCGAGGCCAAGGTGCAGAGCATCCAGGAGCAGGTCGAGGCCGTCGTCGTCGCGCTGGCGCAGATCGTGGTCGTCGTCGAGCAGATCAACGAGACCCAGGAGATCATCGGCGGGGTCCTGACCGAGCAGACCGCCGTCACCAACGCCATCCTCGCGTGACCCGAGGCAGGGAGCCGTACGAGGTGGTCGGCTCGGTGATCCCCTCCGTCGGGTGAGTGCGTGGCGGCGAACGGGCTGACGCGCTGGGTCACGTGCGCTGCCGGCTCCGCGAGCAGGACGATCCCAGCGCTGGTCCGGGGCGCGCTCGGCCTTCAGCCTCCATACGTGAGCAGCCCGTCGTGAGCGCGACGGACCCGGCAGTCTGTCGCGGCTGGCGGTGGCGGTGTGGAGTACGCGCTGTCCATCGGCGCGTGGAGCAGGCTTCGATGCTCAGACGGCGTTGAGCTGCCGTTCGCGCAGGTCGGGCTCGGCTCGGGCGGGAGCGACGGGGGAGGGCGCGACGCGAAGCAGCCGGGCCAGGCCGGCGGGCAGCCACCAGTTCCAGCGGCCGAACAGGCTGACCAGTGCCGGGACGAGCAGTGCGCGGACCAGGGTGGCGTCGATGAGGATCCCGACGCCGAGGGCGGTGCCCAGGACCTTGATGTCGGTGCCGGGCGAGGACGCGAGAGCGGCGAAGCTGAAGAACAGGATGAGCGCGGCGGAGGTGACCAGGCGTCCGGTGCGGCCCAGGCCGGTCACGACGGCCTGGGCGGCCGAGCCCGTGGCGTCGTACTCCTCCCGCAGGCGGGCCAGGATGAACACCTCGTAGTCCATCGACAGCCCGAACAGGAACGCGAAGATGATCACCGGGAGCCAGAACGTGATAGCGCCGGTGGGGGACACGCCGAAGACCGCGTCGGCGCCGTGACCGTCCTGCCAGAACCAGACGACCGCGCCGAACACCGCGGCCAGGGAGATCAGGTTCAGCAGGACCGCCTTGATCGGCAGCAGCAGCGACCGGAACGTCCGCACGAGCAGCAGGAACGTGATCCCGGCGATCAACGCCAGGACGTAGGGGAAGTTGTCGTAGACGGCCCGGAAGTAGTCCTGCACGACCGCGCCGGTCCCGGCGACCCCGACGGGCCCGTCGACGGCCTGCTGGGCCGCCGTGCGGACGTCGTCGACGACGGCGTTGCTGTCGCTGTCGACGGTCTCCAGGTCCGGCACGACGTCAACGACGGCCAGTCCGGCTCGCTGGCCGCCGACGACGGCGGTCCGCACC
>CAXTFU010000048.1:0-14013 GCA_964243385.1 uncultured bacterium | reverse complement strand
CGCCGGCCGCCGCCTGGGCCTGGTCCGTCGGGACGAGCACCTCGATGGGGGTGAGGACGCCGTCGCCCACCCCGCCGCTCGCCAGCACCTGCAGGGCGTCGTAGGCCGGCCCGCCTCGAGCCAGCGAGTCGGTGCCGGCCTGTCCGATCTTGAGCCCGAACACCGGCGCGATGATCAGCCCCAGGACGACCAGCGCCGCGCCGGCGGCGATCCAGCGGCGGCGCACGACCAGGCGCGCCCAAGCCGACCAGCCGCGGGAGGCGTCCGCGTCGTGGCGGATGCGCGGCCAGTCGACCCGCGGGCCGATCCTCGACAGCAGCGCCGGCAGCAGCGTCAGGACGACCGCGACGCTGACCAGCGGGATCAGCATGCCGCCCAGGCCCATGCTGCGCAGGAACGGCACCGGGACCACGAGCAGGGCAAGCAGGCTGATCGCGACGGTGATGCCGGAGGCCAGCACCGCGTGCCCGGCGGTCTGCACCGCCACGACGACCGCCTCGTCGTTGGTGCGTCCGTGCGCCCGTTCCTCCCGCCAGCGCGAGACGAGCAGCAGGGAGTAGTCGATCGCCACGCCGAGCCCGACCAGGGCGATGAGGAACTGCACGACGAAGCTGATGTCGGTGAGGTAGGTCAGCCCCAGGACCAGCAGGAACGTCGTGAGGATCGACACGGCGGCGATGAGCAGCGGCACCAACGCCAGGAACGACGCGAACACGAACGCCAGCACTGCCAGCGCTCCCAGTGCCCCGAACAGCGTCTCGACCAGCACGCTCGGGCCCTCGTTCTCACCGCCGGCCGCCAGCAGGTTGTACGAGGTCAGGCCCGCTCGCATGCCAGCGCTCCGCGCGGCCTGCTGCAGCGCGGGCTCCAAGGCCGCCTCCAGCCCCGGCCCGAAGCCCTGCGGCTCGGGCCCCTGCACCAGCGCGAACGTGCTCCGTCCGTCATCGGTGACGAACCGGTCGTCCCCGGTGCTGGCAAGGTCCACGATCCGGGCCTGCGGCAGCCTGGTCCGCAACGCCTCGAACACCTCGGCCACATCGGGCGCCTGCTGCGCCACGGTGGTCCCGGCCGGGACGGTCAGCACCGGGACGAACGTGTCGGCGCTGCTGGTGCCGAACGCCGCGAGCATCTCCTGCTCGGCCTGGTAGCCGGGCTGGCCCGGCAGCGAGAAGTCGAACGTCAGCCGTTCCGACGCCGGCCCGGCCGCCGCGCCGCCGGCCACCAGCAGCACCAGCCAGAACATGCACACGAGCAGGCGGTGCCGCAGGACAAGACGAGCCAGAGTCTGCACCGCTGCACCGTAGACAGCGCTCGCGTCCGCGACCACTCGGACATCCGTTGTTCACATGGCCGAGTCCGGTCCTCGAGTCCCTCCGCTGCGGCGCCTCCCCACACAGCCCATGGCTCACGTCCTGTGCCTGCGCGATGCGTAGCCCTTAGCGATCTCCATCCGCGACGCCTCGGAGACCATGACGCTCGAAGGTGACGGGTCTAGTTCGGCGGCTGTCGCGAACTCGCCGGCGTGGTGCCGTCAGGTGAAGAGCCACCGCGTGGATCTCCGGCGACCTCACCGCACCACGCGATCGCCCTGCGGTGCACGGCGGCGGGGCGCTTGAACGACCTGCCGGCGAGGACGGTACAAAGCGGGATCGTGGACGCCCGGGCTCACGCCCCGCTTACCGGATGGCGACGCCGCTGCCCTCTCGGACGGCTTCTGGTGCCTTCAGCGCGCCATGGAGTCACCGGGCCACGATCCGTGGCCCCCGGGTCGGACGGCGGACTACATCAGGATGGCCGAGGCCAAGCGCGCGATCGCCGCCGTCCTCGAGCCCCGCGGCCTGCTCGGGGCCGATCCCATGGACAAGGGCGACCCAAGGATCACGGGACGCTAGGCGACCAGGTGCCCGCTCGGGACGACCGCTTGCCTGAGCAGCGTCGCGGCGCATGGCGTCCCGACGGGCCGGGCGCGCGGTCCGCGCCCGAACGGCCGCCGGCCGGCCGGCCTGTCGGTGCCGGTGCCGGTGCCGGTGCCGGTTCACCGTGCCGGAGGCGGCCGCCTTGCGAAGGCGGCGCGCAGCGGATCGGCGACCGAGGTCGTTCTCCGCCTTGCCGACTGAACCGCCCCGGTCCGGTGGAGGCGCTGAAGCCAGGCGCGACAGCGCCGGCTTCGTGAAGCGGCTGCTTCCGGTCCAGCAGGCCACCGGTGCGGTCTGCAGATGGTGCGGTCCCTGTTGTCCGCGACTCCGTCGCTCGCCGCCAGTCACAGCCGGGAGGGCGCCCGCTACGGGGGCTCGCGAGCGCCGCGCCGTCGGCGTCCCTCCACGGGGCCGCTTCGTGGCCGTGCGCTCCGTGCGTCTGAGGTCGCGGGCGGGCGGCCGTCACGGGCGGGTCCGGCCCGGACAGGCAGTTCGCTTGAACCGCGGACGAGCCGGACAGCTGATACCTCTGCACGACGGACCCAGGCCTCACTGTCCGTGAGGTCGGGGTCGTGTCGTTGAGGGGGTCGTCGTGCAGTTCATCGGTGGGTCGTTGCAGCAGCAGTACGTGGAGAAGATGCGGGCCCTGGACCCGTCCCGGTGCCTGGCGGCGGGTATCGATGTCGGCAAGTACGAGGCGCTCTGTCTGATCGCGGATCATCGCGGTGACCTGGTCGGGCAGCCCCTGACGTTCCCGTTGACCGAGATCGGGGCGCTCGCGCTCGAGCGGCAACTGACGGCTGCCGGCCGGGAGCGGGCGGCGCTGTCGCTGCGGGTCGGGGTGGAGACCGCCGGGCACTACCACCGCACGATCGTGTCCCGGTTGGTCGCCGCCGGCCACGACGTCGTCGAGCCGAATCCGGCGCACGTCAAGGCGGTCCGGGCGCAGCAGGGCTCGTGGCGGCTCAAGACCGACCTGCGCGACGCGGCGGCGATCGTTGACCTGGTGATCAGCGGTGGCGGCCGGGCGCCGCAGCAGCGCGACGCCGCCCTGGTCGAGCAGCTCGTGTGGGCCGCCCTGCGGCGCCGCCGAATCCTGGCCCGCACCGCGTTGACTAATCAGCTGCTCGGGACACTGGACCTGGTCTTCCCCGGCCTGGACGGCTGCTTCGCGGACCTGCTGGGCACCAGGGTCGGACCGGTCCTGCTCCACGAGCTCGCCGATCCTGATCGGCTGCACCGCCTGGGCGTCGCCGGGCTGCAGGCGTTCGTCGCGCGCCGCGGCGTCCGCCTCACCGCCGCCAAGGCTGCGGTGCTGCACCAGGCTGCCGCCGACGCATCACGCCTGCCTGCGGCTGAACGGGCCTGCCGGGCGGCGGTCCTGAAAGCCGATCTGAGCGTGCTGGACGTGCTCACCGCTCAGATCTTGCAGGCCGAGCAGCGCCTGGCCGAGGTGCTGACCGCCACGCCGGCGGCAGTGCTGACGAGCCTGCCCGGCGTCGGGGTGGTGCGGGCCTCGAACTGCGGGGCGGCGCTGGGCGACCCGGCCCGGTTCGGCAACGCCGACCAGGCCTACCGCGCGTCTGGACTCGTTCAGGCGTCGTATGAGTCCGCCGGGCGGGTCCGCCGCGGACAAGGCATCAGCCGGGAGGGCAACGCCCAGCTGCGGGAGGCGATCATCGAGCTCGGGCGCGGCCTGGCCCAGCGCGACCCCGACTTCGCCCGCTACCGAGCCAGCCTGGCCGGCCGGATGAAGCCGCTGCGCGGTGCCCGACCGCGATCGCGGTCGGGCACCGCGCGCACCGGCTCGCCTTCGCGCTCATGCGCAGCGGCGAGCCCTACGACCCCAGCCGGCTCGCCGAGTCGGTCGCCACCGCGGCGGAGCAAGGAGGAGCAGGAGGCGGGCAGGCCCGTCAACAAACGACCGCGAGGCGGCTTGCCGGCACGACGTGACCCACCCGCCGGACCCGACGCTCCCGCGTCCAGCAGCGCCACGCAAGACCCTGATCAGGACCTGACTCGCCCGGTCGCGGGGACCCGGACCGACGTCGAAACAGCTATGCAGCACGACCGGCACCGGCACCTCGCCGGCCCTGACTGCGCGACTAGCAGGACGCCGGGTCCCTCCCACTGAGCGAGTGCGCCCACGTTGCCTGCGCCGCCCTCCAGCGAGCGCGCGTGATCAGCCTGCACCGCCGGGACGCCACCACGCACCGTCACCTCGAACAGGCCCCCAGACGCGCGTCCGAGGCGCGTCCCCCAGCCATGTCCTTCAACGACTTGACGAGGACCCCCCGTTGCTAGCCGGCAGCCGTGCTCTCGACGAGGACAGGGCGTTTTCCGTCCAGAACCCGGCCCGCCGTCCGACTGCCACGAACCGTCTGCGGAGGGCGCCAGGACAGCCGTGCCCGCGCCAGGGCTTGCCCTGGCCTCAGGACATCACCTTGGACGAACTGGCGGACCGGCCGCAGATGCCAGGACGTGCGTCAGCGCTCAGAGGTGTCCGCTGCCGGGGCAGCGTCCTCGGGCTCGGCCCGCGGGCGGGCCGCGTCGGCGCGTAGGTCCGCAGGCTCCGTCGGCTCGACCAGCAGGCCGCACGCGCCGGCGAACTGGCGGACCGGCTGCTGGTCTTCGGGCGCCGCCAGCCCTGCCCGGAGGCCGCCGTCAGCACCGAGCAGCAGCGGCTCCTCGACCCCGAACCGCTCCTCGAGCAAGGCCGCGAGCCGCAGGGCCGAGGCCGCAGCCGCACGCCCGTGCGGTCCTTCGGTGGCGACCGTAAAGTCGGCGCGGACGTCCTGCAGCGGGAGCGAGCGGCCGGACGGCGCCGGCCGGTCAGGGGCGCCGGGACGGTCCGTCTCCGCGGAGGGGTCCACGAGCCGCATTGACGAGCCCCGGACGTGGTGGTGGCGCGGGAGTCGGGCCGCCGGCGGCACCGGGACAGCGGCTGCCGACGCGAGACGGCCGCTGCGCCCGGCCAGGATCGACGGCCGGAGGCTGACGGCCAGGTGCATGCCCGTGAACGCCCACAGCTCGAGCATGTCCTGTCGGATCGGGACGACGAGATCGGCGTCGAGCACGACCTCGCCTGGCAGCCCCTGCCATCCTGGGCTGCCGCCCTCGCCCCGAAGAGAGTGCGGCAGCGAAGCGGCGAGGGCCACGGATCCGTCGTCGCCGACGTCGATACGCCACCGGGACGGCGTAGTTAGCTGCGGGGAGGCGCGCGCGGCCGCCGCGGCCGCCCTGTCGGCCGCGGCATTCCGCCGAGTCGCCGCGGCGCCCACCGGTCCGTGCGGGAAGTGCACGGCCATCGCCCACACCTGGCCTGCCCGCGTCATGAGCGCGTCGGCCCCGCCGTCCGGTACGCCGAGCGGATGCGCGGGGTCGATGCTCGGAACCCAGCCTCGTACATGAGCTGCGCAGCGAGCCGCTCCGACCGGGCCTGCCCGTCGGTCCAGTCCCGGAGCAGCCGCCATGTCTCGTCCTACTGAGCCGTCACGCTCGGCAGGATCCCATGACCGCCCGGCACCCGAACCCACACGCGACGGCACGGCCGGGCGAGCCCTGCCCCGCCGAGGTCCCGGACCGGCCCGCCGTCCTGTCGGTCGCCGGACTGGGAAGGGCGGCGTTCGGCCCTCCTGCTGCGGTGCCGTCACCGGCGGGCCGCCTGCACATCGCCGGTCCGCGCCGGCGTGCGGGTACGACTTGCGCCGACAGCACGGGCCGTCCAGAGTCGCTGCGCTGCGCCACGCCCCGCCCGGTCCCCTGCGGCCGACGACGCACCCCGCGGGACGGCCGGGCGCCGCGGGACCGGAAGGCATCAGGACGACCCGGCGGCCACAGGCAAGCGCACGGACAGCGAGTGCACGGCCCGTCGCCGTTGTCGCACGGATCACGGCGGGTCGCGGACGAGCGCAGGCTCGGGCCGATCGCGCGGGCGCCCGGGCGACCTTGCCGCGTCCGGTCGCGGTGGCCCTGACGGCAGGCCTAGACTCGAACGCGTGTTCGAGACAGCGGTCGGCGCGAGGTCCTGGCGGAGTCCCCGCCTGGGTCCGGCGTACGGGCCGGCGTGCCGGCCGGAGCCGTTACGGTCCCGGGAGGCGTCCGGGAGGAGCGAGAGCCGGACTTCGGGCCACAACTTTGAGGGGGCTCCGGCGGCGGTCCACAGGGGACGTCCCGGGGCTGCCACCTGCGGCGCCGGGCCGGGGTGCACACCCGGTCCACAGCTTGTCCACGGCCGGAGGCCGGGTTGTTCCCTCTTACGATCCACAGGCCGTTGCTGGTTGGGTCCGGCGGTGTGACCCCTGAGCGCGAACACGAGCGCTGGGCCCCATTCGTGCAGCTGGCCCTGTTCGACGAGAGGCCGTATCGGCTGCGGCGGCGCTGGCGCCTCGCGCGGCGTGCCCGGCGGTACGCGGCAGGCCGGCTGCTGCTCGCCGGCGGTGTGATCACTGACGACCGGGGAAGAATCCTGCTGCTTCACCGGTCGACGCCCTCGACGCGGCAGTGGGAGACGCCGGGCGGGAAGATCGACGGCCGGGAGCGTCCAGAGCTGGCTGCGCGGCGCGAACTGCGCGAGGAGCTCGGGGTGGAGGTGAGCGTCGTGTCGGACATGGGCCTGCACGACATCGTGTCGGGCGGGACGGAGATGTCGTACGCGCTGTTCGAGGTGCGGGTGCTGCACGGATCGCCCGCGGTCATGGAGCCGGACCGCTTCGACGAGTTGCGGTACTTCGCGTGGAGCGAGCTGCCGGCGATGCGGGCCGAGCTGTCGCCGAACGCCCGGAACCTGCTGGACCTGCACCGCAGGGGCCGGCTCAAGTCCGTCCCGGTAGTCGGGGCGGCCGAGGATGTCCGCGCGGGCGGCGCCGCGACGGCGGCTCGCGGCGGATTCGGCACGGAGATCTAGCCCGGCCTGTCGTCGGAGCGCAGTACTGTCCGGGGAGGGCACCGGGCCCGACACGAGGCGCGGAGGCGCTGTGCGGCTGCTGGAGACCACGGGAGCGGACGCTCTCGCGACAGCGCTCGACGACGAGGCGCGGGTCGACTACGTCTACTCGTACCCGCCGAGGCAGGCGTACCGGCCGGTGCCCGAGCCGTTGCTCGACGAGGCCGTCCGCGCGAGCCTGGCCAGGGACGCGCCGCTCAACCTGTACTTCCACTTCCCGTTCTGCAAGCAGATCTGCTCGTTCTGCAACCTGTTCGCGGTAGCGGGCGCGGCCCAGGCGCACGACGCGTACATGGAGTCGGTCGTCGCTGAGCTCCGCCACTACGCCCCTGCGATCGCCCACCGGCCCGTCGACACGGTCTACCTCGGCGGCGGGACGCCGAGCCTGCTTGAGGCCGGGTTGTTCGAGCGGCTGTTCGGCGAGCTGCGCTCGCTCGGGGTCGCGGAGCCGTCCCGGGTCCCGGAGGTCGCGCTCGAGGTGGCGCCCGACACGGTCGACGAGACGCGTTTCCGCGAGTACCGCGCCTTGGGCATCAACCGGGTCAACCTCGGGGCGCAGTCCTGGGACGAAGCGGAGCTCGCCGGCATCGGCCGGCGGCACGGACCCTCGGCGCATCTTTCGGCCCTGGACACGGTCGTCGCGATCGGGTTCGACAACGTGTGCGTCGATCTTATCTACGGCCTGGACGGCCAGACCGATCGGTCGTGGGAGCGTTCGCTCGAGGCCGTCGTCGACCGGGCGCCAGACACGGTCTGCTGCTACCCGCTGACCGTCCGTCCGGCGACCGGATACGGCCGCAAGGGCATGGCCGCGCCGCCAGGGCCGGAGCAGTACGCCCGGTACGACACCGCCGCGGCGATGCTCGCCGCCGCGGGCTACGGGCAGCAGACGCAGGTCCGGTGGGCGAAGGGCCCAACGGGCGGCTACCGGCAGAAGGAGAACCACTGGGCCGGGCAGGACGTCCTCGGGCTCGGGGCCGGCGCCCGCGGGTACCTGTGGCACGCCGACTACCGCAACGGCTACAGCGCGGTGTCTCGGGTCGCCGCGCTCCGGGCCTGGGCCGCCCGGGTCGCCGAGCGGGGTCACGGACGGGACTCCGGCTTCCTGATCGACGACGACGAGCGGCGCCGCAAGCAGGCCGTCCTGGGGCTGTCGGCCGGCGCCGCCGGCCCGCCGGTCGCCGACTGGTTCCCAGAGCAGGCGAACGCGCTGGTCGCCGCCGGCGTGGCCGTCCCGGCGGGCGGCGGCGGCCTCCGGCTGACCCCCCGAGGCGTCCGGCACCGCGACGTAGCGGTCCAGGTCCTGTTCAGCGACCGGGTCCGGGACCTCGTGGCGTCGCATACGTACAACGAATGACCGTGCCCGCCGCCCGCGCGCCGCTGTGGTCGTGGCTGCATGTCAGCGACATCCACTTCCTGCACGGCGCGGCCCACTGGCAGCGCGACCAGGAACTTGTCCTGGAGGCGATGCTGGCCGACGTCCGGGAGCGCGTCAGCGCGGGCGACGTCCCGCGCCCCGACGCCGTCCTGATCACCGGGGATATCGGGTTCAGCGGCGCGGCGGTCCACCCCGAGGAGTACGACCTCGCCGGCGAGTTCGTCCGGCGGCTGTCCGAGGCGTGCGGCGCCCCTGCCGCGTACTGCGTGCCGGGCAACCATGACGTCGCGCGGACCCGGCCGGCGCAGCGCGAGGCATGGCGGCTGCTCGGCGAGCTGCGCGGCGCCGGCGGGGACACGGACGCGTCCCTGTCCTACCCGGCCGACGCCGCGCTGCTCGACGAGCGGCTCGCCGCGTATGCCCGCTTCGCCGAGACGGCCTGCGCCCCGGTCGTCCGCGGGCCCGCCGGGAGCTGGCACGCCGAGCTCCCGGCCGTGGACGGCACAACCGTGCGCCTGGTCGGGCTGAACACCGCGCTGCTGTGCAACGGCGACGACGACGAGCGCGCGCTGCGGACAGGCAAGTGGCAGCTGTCGGCGAACCTGCGACCGCACTACGCGGACGAAGTCGTGCTGACGCTCGCCCACCACCCGTTCGGCTGGCTCCACCCGCAGGACGCGTCCGCCGCCGACGCCTGGGTCGGCAGGCACAGCGACGTGCTGCTGTACGGCCACGTCCACGCGCCCGCGGCGACGCTGAACATCGGCAGCGGCGGCAAGGGGCTGGTCCTGCTCCAAGCCGGCGCGGCGCACGCCGACCGCGACGCCGAAGGCCAGCAGACCGCGCACGCGTACAGCTTCGGCGCGCTGGTCCTCGACCCGGACGGCCGGCGCGCCGTGCGGATCTGGCCCAGGACCTTCGCACAGCAGCAGGCAAGGTTCGTCCTCGACGCCGCCAACGTCCCGGAGGGACAGACCTGGGCCCAGCACGCGCTGACCGACCAGGGGGCCCCGCCGCCCCGACCGGCGGACGCGGGTCTCGCAAGGCTCTCCGCCGCGCTCCTCGCCCGAATCGGACAGCGGCGCACCGGCTACCCGACCGACAGCAGCGTCGCCGAACTCAACGACGGAGGTCTCGTCGTCGCCCCCGGGCTCCGCTCGTCCGCCGGCAACGCCGTCGCCCTGGCCGAGATCGCCGACAAGGCCGTCGCCGGGTCCGTCCTCGTCCTGGGCGCCCCCGGCTCGGGCAAGACCGTCATGGCCTACGGCGCCGCCCTAGCCATCCGCGCCGGCGGCCGCGCGACGCCCGTCCCGATCGACCTGCGGGACCTGCCGCCCGGTGGGAACGGCAGGGCCGCCGTGCTCGCCGCGGCCTCCGCGTCGGTCCAGCAGCCGCCCCCGGACGATGACGGCCGGCCGGTCTGCTGGACCGTCGACGGGCTCGACGAGGCGCTCGCGTCCGGCGCCGACCCGACGGCGGTCGCCCAGGCCCTGACGGCGCTCGCAGCCACCGGAGGGCTCCTCGTGACCTGCCGACGCGCCGACTACGAGCGCGTCCTCATGCGAGCAGTCGGGACCGGGCTGTTCGCCACCGTCGCCGAGGTCCAGCCCTGGACGACGGACGGCGAATTCGCCGGCTTCCTCCGGCTGCTCGCCGACCGCGGGCAGCCCGCCGATCCGGGCCTGCTCGACAGAGTCCGCGCGCAGCCCTCGCTCGCCGCGCTCGTCACCCGGCCGCTGCACGCCCGCATGCTGGTCATGGCGGCCGGCGCCGCAGACATCCGCACGCCCGCAGACCTCTACCAGCAGTATTTCGGGCGGCTTGCCGCCGCCACCGAGACCGCGCTGCGCCAGGCCGGCTGCGACGACGCCGGCCCCGTCGGGCCCCGCTGGCGCGACACCGCCTGGCGAGTGTTCGTCTGCCGCCAGCCCGCCGACGCGTTTCCGGTCCCCGACGCCCTCGAGGGTCTCGCCCTGGCGGGCCTCACCGGCCCGTGCGGGTACCGCGTCCTGGCGGCCGTCGCCGACCTGGAGCAGCGCTTCGACGAGCTCGTCGCAGGCTTCGTGCACTACTCCTTCTTCGAGTACTTCGTTGCCCGCCGAGTCGCCGACGGCCTGCTGTCCGCGTGGCCACAGGACCCCGCCGCTGCCCGATCGCTGCTCGCGGCCGACCTGCCCCAGGAGATGCGGCGCTTCGCCGTTCAAATTCTCCGCGCCAGGGCCACCGACCTCCCGAGCTGGCCAGCTTGGCTCGCGCAGGCCTGGGCGCCAGCCGACACCGCCCATCGGCGCACACCGAACAACCTGCTCGCGTACGTGGCCTGCCGGCTCGGGGTCCCGGCCGCCGACCCGCTGCGGCGGCTGCTCGACGCGGAAACGGATCCGTTCCTGCGGAACAGCCTCGGATGGGCGCTGGCCCGCTGCGACGACCGCGACTCCGTCGCCGAGTACCTGTCGCGGCTCGACGACGACCTCGAGATGTCGTCGCTCAACCGCGGCTACCTGCTCTACTACTTCGGTGACCTGCCCCGGACCGAACCGCCGTACCCGGACCCGCCGCCGCACAGGCCCTGGCCGCTGACCCGCGCCAAGCTCGCCGCCAAGCTCGCCGACCCTGCGCACGCGGCGGTCCCGGCGTCGCGGGAGGCAGTGGACCTCTACACCTGGTTCGACCTGCTCCGGGTACGAGCGGAGCGGCTCGACGACGACGAGGCCGCCGCGGCGGCCGCCGGCATGAAGCGTCTGCACGCCGCCGGCCTGCCCGCCGGAGCCCTGGACGCCGTGGAGCGGGCCTACGTCGCAGCGGACGGTCGGTGACCACCGCGCCCGGGCCGTGGATCTGCGTAGACGGAGTGGAAGGCGCAGGCAAGACCACGCTGACGGCCGGCCTTGCGGCGCTGCTCGACGCGGACACCGCCCGCGAGTTCTCCGACGCCCCGTTCGGCAAGGCCCTGCGCGAGGCCGTACGCGACAGCCCGCACTACATCAGCGCGAGTCCGTCCGGGCAGTCCCTGGTCTTCCTGGGCGACTTCGTCGAGCTCCACGCCGCCTCCGTCGCGCCCAGACTCAACCTAGGCCGAACCGTCCTGACCGACCGGGGATACCTGAGCAAGCACGCCTACCAGGCGGCCGTCCTGGCCAGCGAGCTCTCCCCGGACCAGGCCGCGGGCCTGCTGTCCGTCGTCCTCGGGCTCCTGCGTCCGCCGGACCTCACCATCTACCTCGACTGTCCGCCCGACGTCGTGCGCGCACGCTTGCAAGCCCGCGACGGCCACTGCGACGACCGCCGAATGTCGTTCATCCGCCGAGCCGACGCCGCGGCCCGGTCCCGCCTCGAGGCCGGCACGCCGGCGCTGCCCCACGCAGTCATGGACGCGACCCTGCCGCCGGACGAGCTCGCTCGCGAAGCCGCCGAGCTCGTCCTGCGCCTGCCCGGCACATCGCCGGCCGCTGGCCGCGCGCGCTGACGCGCCGAGCTGCGAGCACCCCGCCGATGCGGGGCGCCCGGCTTGCGGCCACTGGCATGGGTCTTCTAGATGAGTAAGCGGTCCTTGGTCCGGCCCGCCCTGACAGTGCCAATCGGGTACGACAGAACTGCTCCCATGGCGCGACGGGGCAGCAGGCTGGCGACCGTTGCGGTCGGTGCGCGGCCGCGGGAGGGCGGGGGGGCCGGTGCTGGTGACTGGTCGAGGGGTGCGATCCTGGTGCGGCGCGGAGCGTCCGCGGCCACGGGCAGGGGAGCGGCATGTCGAGGTCCAGGAGGACGTCCGCGAAGGCCGCCCGCGCGGCGAGCAAGGTGCTCAGGGACGGACGTACGGGCAGGGCGTCGAAGACAGCGGCCGGGTCGGCGCTGCCGCAGCGCGAGCGAGGGAACCGTGGCCGGAAGAAGCGCAGCAAGCGGCGCTGACCGCCGAGGCGCCCGTCCGACGTCCGACGTCCGCCAAGGCGCCGGCGTCCGGCTTCCTGGGATGAGCCGTCGACGGCCTGCTCCCCCGGGGCCTCGGCGGCACGGGCGCCCGAGCGCTGCTCTGGGTCACGTGCCGCCGCCGTCCGGGGAAGCGTCCAGCCACGGCTGCGCGACATTGATCTCGTCGAGGGCCATCCCCGCCGCGGCCGGGTCGCCCGTCACCGGATCCGGCAGGCCCAGCGCGAAGCGCAGCGCGGCGGCGACCGCCGCCGCGGCGCTCAGCCTCACCAGCGCCCGGACCCCCGCGGCGTTGTCCAGCCCCCAGTCGCGCGCCGCGCGGGCGTACGCGGACGGGTCCATGTTGGCGACGTCGTCGAGCTCGGCGAGCACCGAGCCGTGCCATCGTTCGGGTCGTGTGCTCCGAGGCCGTCCGCCGTCGCGACGCCTCCCATGCCGTAGAGCCGTTCGCATTCGCGCAGGAGCGCCAGCACGTCGTCGTCCGGAGGCGGCGTCCGCCATGAGTTGCCCATTTGCTGTCCTCCTCCGCGCGTCGGTGCCTGCCGGGGCAGCGTCCCGGACGGGTCGGGCAGGTCCCGGACGCGACAGTTGCCCGGCCCTGTCGACGGCCGGCTCGAGCACGTCGCGTCGGTCCGGCCGCTCGGGCCGGGCCGGCCCATGCCGGGCCGGGCCTCCCGCGGGTCAGGCGCGCCACGGCGGGAGCGTGCGCGGAGGGGCGGCTTGCGCCTCGTCGGGGCCGGTCCTGCGGGGCGCCCCGCCGGACGGCCGCGGGGAATGTCGGTGCGCGGTCCTAGCGCGCCCGGACGTGACCAATCGACGAGACACCGTGGTCACCGAAGCGGAGACCGGACCGGAGGTCGTCGCGGCGCCTTCCGACGGCTCCGCCGGGCGCCCGTCCCGTTCCGGCGCGACGTGGACCGCTCCGAGGACGACGAGCTCGTCGAAGGGCTCCGCGCCGGGCTCCAGCTCGACGCGCTCGCGGAACAGCACCGCCGGACGACGGGCGCCGTCAGGAGCCGGCTGTCGAAGATGGTCCCGGACCCCGGCGACGACGGGACGGTCCCCGGAAGCGGCAAGCGCCGGGTCGAATGGCTCCGCGAGCGCCTCGCCGCGGACCCCGCCTACGACCGGCGCACGGTCCTGGACGCGGCCCTCGGCCCGTGGCAGCGGCGGTGGACCGACGCGGAGCTGCGCCTGGTCCGCGACGCTTGGGACGCCGCGTCCCGCTCGCCGACCTCGCCGCGTCCATCGACGCCGAGGAGCACCACGCCGTCCGGCTCCTCGTCCAGCTCGACCTCGCGACCGACGTCGTCAACGCGACCGCCGCCTGGGCTGCACGCCCGGTTCCGTCACCGCCGCGCGGCGCGCCCTCGCCCTCGACGCCGGAACCCGCGTCCTCGTCCTCGTCCTCGTCGCCGACGGCGTTACCGACCACGTGTCCGTTCACGACGCCGACGCCGACGCCGACGCCGACACGGCCCGCGACCGCGCCGTCGCTGGCCTGCGGGACACCAACCAACGGATCGAGATCCTGTGGACGGTCGCCGCCCGCCAGGTCGACGACGGCCAGCCGTCCGGAGGCACGACCCGGACGGATCGTCGTCCAAGGCGACCCCGGCTGACCGAGCCCCGCCCCACACCGCCCGGGACCGACCTCATGGGCCTTACCCCGGGCCGGACCTGCCGACCGCACGCACGCCGACCAGACGACCGGGCACCGTCGCCGTCACCGCTGACCGGTCGCCATGCGCCCGCGTTCACGACGCGGCCCCGGGACGCACCGTCCTGTCCACTCCGGATGGTCAGCTGCGCGCGCCAGCGAACGGACGGCGACCGGAGGAGCCAAGAGA
>CAXTFU010000047.1:0-19277 GCA_964243385.1 uncultured bacterium | reverse complement strand
TCGCCGGCCGGGCGGGCACCCCGAGGGCCGTGCCCGGTCGCGGGACGTCCTCCGGGCGCCGGTCGCTGACCGTGTCGCCGGGGCGGCGGACGAGCAGGTCGCGGCCCGGGCCGCCCGTCAGCCGGGCGGTGCCGGCGCCGCCGTCGAGGCGGTCCGTCCCGGCGCCGCCGTCGAGGTGGTCGCGGCCGGCGCCGCCGTCGAGCCGGTCGTCGCCCCGTCCGCCGACGAGCACGTCGGCGTCCGCGCCGCCGAGCAGCGCGTCGTGGCCGTCGCCGCCGTCCAGGCGGTCGTCGCCGTCGCCGCCGTCCAGGCGGTCGTCGCCGACCCCGCCGTCCAGGCGGTCCCTGCCCGGGCCGCCGCACACGACGTCGGCGCCGCCGAGGCCCGCGACGACGTCGTTGCCGCTGCCGGCCCAGAGCACGTCACGGCGGGCGGTTCCGCGCAGCGCGTCCGGGCCCGCGGTGCCCCAGATCGTGATGCGCTGGCCGTCGCACAGGCGGGGGCGCACCTCGGCGGCCGAGGCGGTCCCGAGCGCCAGCGGCGTCGCCGTCGAGGCAGCGGTCACGAGCGCGAGCAGGACGGCGCACGAGCGCGTCGGGGTCATCTCCGGCCTCTCAGCAGGGCCCGGTCCGGGCGGTGCCGACGGCCAGCTGCCGTGCGGTACAGGTGTTCTCGACCCCGCTGCGGGGGCCTTGAGACGGCAGACGGGTGGTGGAGGGCTTCAGCCGTCGCCGTCGTGCTCGGTGATGAGCCCGAGCACGTCGTCCTGCCGGTCGATGCAGCCGGCGAGCGCGGCGTACTGCGCGGGCGTCGTGTCGGCGACGTCGAAGCGCACCGGGAAGCGGCCCTGGATGCGCGGGTCGGGGTCGCCCCGGTCGGGCACGACGCTGACGCCGGGCAGGTCGCCGCAGGCCTGCTTGAGCGCGTCGCGGGCCCCCTGCCCGGAGTCCTGCACCATGGTGACGCGCACGACCCGGCGGTCCCCCGCGAACAGGTAGTTCGTGAACGCCGGGTAGAGGATGCCGAGCAGCGCGAGCACGGCGAAGCCGATGAGCAGCGCGCGGTTGCGCTGCCTCGCGTCCTGCCACCAGCTGGTCGACTGCGCCACCGGTCCAGTATCGGTGGCGGCATCCCGGGACGCCTGACAGGGTTCGCGCAGTCCCGTCGTCCGGCGGGGCCTCCCCTGCACCGGAGGACGACATGACCACCGCGAACCCCAGCGCCACCGCGAACCCGAACGGCTCCGGCATCGCCCACAAGGACGTCGTCGACTGGACCGACCTCGGCAAGGAGATGTGGTCCTACCTCACGGGCAAGGGCGCGGCGATCGACTACACCTTCGTCGACATGACCGTCGAGGTCCCCCGCGACACCGGCGCCTCCGCGCCGCGCGCCATCTGGAAGCTCGACGGCACGCTGCGCATCACGACGACCGACCGCGACTCGTCGGTCTGATGCCGCTGCGCCTCGAGGGCTCCGTCGCCTTCACGGTCGACGGTCCCCGCGGCCCGAGCGCAGGCGTTGCCCGCGGCGACGGACCGGTCCTGCGGGTCCGGGCCGACGACCCCGCGGCCGCCTGGGAGGGCGTGCGGTCGGCCGTCCCAGGCGGCACGTCGATCGGCGTGCTCGCCGACCTGCTCGACGGCGAGGGGCTCTCGCTCGAGGTCTCGGGGCCCGACGGGGTGCTCACCACCCTGGGCGCCGGCGCCGACAGCGCGCTCGGCCGGGTCGTCACCGGCAGCCGGCGCGTGCAGCTCGGCGCGCTGGCGGCCGTGCGCCCGCTCGTCGGGCCGGAGCTGCGGCGCCTGCTGCGCACGCGCCGGCGCGAGGTCCTGCTCGTCGCGGTCGTGACGGTGCTGTCGGCCCGTCGGCGCCGGCGCTCGCACTAGGCTCGCGCCGGTGACCGAGCCGGACGCCGCAGCCGCAGGACAGGTCGCTGACCTGGGCCGCGAGGGCGCCTGGCGCCGTCCCGACCGCGGCCTGCTGCGGGTCCGGCGGTGGCTCGTGCTCGGCCTGGTGACCGTGCCCGGGCTCGGCGCGACCGTGGCGCTGCTCGTGCTCGTCGGCCGGTACGAGGCCCTCGCGGCGGCGCTCATCGTGGCCGCGGCGACCGGCCTGCTGCTGCAGGCCGTCGCCCGGCGCTGGGCCGCCTGGGGCTACCTCGAGCGCGAGGACGACCTGCTCGTCCGGCGCGGGGTGCTCGTGCGCCGGACGTCTGTCGTGCCGTACGGGCGCATGCAGTACGTCGACGTCACCGCCGGACCGCTCGACCGGCGGCTCGGCCTTGCCACGGTCACGCTGCACACCGCGGCGGCGGCCACCGACGCGTCGGTGCCCGGCCTGCGCGCCGACGAGGCGGCCCGCCTGCGCGACCGGCTCGTGACGCTCGGCGAGGCCCGGCAGGCGGGGGTGTGACGGCAGCCGCCCCTGTCCCGGGAGCGGGCGCCCCGGACGAGGGCGCGGACGACGTCGGCCCCTGGCTGCGGCTGCACCCGCTGACGCCACTGCTGCGGGGCGGCCGCTTCGTCGTCGTCCTGCTGGCGGTCGTCGGGCAGCAGGGGCTGCGCCAGGCGTCGCCCCGCGTGCTCGCGGTGGTGCTGGGGCTCGGCGTCCCGCTGGCCGTGCTCGCCGGCTGGGTGTCGTGGCGGGCGATGCGCTACCGGCTCACCGGCACCGAGCTGCAGGTCGAGAGCGGCGTGCTGACCACGAGGAGCCGTCGCGTCCCGCTGGCCCGGCTGCAGTCGGTCGACGTCGTCCGCCCCCTGCTCGCGCGCGTGCTCGGGCTCGCCGAGCTGCGCCTGGAGGTCGTCGGCGGCGGCGGAAGCGGCGCCGAGGCCCCCCTGTCGTACCTGGCCGAGGACGACGCCGAGCGGCTGCGGGTCGAGCTGCTGCACCGGGCGTCCGGCGGCGCCGCGTCCGCCGCCCTGGCCGTCGAGGCGCCGCAGCGGGTGCTCGTGGTGGTGCCGGCCGGCCCGCTCGTCTGGTCGACCGTGCTCGGCACGCCGGTGCAGGCGCTGCTCGCGACCCTGGTCGCCCTCGGTGTGCTCGCGGTGGTCGACCTGTCGTTCGTCGTGCCCGCGGCGCTCGCCGCCGGCCCGATGCTGTTCGGCATCGGGTCGTTCGCCGTGCGGCGGGTGCTCACCGAGTACGGGTTCACCGTCGCCGAGGCCGAGGACGGCCTGCGCCTGCAGCAGGGCCTGCTCGACAAGCGCAGCTCGACGATCCCGCCCGGCCGGGTGCAGACCGTCCGGCTGAGCCAGCCGCTGCTGTGGCGACGGCTCGACTGGGTGCGGGTCGAGGTCGACGTCGCCGGCTACGGCGCCGGTGGCAGCGCCGAGCAGCAGCTGACCACCGGCGCGCTGCTGCCCGTCGCGCCGCGCGAGCTGGCGGAGCGGCTCGTCGCCCGGGTGCTGGGCGGGCCGCTGCCCGTCGCCGACGTCCGGCCGCCGCGTGCCGCGCGGCTGCGCGCGCCGGTGTCGTACCGGCGGCTCGCCCTCGGCGCCGACGCGCGGCACCTCGTGTCGACGTCGGGCATCGTCACCACGACGACCGACGTCGTCCCGCTCGCCAAGGTGCAGAGCCTGCGCCTGACGCAGGGCCCGTGGGAGCGCCGGCTCGGGCTGCGCTCGCTGCACGTCGACACGGCCGGACGCCGGCTGCCCGGGGCGGTCGCCCGCCACCGCGGCGACCGCGAGGCGACCGCGCTGCTGGCCGAGCTCGCCCGGGCCGCGGCCGCAGCGCGGGCGCTCAGCCCCGGTCGAGCCGGCGCCTGAGGTCGGCGCAGCGCTCCTCCACCGCCGCAGCGCAGGCCGGCGAGACCGACGGCGCTCGTCGGGGCAGGGCGGGTCCTCCGGCAGCGGTCGCCGGCTCGGCGTGCAGCGACCGTGGCCAGCGCCGGGCGCGTGCCGCACAGCTGGCGGCCCGGGCTACCGCCCGGCGCGCGCCAGCAGGGCGGTCACCGCGGCGCCGACCGCCGACGGGAGGCTCACGAGCAGGACGTCCTGCCAGAACACCGGCCCGTCGACGACCTGCACGAGCGCGGACGCCGCGGCGAGCACGAGCAGCCCCAGGCTCAGCGCACGCGACGACCGCCGCGCCGCCGAGCCGCTCGAGACGACGCGCCCGGTCATCCCCAGGGCGAGCAGGGCAGCGCCGAGCTGGACGAGGCCGAGCAGGCGGTCGCTCGACTGCTCGCCGAGGCCCCACACCAGCGCGCCGACGGCCCCGACGAGCAGGCCGGTGAGCAGCCACGCCAGGGCGAGGGTCGGTCGCGCGGCGGCCTGCGGCGGCGCGGCGGCGGGGTCGGTCGCGGGCGACGGCGCCGTGCTCCGGTCGTCGTCAGGCCGCTCCACCCGGGAGGAGGGGCTCATCCGCCGAGCACCCCCGGGTCGTCCGGCACGTCGACGCCGTGCTCGCGCAGCCACTCGACCGGGACGACGTCGAGCGCGCGCTCGTGGGTCGCGGCGAGCACCACGGGCGCCGCCGCACCGGCCTCGTACGCCTGCCGCCAGCGCACCGCGACGACGCACCAGCGGTCGCCGGGGTGCAGCCCGGGGAAGCGGTGCTCGGGGCGGGGCGTCAGCAGGTCGTTGCCGACGGCCCGCTGGTGGGCCAGGAAGTCGGCGGTCACCACGACGCAGATCGTGTGCGTGGCGACGCCGTCCGGGCCGACCGAGCAGGTGCCGTCGCGGTAGATGCCGGTGACCGGGTCGTCGCCGCACAGCTCGAGCGGACCGCCGAGCACGTTGCGGTCCGGCGCCGGGCGGTCGGGCACGGGGCGGTCGGCACCGGCCTCGCTCATCCGGACACCGCCAGCCCCGCGGTGAGCAGCGCGCCGTAGGCCATCTGCAGCTGGCCGGTCCCCTGCAGCACCGGGACGAGCGCGCGTCCGGTGAGCCCCGAGCGGACCGCCCGCACGGGCGCGGCGGCCAGCGGCGCGGCCAGCAGCGCGAGCAGCGCGCCCGGCGCGAGCGGGGCGACCACGACCGCCGCGACGAAGGCCGCGACCACCAGCGCCGGGTACAGCGTGCGGGTGCGCCGGTCGCCGAGCACCACGGCGAGGGTGCGCTTGCCGACGTCCTCGTCGGTGGGGATGTCGCGTAGGTTGTTCGTCACGAGGATCGCGCAGGCCAGCGCCCCGCAGCCGACGCCACCCGCCAGCGACGGCCAGGTGAGCTGCTCGGCCTGCACGTACGTCGTGCCGAGCACGGCGACCAGGCCGAAGAAGACGAAGACCGACACCTCGCCGAGCCCGCGGTAGCCGTAGGGCCGGGTGGTGCCGGTGTAGGCCCAGGCGGCGCCGATGGCGACCGCCCCGACGATCAGGAGCCACCACGAGGCGAGCGCCGACAGCACGAAGCCGGCCAGCGCCGCCACGCCGAAGCAGGCGAGCGCCGCGGTGCGGACGGCGCTCGCGGGGGTCGTCCCGGAGCCGACGAGCCGCAGCGGCCCGACCCGGTGCTCGTCGGTGCCGCGGATGCCGTCGCTGTAGTCGTTGGCGTAGTTCACCCCGACCTGCAGCGCGAGCGCCACGACGAGGGCGAGCACGGCGCGTCCGGGTGAGAAGCCGTCGGCCGCCGCGGCGGCGCCGCTCCCGACCAGGACGGGGGCGATCGCCGCGGGCAGCGTGCGGGGGCGGGCTCCTTCGAGCCACTGCGCAGGGGTCGTCATGTCGACGCCAAGCGTAGGGCGGCCCGGTCCGGCTTGCCGGACCCGAGCAGCGGCAGCGCGTCGAGCTCGTGCAGCGCGCGCGGCGCCCAGCTGCGCGGCAGCGTCCGGGCGACGTGCTCGCGCGCCTGCTCCAGGGTCAGCGGTGCGCGCAGCACGACGAAGGCCGCGGTGCGCTCGCCCCACTCGTCGTCGGGCACGCCCGCCACGGCCGCCTCGACGACGCTGGGGTGCGTCTCGAGCGCCGCCTCGACGGCTGCGGGCGGCACCTTCTCGCCGCCGGTGACGATGACGTCGTCGGCGCGGCCCAGCACCTGCAGGACGCCGCCGTCGAGCCGGCCGAGGTCGCCGGTGGTGAACGCGTCGGCGGTGAACGCCTCGGCGGTGAGGTCGGGCCGCAGCCGGTAGCCGCGGGCGACGACCGGCCCGGACAGGCGCACCCGCCCGTCCTGCAGGTCGACCCGGACGCCGTCGAGCGGCACGCCGGCGTAGACGCACCCGCCGCTCGTCTCGGACATGCCGTAGGTCGTCACGACGCGGGCGCCGGCGTCGCGGGCGGCGGCGAGCAGCGCCGGCGGCGCGGCCGCCCCGCCCAGCAGCACCGCGTCGTACGGCCGCAGCGCGTCCGGCGCGTCGGCGAGCAGCCGGCGCAGCTGGGTCGGGACGAGCGAGACGAAGCGCCGCTCCCCCGTCAACCGGCCGGTGGCCTCGGCGAAGGCCGCGGCCGTGAAGGGGCCGGCGGGCAGCACCTGCGGGTCGGTGCCGGCGAGCAGCGAGCGGACGAGCACCTGCACCCCGCCGACGTGCGTCGGCGGGATCGCGAGCAGCCACGTCCCGTGCCCGCCGAGCCGGTGCGCCGTCGCGGTGGCCGAGGCCCGCAGGTTCGCGGCCGTCAGCAGCACGCCCTTCGGTTCGCCGGTCGAGCCCGAGGTCGGCACGACGAGGGCCACGTCGTCGTGCTCGAGCGGCTCGTCCGGGCGCAGGGCCGCGAGCACCCGCCCGGGGGCCTCGGGCAGCGGCAGCACCGCCGGGCCCGACCCGTCGAGCGCCGCCGCCAGCGCCGGGAGCAGCGCGGCCGCGGTCGCGGGGACGACGCGCAGCACGTCAGAACGCGTACGGGTAGGCCGACCAGTCCGGGGCGCGCTTCTCCAGGAACGCGTCGCGCCCCTCGACCGCCTCGTCGGTGAGGTACGCCAGCCGGGTCGCCTCGCCGGCGAAGACCTGCTGGCCGACCAGGCCGTCGTCGATCGCGTTGAAGGCGTACTTCAGCATCCGCTGCGCCGTCGGGCTCTTGCCGACGACCGTGCGCGCCCACTCGACGGCGACCCGCTCGAGCTCGGCGTGCGGCACGACCTCGTTCACGGCGCCCATGCGGTGCATCTGCTCGGCGTCGTACTCGCGGCCCAGGAAGAAGATCTCGCGGGCGAACTTCTGCCCGACCTGGCGGGCGAGGCCGGCGCTGCCGTAGCCGCCGTCGAAGCTGCCGACGTCGGCGTCGGTCTGCTTGAACCGCGCGTGCTCGCGGCTGGCGAGGGTGAGGTCGCAGACGACGTGCAGGCTGTGGCCGCCACCGGCCGCCCAGCCCGGCACGACGCAGATGACGACCTTCGGCATCATCCGGATGAGCCGCTGCACCTCGAGCACGTGCAGCCGTCCGGCCCGGGCCGGGTCGACCGTCTCGGCGGTGTCGCCGCTCGCGTACTGGTAGCCCGACCGGCCGCGGATGCGCTGGTCGCCGCCCGAGCAGAACGCCCAGCCGCCGTCCTGAGGCGACGGGCCGTTGCCGGTGAGCAGCACGCACCCGACGTCGGACGACGTGCGGGCGTGGTCGAGCGCGCGGTACAGCTCGTCCACCGTGCCCGGGCGGAAGGCGTTGCGCACCTCCGGGCGGTCGAAGGCGATGCGGACGACCCCGCCGTCGCGGCCCTCGTCGGTCGAGCGGTGGTAGGTGATGTCCTCGAAGCCGAAGCCCGGCACCTCCGTCCACTGCGCCGGGTCGAACAGCTCGGAGACGTCGGGGCGTGGCATGGTCGGGAACCCTATCCAGGAGGCCCTGATCGAGACGCCGACGTGGGACGAGCTGCGGGCCGACGCGCACGTCGTCGCACTGCCGATGCGGCTGCGCTTCCGCGGCGTGACCGTCCGGGAGGCGCTGCTCGTGCGCGGCCCGGCCGGCTGGGGCGAGTTCTCGCCGTTCCTCGAGTACGACGACGCCGAGTCGGCGCGCTGGCTGGCGTCCGCGGTCGAGGCCGCCTGGACGGGCTGGCCCAAGCCGGTGCGACACAGCGTCCCGGTGAACGCGACGGTGCCCGCCGTCGGTGCGGCCGACGTCGCCGGGGTGCTCGCGCGGTTCCCGGGCTGCACGACCGCGAAGGTCAAGGTCGCCGAGCCGGGGCAGGCGCTGGCCGATGACGTCGACCGGGTGGCCGCGGTCCGCGACGTGCTCGGCCCGCAGGGCCGGGTGCGCGTCGACGCCAACGGCGCCTGGGACCTCGAGCAGGCCCGCGGCGCGCTCGCCGCCCTGTCGCGCTACGACCTGGAGTACGCCGAGCAGCCGTGCGCCGGGCTCGACGACCTGGCCGCGCTGCGGACGGCGCTCGCACGGTCGGGGCTCGACGTCCTCGTCGCGGCCGACGAGAGCGTGCGCAAGGCCGAGGACCCGCTGCGGGTGGCGCTGGCGGGGGCCGCCGACGTCGTCGTGCTCAAGGTCGCGCCGCTCGGCGGCGTCGCCCGCGCGCTGGAGGTCGCCCAGGCGTGCGGCCTGCCGGTCGTCGTGTCGAGCGCGCTGGACACCTCGGTCGGCCTGCGCGCCGGGGTGGCGCTGGCCGCGGCGCTGCCGTCGCTGCCGTTCGCGTGCGGCCTCGGGACGGCGAGCCTGCTGGCCGTCGACGTGGCGGTGCCGCCGCTGCTGCCGGTGGGCGGCGCGCTCGGGACGGGTCCGGTCGAGGCCGACCGCGGGCTGCTCGAGCGGCACGCCGCGGCGCCGGACCGGACGGCCGCCTGGCTGGCCCGCGCCGAGCGCTGCCTCGACCTGCTGCCCGGCTGACCGACCGCCAGACTGGTGCGGGTGAACCCGTCCACCGCCCTGGCCCGCGTCCTCGTCGACGAGCTCGTCCGCGGCGGCGTGCGGGAGGCCGTCCTGTCCCCCGGCTCGCGCTCCGCGCCGCTCGCCTTCGCGCTGCACGACGCCGACGCGGCCGGCCGGCTGCGGCTGCACGTCCGCATCGACGAGCGCAGCGCCGGGTTCCTCGCGCTGGGGCTCGCCAAGGCGTCCGGGCGTCCAGTGCCGGTCGTCACGACGTCCGGGACGGCCACCGCGAACCTGCACCCGGCGGTGCTCGAGGCGTCGCACTCGGGCGCGCCGCTGCTGCTGCTCACCGCCGACCGGCCGCCCGAGCTGCGCGGGACGGGTGCGAACCAGACGGTCGACCAGCTCGGGCTCTACGGCTCGGCGGTGCGCCTGTTCGTCGAGCTCGGCACGCCGGACGACCGGCCCGGGGCGGACGCGTCGTGGCGCTCGACCGCCTGCCGGGTGCTCGCCGCGGCGCTCGGCGACCTGGGCACGCCCCCCGGCCCCGTGCACGTGAACCTCGGCCTGCGCGAGCCGCTCGTCCCGGACGCCGGCGACGAGCCCGGCGACCTGCCCGCCGGTCGCGACGGCGGACGGCCGTGGACCGAGCGCGTCCCGTCCGCACCGGCGGCCGCTCCGTCCGACGACCTGCCCGCCCGCACCGTCGTCGTGCTCGGCGACGGTCCGCCCGGACCGGCCGCCGCCGCCCTGTCGCTCGCCCGCCGCCGCGGCTGGCCGGTCGTGGCCGAGCCGTCGTCCGGCGCGGGACCGACGGCGGAGGTGCTGCTCGTGCCCGAGCTGCTGCTCGGCGCGCCCGGCTGGGTCGCCGCACACCGTCCCGACCGGGTGCTCGTCGTCGGGCGGCCGACCCTGTCGCGGTCGGTCGGGCGGCTCGTCGCCGGCTCCCCCAGCGATGTCGTGGCCCGGCTCGGCAGCTGGCCCGACCCGACCGGCACGGCCTCGCGCGTCCTGCCCGCCGTGCCCGTCGCGGCCGACGGCCCGGTCGACCCCGACTGGCTCGCCACCTGGTCGGACGCCGCTGCCGCGGCCGACGAGGCCGCGGCGCCGGTGCTCGAGCGGGCGGTCGCCGGCGGCGAGCTCGTCGAGGCGGTCGTCGCCGGACGGGTCGCGGCCGCGTGCCCCCGCGACGGGCTGCTCGTCGTCGGCAGCTCCAAGCCGGTGCGCGACCTGTTCCTCGCCGGCCCGACCGCCGGCCTCGCGGTGCTCGCCAACCGCGGCGTCGCCGGCATCGACGGGATGGTCTCGACCGCCGTCGGCGCCGCCCTGGCGCACGCCGCGGCCGGCGGCGGCGCGACGTCCGCCCTGCTCGGCGACCTGACCTTCCTGCACGACGCGAACGGCCTCGTGCTCGGGCCGGACGAGCCGCGTCCCGACCTCACCGTGGTGGTCGTGAACAACGACGGCGGCGCCATCTTCGGCCTGCTCGAGCAGGGCGGCGGGGCGTACGCCGGCGCCTTCGAGCGCGTCTTCGGCACGCCGCACGGGGTCGACCTCGGCGCGCTCTGCGCCGCCACCGGCACGCCGCACGTCGCCGTCGACGACCTGGTGCGGCTCGACGACGCGCTCGTGCCGGCGCCCGGCCTGCGCGTCGTCGAGGTCCGCACCGACCGGGCCGCGGCCGTCGCGCTGGACGCCGCCGTGCGCGACGCAGTGGCCGCGGTCCTGGGCTGAGCCGGGCCGCGGTGGCAGGCTCAGCCCTCGTGGACGTCCGGACGGTCGTGCAGCTGCGACGCAGCGCCAACGGGCTGGCCGGCCCGCCGCGCTCGGGACCGGTCGAGGTCGTCCGCTCGCTGCTCGCCGTGCAGTCGCAGGACGTCTCGCCGTCGGCCTGGTCGATCGCCCAGCGGCTCGCCGGCGGGACCGAGGCGCAGGTCGAGCGGGCCCGCGCCGACGGCCGGCTCGTGCGCTCCCACGTCCTGCGCACGACCTGGCACGACGTCTGCACCGAGGACCTGCGCTGGCTGCTGCGGCTCACCGGCCCGCGGGTGCTCGCCCAACTGGTGCGCGTGCGGCGCGAGCTCGCCCTGGACGACGAGGTCCTGCGCACCGCCCGCCGGGCCCTCGAGCCGGCGCTGGCCGCCGCGCACCTGACCCGGGCCGAGGTCGCCGCCGTGCTCGCCGCCCACGGACTCGTGCTCGACGGCCGCGCGCTCGGGCACCTGCTCATGCTGCTCGAGCTCGAGCTGCTGGTGTGCAGCGGCGTGCGACGGGGCCGGGCGCAGACCTGGGCGCTCGTCGACGAGCGGGTGGCTCCGGCCGGGCCGCGCGACCACGGGGCGGCGGTCGCCGAGCTGGTCCTGCGCTTCCTGACCGGGCACGGGCCCGCGGCCGCGCGCGACGTCTCGTGGTGGTCCAGCCTGCTCGTGCGCGACGTGCGGGCCGCGCTCGCCGGTCTCGGTGACGCGGTCTGGAGCGAGACGGTCGACGGCATCGAGCTGTGGCGGGCCCGCGACGCGCCGCCGCTCGCCGGCGGACCACCGGTGCAGCTCGTCCAGCTCTACGACGAGCACCTGGTGGCGTTCACGGCCACGAAGCACTACAGCGACCCGACGCGGGCGACGTCCACCCGCACCCGGCCGTTCCTCGGCGTCGTGCTCGTCGACGGGGTGTTCGCCGGCTCCTGGGGACGTACGGCGGTCGCGGGCGGCACGCGGGTCGACGTCGAGCTCGACTCCCCGCAGGACGACGCGGCGCTGGCGGCCGCCGCCGAGCCGCTCGCGACCTTCCTCGGCACCCCGGTCACGGTCGTGCAGCGGGCCTGACCGGCGCCGTCAGTCGACGCCGGCGAGCCGCAGCCCCGCGGCCACCGCAGCGGCCGCCAGCACGGCCAGCAGGACGTGCACCCGCCGCCAGAGCAGCACCGCGGCGACGAGCGCACCGGCGGTGTCGGCACCGACGTGCAGACGGCCGCCGTCGGCCGCGGCGTTCGTGACGACCAGCGCCGACAGCAGCGCCGAGCTCAGCAGCAGCACCACCCGCACCGCCGGCGCCGGCAGCTCGCGCGCGCCCGTCGCCGCCGGCCCGGCGCCCTTGGTCACGAAGGTCACCAGCGCCACCAGCGCGACGACGGCCCAGACCGTCCCGCTGCTCACGACGACCACCCGCTCACGACGGCCCGCTCACGACGATGGCCCGCTCACGACGGCCCGCTCACGACGACGACCGGGGCGCGCGCAGGCCGACCAGCGCGGCCGCCGACGCCGCCAGCACCGGCACGCCGGGCGGCGTGAACGGGACGAGCGCCAGCGCGATCACCGCGCCGGCCAGGGCCACCGCGCGCCGCCGCGGGTCGACCACCTCGCCGACCAGGATGGCGAGGAAGAAGGCGGGGAACACGGCGTCCAGCCCGAGCGCCCGCGCGTCGAGGGAGGGGACGACGACGCCGGCCACCGTCCCGCCGACCCACGCGACGTACTGCACGCCGCTGTGCCCGAACAGGTAGGTGCGGTCGTACCGGCCGTCGCCCCGCGCCGCCATCGCCCAGGCCGAGTCGACGACGACCTGGCCCTCGACCGCCCGGCGCAGCCAGCCGCCGCGCAGCGACGGTCCGAGGGCGAGCCCCATCGGGAAGAAGCGGCTGTTCATGAGCGCCGCGGCCCCGACCGCCGCGCCGACGCCGCCGCCCGCCCCGAGGATGCCGATGACCGCGAACTGCGCGCTGCCGCCGTAGATGATCGCCGACATGGCGATCGTGGCGAGCGCCGAGATGCCGAGGTCGGTGGCCACGACGCCGAACGACAGCGCCAGCACCGCCGTCGCGGCGGCGTACGGCAGCCCGTCCCGCACGCCGTCGCGCACGGTCCGGGGAGCGTCCACGCCCGGAGGCTAGCGACGGACCTGCTAGGTGGGCTCCACGGCCCCGCGCTGCAGCAGGAAGTCGAACATCTCCCCGAGCAGCTCGTCGGTGCTCGTGCGGACGCGGCGCCTGCGTCGCAGCCGCTCGCGGCCCTGCTGGCCGTCGGCGATGGCGAGCGCCTGGCGCAGCCGCGTCGCCCGCTCGACGTACTGCGCGACGTGCTCCTCCTGCTCGACGGACGTCACGCCCGGCCGCAGCGCCTGGGCCTGCTCGAGCGCCCGGTCGATCCGCGCCTCGAGCGTGCGCTCGGCGCGCCACTGCGCCAGCCACGCCTGCGCCCGCTCCCGCGTCTCGGGCGACACCTTCTTCAGCAGCTCGGCGGCCTGGACCAGCTGCTGGCCCTGCTGCAGCAGTCTCCTGGGCTCCGGCACACCCGAGGACTGCCCCGCCGGGCGGCCGCTCAGCCCTGCAGCGCGTCGCGGACGGGCACGAGCTTCGCGGCGCTCTCGGCGAGCTCCTGCTCGGGCTGCGAGCCGGCGACGATGCCGCAGCCGGCGAACAGCCGTACGCTGCGGGCGTCGTCGGGGTCGAGCTGGCCGCAGCGCAGCGCGATGCCCCACTCGCCGTCGCCGTCGGCGCCGGTCCAGCCGACCGGTCCGGCGTAGCGCCCGCGGTCCAGGCCCTCGAGCTCGCGGATGATCCGCAGCGCGCCCGCGGTCGGGGTGCCGCAGACCGCGGCGGACGGGTGGAGCGACGCGACGAGCGCCAGCGAGCTCGCGCCGTCGGCGACCCGGGCCGTGACGTCGGTCGCGAGGTGCATGACGTTCGCCAGGTGCAGGACGAACGGCTCGGCCGGCACCTGCACCGTGTCGCAGTGCGGCGCGAGCGCGTCGGCCACCGAGCGGACGGCGTACTCGTGCTCCTCGAGGTCCTTGCTGGAGCGCGCCAGCGACCCGGCCTGCTGCACGTCGCGCGAGCGGTCGCCGCTGCGCCGGATGGTGCCGGCCAGCACCCGGCTGGTGGCGAGCCCCCCTTCGAGGCGCAGCAGGACCTCGGGGGTCGCGCCGAACAGCCCGTCGACCGAGAACGTGCGGCAGTCGGGGTAGTCCTCCGCGAGCCGGCGCAGCGGCCAGCGGACGTCGAGCGGAGCCTCGGTGCGCGCCTCGAGGTCGCGCGCCAGCACGACCTTGGCGACCTCGCCGGCGGCGATGCGGGCCACGGCCTCGGCGACGACCTGCGTCCACCCGGTGCTCGTGCGCGAGCCGTCGGCGAACCGGACGGCACCCGGCAGGCGCGGCGCGGACCGCAGCGGCAGGGCCGGACGCGCCCGGCCCGCGCCGCCGGCGGTCCCGATCGTCGTCACCCACCAGGTGCCCGCGCGGTGCCCGACGACGACCTCCGGCACGACCAGCACCGACGGGGCGCGCGTGGCGTCGAAGGCGAACGAGCCGAAGCTGACCAGGCCGCTGCCCGGCAGGCCGACCGCGTCCTCGACGTCGGTGGTCGCCACGACGTCGCGCCACCACCGCTCGGCGGTGCCGAACGGGTCGCCGTCGGTCAGGTCGAGCCGGGCGGCCTCGCCCCAGCCGACGATCCCCTCGCCGCGGCTCACCCAGGCGAGCGCGCCGTGCTCGGGCAGCAGCTCGAGCAGCTCCCCGGGCCGGTCGACCTCCACCGTGCGCGCCGTCAGGAGCGCGAGCGCGGGTGCTGAGGTCACGCCTCAGCCTACGAGCAGCCGGTCACCCCGGCCCGTCGGCGCCGCCGGGAGGTGACCGACGCCACCGCTACGAGCCGCCCGCCAGCTCGTGCAGCGCCGTGACGGTCCGCCAGTTGCGCGCGGTGGCGTCGACGCCCACCGACAGCCGCTCGAGCCGGGAGCTGCGGCCGACGCCCAGGACGAAGTCGAGGTAGAGCACCCGCTCGCCGACGACGACCCGCTCGGGCAGCAGCGACTCGTGGTCGATCGCGGCGACCTTGGCCGGGTCGGGCGCACCGGCCAGGAAGGCGACGTGGAAGTGCTTGGGGTCGAGGCCGGTCCACGGGCTGCCCGCGACCACCCGCGCCAGCTCGTCCGCCGTCCGCACCATGACGGGGACGTCGAGCCCGCCGGCGACGAGCGCGTCGCGCACCGCCCGCTCGACCGCGGCCGGCTCCCGGTCGTCCTCGACGACGGCGTTGCCGCTCTGCAGGTAGGTGCGCACGTCCGCGCACCCGGCCCGCTCGACCGCCGCCCGCAGGTCGGCCATCGAGATGCGGTTCGACCGGCCGACGTTGATGCCGCGCAGCAGGACGACGCGGCGGCTCACCGCGTGCCGCCCCACTGCCTGCGGTGGACGACGCCGGCCGTGGGGCGCCGGCGCCCGCTCGTGGGCAGGGGCCAGCAGCGGGCTCGGTCCTCCGGCACCGTCCGGTGGCGGCGGACCCCGGAGGACTCCACTGCGGCAACCTACGACGCCACTGCCGCGACCTGCGACGGGCCTCGCCGCGTCGTGCCGCCGGCCGCGCCGGGCGTGCTGCACACGTCGTGATCGCTCCGGCCCGCCGCGCGGACCTCCGCACGCCCAGCCGGCCGCACCTCGCGATCACGACGTGTGCACAGCGGACGCGCCCGCGTCGCACACGCAGCTCCGGACCGACGGCGCTGCGACCGACGGCGCTGCCACGGACGGCGCTGCCACCGACGGCGCTGCTACCGACCACGCAGCGGCGGACGGGGGGCTGCCACGTCAGGGACTGCGGACGTCGCGCCCGGTCCTCAGACGTCGGCGAGCCGGCGGGCGTCGGCGGTCCGGGCCGCCCGGTCGGCGCACCACCGGTTCAGCTCGGCGGCGGGCATCGGGCGGGCGATGTGGAAGCCCTGCGCGACGTCGCAGCCCATCTGCGTCAGCCGCTCGAGCGTCGCCTCGTCCTCGACGCCCTCGGCGACCGTGCGCAGGCCCAGCCGGTGCACCATGTCGACGACCGACGAGACGATCACCGCGTCGCCGTCCGAGACCGCCATCCGGGCGACGAGCGACCGGTCGATCTTGAGCTCCTTGACCGGCAGCGTCCGCAGGTGCGCCAGGGAGGTGTAGCC
Source organism: uncultured bacterium (assembly GCA_964243385.1). Lineage (GTDB taxonomy): Bacteria > Actinomycetota > Actinomycetes > Mycobacteriales > SCTD01 > SCTD01. The sequence continues at coordinate 3,647 of CAXTFU010000047.1, read as the reverse complement.
GGCACCGAAGTCGTCGATCGACAGCTCGATCCCGCGTCCCGCGAAGCGCGACAGGATCTCCTCCGCCCGGTCGGGGTCGAGCATGATCGCCGACTCCGTCACCTCCAGCACGAGGCACGACGCGGGCAGGCCCCACCTCGCCAGGAGCCCGAGGACGTCGTCGGCGAAGTCCGCGTCGAGCAGGTTGCGCGCCGACACGTTCACCGCCACGCGCAGGACCTGGCCCCGGTCCTTCCACCGCTGGCACTCCGCCAGCGCTGCGTCGAGCACCCACCGGGTCAGCGGGCGGATGAGCGCGGTGCGCTCCGCCGCCGGGAGGAACGCGCCCGGTGGCACCAGGCCGCGCGTCGGGTGCTGCCAGCGCAGCAGCGCCTCTGCACCGGTGAAGCTCCGGTCGTGCAGGTCGATCTTCGGCTGGAACCAGAGCACCAGCTCGTCGCTGTCCAGCGCCCGGCGCAGCTCGCCGAGCAGCCCCAGCTGCTCGCGGCTGTGGCCGTTGAGCTCCGGGTCGTAGACGCACACCCCGAGGTCGCGGTCCTTGGCCCGGTACATCGCGATGTCGGCGTGCTGCAGCAGCGTCGCCACGTCGTCGCCGTGCTCGCCCGACAGGACGAGGCCGATGCTCGCGTCCACGTCCAGGGTGACCCCGTCGACGTCCAGACTGTCCTCCAGGGCCCGCTGCACCTTCGCCGCGACCTGCAGCGCGTCGGCCGCACCGACGAGGTCGGGCAGCAGGATGGCGAACTCGTCCCCGCCCAGGCGCGCGACGGTGTCCGTGGACCGCACGGAGTCCTCGAGCAGGCGCGCCGTGGCCTGCAGGACCAGGTCCCCGTGGTGGTGCCCGAGGGTGTCGTTGATCTCCTTGAACCGGTCGAGGTCCAGCAGCATGAGGGCGATCGGCGTCCGCGACCGCGTGGCCGCCACCAGCGCCGACTCGGCCCGCTGCCGCAGCAGCGTCCGGTTCGGCAGGCCGGTCAGCGCGTCGTGCAGGGACAGGAAGCGGTTCTCGTCGGCCTGCAGCCCCACCTCGCGCCGGCTGCGCCGCAGCATGACCGTGAAGCCGACGAACAGGACCATCCCGACGCCGAACAGCACCGGCGTCGCCACCAGGAGCAGCTGCTGCGCGCGCCCGATCGCCGACAGCGCCTCCCGCGCCGTCGCGAACTGCTCGCTGACCACGCCGTCCAGCGCCAGGGCCAGCCGGTCGAAGGGCGGGTCGACGAACTCGTCCTCGAAGGGCTCGGCGAGCTCCTCGTCCCGGGCGGCGACCTCGAACATCCGCTGCACGGCCGTGCCGTAGTCGGCGTGGTCGCGCAGCCGCTCGGCGCCGGCCGCGTCGCGGGCGCCTGCTGCCCTCGGGTACAGCGCCTCCAGCGTGGTCCGGGTGAGCGCGTCGGCGGCGTCGTACTCGGCGCGGGTCTCGGCGTCGTCGACGGCCGCGACGACCTCCTCGGCCGCCTCCTCCTGCGCCAGCAGCGCCTCCAGGGCGCGCTCGGAGGCGTCCGAGACCGCGGCGCTGGCCTGCGCGTCCTCGGCGGCGCGGGCGTTCGTGACCGCCACCGTGACCGAGAAGGCCGTGAGCACGAACAGGACGACCACCAGGCCCGCGGTCGCGAGCCTGATCGACACCCGGGCCGGGCGGGTCCGCCCCGCGTCCGGCGCCGCGCAGCGGCGTCCGCTGCCGGGGCTGCTGCCGTCGGACATGCGCACCTCACCTCGATCGGTCCACCGCGGTCGCGGCATCCCGTTCGGCATCGGCGTCCCACGCCCGACCCTGTACTGCCGGGTCGGGGTACTGCCGGATCGGAGTACTGCCGGATCGGAGTACTGCCGGATCGGGTCGGCCGTCCGGGCTACGGCGGGGCGTCACCACGCTCTCGCTCCTGCTCGACGAGGGCGTCGAGGTCCTTCAGCCGGCCGAGGCCCATCAGCGGCTGGCGCATGCGCCGGTTGTCCTGCAGCCGCTCGGCGTTGCGCTCGAGGAACGCCCAGTACCCCGCGGTGTACGGGCACGCCGTCGGCCCGACCCGCACCTTCGGGTCGTAGGCGCAGCCGCCGCAGTAGTCGCTCATCCGGTTGATGTAGGCGCCGCCGGCGGCGTACGGCTTGGTGGTCATGAGGCCGCCGTCGGCGTGCTGGCTCATGCCGGTGACGTTCGGCAGCATCACCCAGTCGTAGCCGTCGACGAACACCTCGTGGAACCAGGCGGTGACCTGCCGCGGGTCCCAGCCGCGCTGCAGGGCGTAGTTGCCGAGCACCATGAGGCGCGGGATGTGGTGCACCCAGCCGCGCTCGCGCAGGTCGCGCAGCACCGACGACAGGCAGTTCGCGGTGACCTGCTCGTCGGCGTCGAGGGTGCGGAACCACTCGGGCACCTCGGCCGTGGCCCGCAGGGCGTTGCGGTCGCGGTAGTCCTGCGGGAAGTGCCAGTACAGCGACCAGATGTACTCGCGCCAGCCGATGACCTGCCGGACGAAGCCCTCGACGCTGTTGAGCGGGGCGCGTCCCTCGCGGTAGGCCTGCTCGGCGGCGTGCACGACCTCCAGCGGGTGCAGCAGCCCGAGGTTGATGGCCGGTGACAGGGCGCTGTGCGCCATCCACGGGTCGGCGCCGAGCATGGCGTCCTCGGTCGGGCCGAAGTCGACCAGCCGGTGCTCGACGAAGTGCTCGAGCCGTGCCTGCGCCTCCCAGCGGGTCACGGGCGCCCAGCGCGGTGCGTCGGCGCCGACGAAGCTCACCAGGCCGTCGCGCTCCCAGCGGTCGAGGTCCTCGCGCACCTGCGCGTCGACGTCGTCCTCACCCGGCAGCCACGGCTCCTGCAGGCCGAGGGTCCGCCGCTTCGGCGGGGGCTCGCGGTTGTCGTGGTCGAGGTTCCACTGCCCGCCGGCCGGCTCGTCGCCGTCCATGAGCAGGCCGAACCGGACGCGCTGCCAGCGGTAGAAGTCCTCCATGAGCAGCCGCTTGCGCCCGCTCACCCAGCCGTCGAAGGCCTCCCGGGTCGTCGCGAAGCCGCGCCCCTCGGGCACCACCTCGAACCCGCGCGAGCGGACGAACCGGTCGGCGGCGTACGACGTCGGCTGGACCACCGACAGCGGCTCGTCGGCGCCGAGGTCAGCGAGTTGCCGCAGCGCCTCGTCGTAGGTGTCGACCTGCACGAAGACGGCCTGCTCGCCCAGCTCGAGCGCCCGGTGGCGCAGGCCGGACAGCAGCAGGTGCGCCTTGGCCCGGTGGAACCTGCGGCGGCGGAACACCGCGCGCGACTCGACGAGCAGCGCCGGCTGGCCCGGCGCGTCGAGGAACTGCGGGCCGAGCTGGTCGGCGAACAGCCAGCGGCGCGTCGTCATCCCGGCATCCTGCGGTGCCGGCGCCGACTACGCAGGTCGGCTGCCGTGCTCCTGGATCGAGCCGCCCTGCGGGTCGTCGGTCTCACCGATCGCCGCGGCCTGCTCGAGGTCGTCGCCGTCCTCGGTGCCCAGCTCGGGCGAGCGCTCGCCGAGGTCCTTGCGCAGCGCCTCGCGGGCGCCGGTCTCGCCGTCGGCGCCCGCTCCGGCGAGCCCGCCGGAGCCGGGACCGGCCGAGTCCATGCGGTCGGCGGCGTCACCACCGCGCACGCCCGGCTCCTCCAGCCCGGACGGCTGCGGGGCGTC
>CAXTFU010000046.1:8305-19337 GCA_964243385.1 uncultured bacterium | reverse complement strand
GCCCCCGCCGCCGCACCCGCCGCCGCCCACACCCCGGGCCCGGCCGGCCCAGCAACCGGGCAGCCAGCCGCTGGGGCGCCGTCCGGTGGCACGGGCGGGCTCGACGCCGCGGCCCTGCGCCAGTCGTGGGACGAGGTGCTCGCCGCGGTGAAGAGCCGCAAGCGCACGGCGCACGCGCAGCTCGCCGACGCCACCGTGTCGTCGGTCGAGGGGCGCACGCTCGTGCTGGCGTTCCAGCACGCCCCGATCCTGCGGCAGTTCACCGCGAGCACCGGCCCGGACGTGCTCCAGGAGTCGCTGCAGGCGACGCTCGGCGCCGACTTCCAGCTGGTCTGCGTCCTGCACGCGAGCCTCGCGCCGCACGCCGCCCCGAGCTCGGCCGCGCCGGCCGGCGGTCGTCCGGCGCCCGAGCGCACGCCGCCGGTCTACGACGACTTCGCGCCCGGCGACGAGGCCGTCCCCGAGGACCCGGACGCGCCGCCGCCCCCGGAGGCGGTGCGCGGCGAGGAGGCCGCGCTGCGGCTCGTCGTCGACCAGCTCGGCGGCCAGGTGGTCAGCACCTCCGGCGAGGGCTGACCGCCTAGGCTCGGCCTCCCGTCCGCTCACGTCCAAGGCAGGCACCGTGGCAGGTCCACCCCCCGGCAAGGGGCAGCCCAACATGCAGCAGCTGATGAAGCAGGCGCAGAAGATGCAGCAGCAGCTCATGGAGGCGCAGAGCAAGCTCGCCGAGACCGAGGTGCACGGCACCGCGGGCGGCGGCCTCGTGTCCGCCGTCGTGACCGGCTCGGGCGACGTCGTGTCCGTCAAGATCGACCCTCAGGCGGTCGACCCGGACGACGTCGAGAGCCTCGAGGACCTCGTCGTCGCCGCCATCCGCGACGCGGCCAAGAACGCCGCCGACCTGCAGCAGACCACCATGGGTCCGCTCGCCGGCGGGCTGGGCGGCCTCGGCCTGCCCGGGATGTAGTCGGAGCCCGTGACCCCCGCACCCGCAGCCGCTCCCGTCCGCACGTCAGCGCCGCCCAGGCCGGCCGGCCGCCGTGTATGAGGGCGCGGTCCAGGACCTGATCGACGAGCTCGGTCAGCTCCCGGGCGTCGGGCCGAAGAGCGCGCAGCGCATCGCCTTCCACCTGCTCGCGGCCGACCCGGCCGACGTGCGCCGGCTCGTCCAGGCGCTCACCGAGGTCAAGGAGAAGGTCCGGTTCTGCCGCATCTGCGGCAACGTCAGCGAGCAGGACGAGTGCCGCGTGTGCCGCGACCCTCGGCGCGACCTGTCGGTGATCTGCGTGGTCGAGGAGCCCAAGGACGTCGTCGCGATCGAGAAGACCCGCGAGTTCCGCGGGCGCTACCACGTGCTCGGCGGCGCGATCAGCCCGATCGAGGGCGTCGGGCCGGACGACCTGCGGGTGCGCGAGCTCATGGTGCGGCTCCAGGACGGCTCGGTGACCGAGCTGATCCTCGCCACCGACCCGAACCTCGAGGGTGAGGCGACCGCCACCTACCTCGCCCGGATGTTCGGCCCGATGGGCCTGCGCATCACCCGGCTGGCGAGCGGCCTGCCGGTCGGTGGAGATCTTGAGTACGCGGACGAGGTCACCCTCGGCCGCGCCTTCGAAGGACGGAGACAGGTCGATGTCTGAGCCCAGCCAGGACCTCCAGCTCGCCACCGACATCGCGCGCGACGCGCGGTCGTTCCTGGAGACGCTGCAGCTCGTCGCCGCCGGCACGGCCGGCACGCAGGCCGTCGCGCTGCTGCTGCTCGACGTGGCCCAGATGTGCGTCGCCGGAGCCCATCTCGGCGCGCGCACCGACGTCATCCTCGACACCAACGTCGAGCCGCTGCTCGAGCACGCGCCCGACCTCGACCTCGTGCGCCTCGGCCTGGCGAGCGCCCTCGACCCGGTCGACGCCTACGCGGAGGTGTTCGACCCGTACGCCGACGACCCGCCGGTCCCGTACCGGATCTCGGACGACCTGGCCGACATGGGGCAGGACCTCATGCGCGGGCTCCAGCACTACGACGCCGGGCGCGGCCGCGAGGCGCTGTGGTGGTGGCAGTACACCTACCTCAACTCGTGGGGCGGCTCCGCCGGAGCGGCGCTGCGCGCGCTGCAGAGCATCGTGGCGCACGTCCGCCTCGACGCGGTCGCCGAGGAGCTCCCCGAGGGGCTGTGAGCGCAGGCGCTCGCGAGCCGCGGGCTCAGGCCCCCCGCCGGCCGCCCGGCAGCGTCCGGCTCGGGGTGCGCAGCCGGCGCTCGGTGAGCACCAGCGCGACGACGCCCAGCAGCACGTCGGCGGCCAGGCCGGTGGGCCACACCGCCGGCGGCCGGGAGCCGGGGCGGACGAGCGGCGTCTGCGCCGGCCCGACGTCGGGCGGCGGCACGCGCAGGGCGCGCACGGTGCGTCCGAGCTGTCCGAGCGGGTCGAGGTCGGTGGGCTGCAGCGACGTGCCGACGTCCCCGTCGCCCAGCTCCCCGTCGTCCAGGCGGGGGCGCACCGGCTCGGTCAGCTCGGGCGCCGCGTCCGCGAGCACGACGAACGGGTTGGGGGCGAGCAGCCACCAGGTCCTGTCCGGACGGCTGCGGGTCGCCTCGTAGGTCGACTGCCCGCTGCCCGGCAGGCACGCCGGGTCGTCGGCGGGGCAGGGTGCGTCGGCGGTCTCGAGGTAGGTCTCGGTGGTCGCCGCCGTGGCCAGGCCGAACAGGACCACCGTGCCCACGGCCAGGGCGAAGACGGTGAGGTGGGCCAGGACGCCGGAGGTCGTCGTGCTGGCGACCGCCGACAGGAACAGCGAGACGGCGCAGACGGTCCCGAGCAGGAGCGCGAGCACCAGCAGGACGACGAGCGCGCGCCGCAGCGGCACGCCGTCCTGCGTCATCGCGTAGGCGACGAGCGGCAGCGTCAGCGCCAGCAGGACCAGCGACGTGCCCCAGGCCGCGACGAACTCGCCGAGCGCGATCTCGCCCGAGGACAGGCGGGTGACCTGCAGCGGCGCGAGCGTCCCGCGCTCGCGGTCGCCGTTGACGGAGTGCGCGGCCAGCGCCGGCACGACGACCAGCGCCAGGCCGAGCGCGAACAGCACGAGCCCGCCGAACAGGACGGTGCCGCGCCAGGGCAGCTCCTGCGGCGTCACGTGCGCCAGCGCGACGCGGAGCAGCGCCGTGAAGCCCAGCAGGACGACGGAGCAGGCGCCCACCAGCAGCCTCCAGCGACCGGCCCGCAGGCGCAGGCGGAGCTCGGCGCGCGCCACGGTGGCGATCCCGGAGGCGGTCACCGGTCCGGTCCCGTCGGTGCCCGGGTGGCGGCCTCCAGCGCGTCGCCGAGCGGCTGGAACGCCACGACCGGGACGCCGTCACGCACCAGCCCCGCGAGCAGCGCCGCCGCCGCCTCGTCGGTGCTGAGCAGCACGTCGACGCCGGCCGGGGTCGGCTCGCCGAAGTCGCAGGCGCTGCGCCGCAGCGCCGCGACCAGCGCCGGGACGTCGGACGAGCGCACCCGCCACGTCCGCGGCGGCGAGCCGGCCGGCAGCCGGTCCAGCTGGTGCTCGCCGACGGTCGCGCCGCGGTCGACCAGGACCACCCGGTCGGCGAGCTCCTCGACGTCGCCGAGCGCGTGGCTGGCCACCACGACGGTGGTCCCCGCACGGGCGAGCGCCCGCAGCAGCCCGCGCAGCTCGTGCAGGCTGCCGGGGTCCAGGCGGCTCGCCGGCCCGTCGAGCAGCAGCACCTCGGGCTCGTGCACCAGGGCGCGGGCCAGCCCGAGGCGCTGCTGCTGCCCGCGCGCCAGGGTGCGCGCCGGCCGGTCGGCGGAGCCGGTCAGGCGGACCAGCTCGAGCAGCTCGACCGCGCGGCGGCGGCTGGCGGCCCGGCCGAGCCGGTGCGCCTCGCCGAACAGGTGGAGGTGCTCGCGGGCGGTCAGCGCGTCGTGCAGGCCCGCGACCTCCGGCACCCAGCCCGTCCGCGCCCGCACCGCGTCCGGCTCGTGGACGGGGTCGTGGCCGGCGACGGTGATCTCGCCGGCGTCGGGCACCAGCAGCGTCGCGAGCACCAGCAGCAGGGTGGTCGTGCCGGCGCCCTCCGGGCCGACGAGCGCCGTGACCTCGCCCGGCCGGGCCGTCAGGTCGATCCCGCGGAGCGCCCCGACCGGTCCGGAGCTGCGCCGCACGCCGCGGGCGACGACCCCGGCCGGCGCGGGCCCCGGCGCGGCGGGCGGCTCCAGCGGCGAGGACGACAGCACGTCGGGCACGCCGGCACGGTAGTGCGTGCGGCTCGTCGCGGGACGTGCTCGGCCGGACCGTCGGGCGTGGCCGTCAGCGCGCCGGGTCGTCGTCGAGCCCGGCCTCCCAGCGGGCGCGGCGCTGCTCGTCGGTCTGCTCCCACCACGGGGTGCCGCGCTCGCCGAGCGCGGTCTTGGCGCGGTGCACCCGGTCGCGGGCGGCGCGCTCGGCGTCCGGGTCGCCGGCCCGCAGCGCCGCCCCGACCTCGCGCCGGGCGCGCATGAGCTGCTTGCGCAGCGCCGCGCCGACGTCCTCGGGCAGGGACGGGTCGGTGGCCCGCCAGCGCCGGCCGTCGACGACGATGAAGCGCCCGTCCGGCGTGTGCTCGACCACGTCAGGCCCGCCGGACGACGGACCGGGCCCTGCTGCTGCGCGGCTCGGTGCTGCTGCTGCGCGGCTCGGTCCCGCTGCTGCGCGGCTCGGTCTCGCTGCTGCGCGGCTCCGGCACCGTCCGACCGTAGACTCGCGGCCCATGGGCCTCGTCGTGCAGAAGTACGGTGGCTCGTCCGTGTCGGACGCCGAGCGCATCAAGCGCGTCGCCGAGCGCATCGTCGCCACCCGCAAGGCCGGCCACGACGTCTGCGTCGTGGTCAGCGCGATGGGCGACACCACGGACGAGCTCCTCGACCTCGCGCAGCAGGTGTCGCCGCTGCCCCCGGGCCGCGAGCTGGACATGCTGCTCACCGCCGGCGAGCGCATCTCGATGGCGCTGCTCGCCATGGCGATCCAGTCGCTCGGGCTGTCGGCGCGCTCGTTCACGGGCAGCCAGGCGGGCGTCATCACCGACTCGGTGCACGGCAAGGCGCGCATCATCGACGTCACGCCCGGCCGCATCTCGGACGCGCTCGGCAAGGGCCACATCGCCATCGTCGCCGGGTTCCAGGGCGTCAGCCAGGACAGCAAGGACATCACGACGCTCGGCCGCGGTGGCTCCGACACCACGGCCGTCGCCCTCGCCGCGGCGCTCGGCGCCGAGGTCTGCGAGATCTGCACCGACGTCGACGGCGTCTACTCCGCCGACCCGCGCATCGTGCCGTCCGCGCGGCACCTGCCGACCGTCTCCTACGAGGAGATGCTGGAGCTGGCCGCGTCCGGCGCGAAGATCCTCCACCTGCGGTGCGTCGAGTACGCCCGCCGCTACGGCGTGCCGCTCGTCGTGCGCTCGTCGTTCTCGCAGAAGCCCGGCACCTTGATCACAGGAGATCCCGTGGAGCAGGCGATCATCAGCGGTGTGGCGCACGACCTGTCCGAGGCGCGGGTGACCGTCGTCGGCGTCCCCGACAAGCCGGGCGAGGCGGCCGCGATCTTCCGCGCGGTGGCCGACGCCGAGGTGAACATCGACATGATCGTGCAGAACGTGTCCGGCGCGACCGACCGCACCGACATCTCCTTCACGCTGCCCAAGAGCGACCTCGCCACGGCGATGAAGAAGCTCGCCGACCTGCAGAGCAGCGTCGGCTTCGACGCGCTGCTGTCCGACGAGCACGTCGGCAAGGTCTCGCTCGTCGGCGCCGGCATGAAGAGCCACCCGGGCGTCACGGCGACCTTCTTCGAGGCGCTCGCCAAGGGCGGCATCAACGCCGAGGCGATCAGCACCTCGGAGATCCGCATCTCGGTCGTCTGCCGCGACACCGACGTGCCGAACGCCGTGCGCGCGGTGCACGACGCCTTCGAGCTCGGCGGGCCCGAGGGCGAGGCCGCCACCGTCTACGGCGGGACCGGACGGTGACCGGCCCGCTGGCGCGGGGCGGCGTCCGCCTCGGCGTCGTCGGCGCGACCGGCCAGGTCGGCGCCGTGGTGCTGCGCCTGCTGGCCGAGCGCGGCTTCCCGGTCGACGACCTCCGCCTGTTCGCCAGCGCCCGCTCGGCCGGTTCGACACTGTCGTTCGCGGGCCGCGATGTCGTGGTCGAGGACGCCGAGGTCGCCGACCCGTCCGGGCTCGACCTCGCGATCTTCAGCGCGGGCGGCAGCACCTCGAAGGCGCTCGCGCCGCGCTTCGCCGCCGCCGGCGTGACCGTCGTCGACAACTCCTCGGCCTGGCGGATGGACCCCGACGTCCCGCTGGTCGTCAGCGAGGTGAACCCCGAGGCGCTCGCGACGATCGGCAAGGGCATCGTCGCGAACCCCAACTGCACGACGATGGCCGCGATGCCGGTGCTGAAGCCGCTGCACGACGCGGCCGGGCTCGTCCGCCTCGTCGCCAGCACCTACCAGGCGGTGTCGGGCAGCGGCCTGGCCGGCGTCGACGAGCTGGACGGCCAGGTGCGCAAGACGGTCGAGCAGGCCACGGCGCTGGTGCACGACGGCTCGGCGGTCGACTTCCCGGCACCGGAGCAGTACGTGCGGCCGATCGCCTTCAACGTCCTGCCGCTCGCCGGCTCGATCGTCGACGACGGCTCGTTCGAGACCGACGAGGAGCAGAAGCTCCGCAACGAGAGCCGCAAGATCCTGGGCATCTCCGACCTGCGTGTCTCGGGCACCTGCGTGCGCGTGCCGGTCTTCACCGGCCACTCGCTGTCGATGCTCGCCGAGTTCGACCGGCCGCTGTCGGTCGAGCAGGCCACCGACCTGCTGCGGGGGGCGCCCGGCGTCGAGCTGACCGACGTGCCGACGCCGCTGCAGGCCGCCGGGCAGGACCCGAGCTTCGTCGGGCGGCTGCGCCAGGACGGCCCGAACGCGCTGTCGCTGTTCGTCAGCAACGACAACCTGCGCAAGGGCGCGGCGCTCAACGCGGTGCAGATCGCCGAGCTGCTGGCGTCCCGCTCCCGCACCGCATGACCGACCCGACCCAGGCGATGCCGTCGGGCGGGGGCGCCCTCGTCGCGTCCCGCTACCGGCTGCTGTCGCTGCTGGGTCGGGGCGGCACCGCGGAGGTGTGGCGGGCCGAGGACGAGTCGCTCGACCGCGACGTCGCGCTGAAGCTCGTCACCGTCCCGACCGACGACAGCGCCGCCCGGGCGGGCGAGGAGGCCCGGCTGCTGGCCCGGCTGAACCACCCCGGACTCGTGCCCGTCTACGACGCGGGCACCGACGAGCGCGACCGGCCGTGGGTCGTCATGGAGCTCGTCGAGGGCGAGACCCTCGCCGACACGCTCAAGCGCGGGCCGCTCGACTCCGCGCGCGCGGCCGTCGTCGGGCGCTCGATCGCCGAGGCGCTGGGCTACGTGCACGCGCAGGGGCTGGTGCACCGCGACGTCAAGCCCGCCAACGTGCTGGTGGGCGACGACGGGCGGGTGCGGCTGACCGACTTCGGCATCGCCCGCCTGGTCGACTCGGCCCGCGTGACGAGCACCGGGATGATGGTCGGCACGGCCTCCTACCTCGCGCCCGAGCAGGTCGCCGGCGAGCCGGTCGGACCGCCGGCCGACGTGTACGCCCTCGGGCTGGTGCTGCTCGAGTGCCTCACCGGGCAGCGCGAGTACGCCGGCAGCACCGTCGAGGTGGCCCTCGCCCGGCTGCAGCGCTCGCCGGACGTGCCCGCCACGCTGCCCGCCGGCTGGCCCGGCCTGCTGCGCGCCATGACGGCCCGCGAGCCCTCAGCCCGTCCGACCCCGGTCGCCGCGGCCGCGGACCTCGCCGCCATCGCCGCGGGCGGTGAGGCCACCACCGTGCTGGCCGCGGCCCCGTCCGCCGACCGCACGACGGTGCTGCCGCGCACCCGCGTGGCGCCCGCTGCGGTGGCGGAGCGGTACGAGCAGGTCGAGCCGGTCCGCACGCTGCCCCCGCCGCCGCCCCGACGCAGCTCGGTGCCGTGGGTCGTGGCCCTGCTGCTGCTCGTCGCGGTGATCGGGGCGGGTGCGTACGTCCTGTCGACGCGCGAGACGCCGCTGCGCGAGCTGCCGGCGGTGAGCCCCGAGCTGCCCGAGCAGCTGCGCGGCGACCTGACGCGGCTGCGCGACGCCGCCGAGCAGCTCGGGGAGGCCTCGTGAGCACCCGCAGGGCCGCGCTCGCCGGCGTGCCGCTGCTGCTGGTCGTGCTCGGCGGCTGCGCGGCGAGCCCGCAGGCCGACGTGCGCGACGACGCCCGCGCGGTCCTCGCGGCGGCCAACGACGAGGACGCCGACGCCGTCCGCACCGCGGTCGACGACCTGCTGGCCACCCTGCGCGAGCAGGTCGGCAGCGAGGAGCTGACCGACGCCGAGGCGAAGCCGCTGCGCGACGCCGCGATCGCCGTCCGCGAGAGCGTCGACGAGCTCGAGGTCGAGCCGACGCCGAGCGCCGAGCCGACGCTGGAGGAGTCCCCGACGCGGGAGCCGGTCGAGGAGCCGTCGCCCGAGCCGACGCAGGAGCCCGAGCCGACCGCCGAGCCGACGCCGGAGCCCGAGCCGTCGCCGACCGAGCAGCCGGACGAGCCGGAGCCGGACGAGGACGAGCCCGACGAGCAGGAGCCCGACGAGCAGGAGCCGGACGAGGCCGAGCCGTCCGCTCCGGCGGAGACCGTGCCCTCGCCGCCCGTGGTCGCCACGCCGCCCGCCGCGGGCGCCCCGCGGCCCTCGCCGAGCGCCCGCACCGCCTGACCGAGCCGCCGGGGGGCAGGCCAGCACCCCGATCGTCCACGGATCGGCCTGGCGTCCGCCGCACCGGGCCCGCGGGTCCGTAGGTTGCAGCCACGGACCGACGGACGGCGGCACCGGAGGGGGAGCATGAGCGCGAGCACGCACGTGCCCGGGGGGAGCCCCGTGATCACGGCGCGCGGGCTGACGAGGTCGTTCGGGTCGGTGGTCGCCGTCGACGACCTGACGCTCGACGTCGCGCCGGGGGTGGTCGGTCTCGTCGGCTCGAACGGCGCCGGCAAGTCGACGCTGCTGAAGGTGCTGCTCGGGCTGGTCCTGCCGACGTCCGGCAGCGCGACCGTCCTCGGGCTCGACACGGCGACCGACGGGCTGCGCATCCGCGAGCGGGTCGGCTACATGCCCGAGCACGACTGCCTGCCACCGGACGTCACCGCGACGGAGTTCGTCGTGCACCTGGCCCGCACGTCCGGCCTGCCGCGCACGGCGGCGCGCGAGCGCACGGCCGACGTCCTGCGGTACGTCGGGCTGTTCGAGGAGCGCTACCGGCCGATGGGCGGCTACTCCACCGGCATGAAGCAGCGGGTCAAGCTCGCCCAGGCGCTCGTCCACGACCCGCAGCTCGTGCTGCTCGACGAGCCCAACAACGGGCTCGACCCGGCCGGGCGCGACGACATGCTGGCGCTCATCCGCCGCATCGGCTCCGACGGCATCTCCGTGCTCGTCACCTCGCACCTGCTCGGCGAGCTCGCGCGGGTCTGCGACGCCGTCGTGGTGCTCGACGGCGGACGGCTGCTGCGGGCCACCTCGACCGCGGACGCGACGGCGGAGGACGCCGTGCTGACCGTCGAGGTGAGCGGCGAGGCCGGGGCGCTCGCCGCCCTGCTGCAGGAGGCCGGGTTCGACGCGCGCACCCGCGGCGCCGCCGTGGACGTCGCCCTGTCGGCGGACCGCCGGGGCGACGCCGACGCCGTCTACGACGCGGTCCGCGACGGCGCAGCGGTGCTCGGCGTGGGCCTGCTGCGCCTCGAGCGGCGCCGGCACCGGCTGACCGAGCTGTTCGCCGGAGCGGGAGGTCGTCCCGGTGGTTGAGCTTCCCCGCGGCACCGGTCCGGCCGCCGACGTCATCCACGATCTCGGCTACCGGCACTACGACGGCCCCCGGCTCGGCCGCCGGGCCGTCTGGCAGGCGCTGTACGTCGAGTCGACCCGCGGGGCCTACGGGCTCGGCCGCACCGCCAGGGCGAAGGTCGTCCCGCTGCTGTGCCTGGCCGTGGTCTGCCTGCCGGCGCTGATCGTCAGCGTCGTGTCGGCGGTGACGGGCGCCGACGAGCTGCCCGTGTCGCCGACGTCGTACCTGCTGAACCTGCAGGTCGTGGTGGCGGTGTTCGTCGCGGCGCAGGCGCCCGTCGCGGTCTCGCGCGACCTGCGCTTCGGGACGGTGCCGCTCTACTTCGCCCGTCCGCTGCTGCGGTCGGACTACGTCTCGGCCAAGCTCGCCGCGTTCGCGACGGCGCTGCTCGTGCTGCTTGCCGCACCGCTGCTGCTGCTGCTCGCCGGTGCGCTGCTGGCCGAGATGCCGCTCGGCGAGCAGCTGCCGACGGTGCTGCGCGCGCTCGCCGGCGCGGTGCTGCTCGCCGGCGTGCTCGCGGCGCTCGGGCTCGCGATCGCCGCCCTGACCCCACGACGCGGCATCGGCGTCGCGGCGATCATCACCGTGCTGCTCGTCCTGGCCGGCGTGCAGGGCATCGTGCAGGCCATCGGCGTGGAGGAGGACCTCGACGGCCTGGCCGGCTGGTCGCAGCTGCTCTCGCCGTTCACCCTGGTCGACGGCGTGCAGCGCCGGCTGCTCGGGGCCGAGAGCGTCCTGCCCGGCGGACCGCCCGGCACGCTCGGTGCAGTGGTGTTCTGCGCCGCCGCGGTCGCCCTGCCGCTGCTGTGCTGGCTCGTGCTGCTGCTGCGCTACCGCCGGGTCCGGACGTCGTGAGCACCCTCGAGCTGCGGGCCGTCTCCCGCTGGTTCGGCAACGTCGTGGCCGTCAACGACATCACGATGACCGTCGGGCCCGGCGTCACCGGGCTGCTCGGACCGAACGGCGCGGGCAAGTCGACGCTCATCAACCTCATGAGCGGCTTCCTCGAGCCCTCGGCCGGCGAGGTCCTGCTCGACGGCGAGCCGGTCTGGCGCAACGTCGACGCCTATCGCCGCATCGGCATCGTGCCCGAGCGCGAGGCCATGTACGACGC
>CAXTFU010000046.1:0-8295 GCA_964243385.1 uncultured bacterium | reverse complement strand
AGGTGCAGGACCGCGACCCCGCGACGTACTCCAAGGGCATGAAGCAGCGCATCAAGATGGCCACCGCGCTCGTGCACGACCCGGCCGTGCTGCTGCTCGACGAGCCGTTCAACGGCATGGACCCGCGCCAGCGGCTGCACCTCATGGACCTGCTCACCCGGCTCGGGCAGGAGGGCCGCACGGTGCTGTTCAGCTCGCACATCCTCGAGGAGGTCGAGCAGATCGCCACCACCATCGACGTGGTCGTCGCGAGCCGGCACGCGGCGTCGGGCGACTTCCGGCGCATCCGCCAGCTCATGACCGAGCGGCCGCACCGGTACACGCTCCGGTCGGACGACGACCGCGCGCTCGCGGCGGCGCTCATGGGCGAGGGCAGCGTGCGCGGGGTCAGCCTCGAGCCGGCGACCTCGACCGCGCCGGGCGGGGTGCACGTGCAGGCGTCCGACGTCGGCTCCTTCGCCACGGCGCTGCCGCGGCTGACCCGCGAGCGCGGGATCCGGCTCTACCAGGTGACGCCCGACGACGAGTCGCTCGAGAGCGTGTTCGCCTACCTGGTCGCCCGGTGAACGCCACCGTGGCGCGGCTGACCGCGGCCAGCCTGCTCGGACGGCGCCGGGCCCTGCTGCTGCTGAGCCTGCCGGTCGTCCTGCTGGCCCTGTCGGGACTGGCCCGCAGCCTGGTCGGCCGCGACACGTCGGTCGCCGTCCTGCTGCTCGGCTCGTTCGCGCTGGGCACCCTGCTGCCGCTGCTCGGGGTGCTGGCGGGCACCGGCGCGCTCGGCCCCGAGATCGACGACGGCTCGATCGTCCGCCTGCTGTCCAACCCGCGCCGCCGCCCCAGCATCGTGGGCAGCAAGCTGGCGGTGGCCGTGGCGGTCGTGCTGGTGATCGGCGCACTGCCGACACTGCTCAGCGGCCTCGTCCTCGTCGGCACGCGCGACCGCCTGGCGCTCGCGTTCGGGCTCGCCGCGGCCGTCGCGGGCGTGGCCTACTGCGCGCTGTTCCTGCTGCTGTCGGTCCTGACCCGCAACGCGGTCGTGGTGGGCCTGCTCTACGCGCTGGTGTGGGAGTCGCTGGTCGGGCAGCTCGTGCCCGGCGCGCAGGCGCTCAGCATCCAGCAGTGGTCGCTGTGGGTGGCCACCGAGGTGATCGGCGACGACGCCGAGCGGCTCGGCGTGACGTCGGCCGTCGGCGCGCTCGCGGTGCCGCTGCTGCTCGCCGTCACCGTCGGGTGCACCTGGTACGCCGGGCAGCGCCTGCGCGGGCTCCGCCTCACCGGCGAGACCTGAGGCCTGCTCGCACCGCGCAGCACCGGCCGGCAGGGCAGCGCCGGCCGGGGCAGCGACGGCCGGGCAGCGCCGGCCGTCAGGGCAGCGCCGGCCGTCTGGGCAGCGCCGGCCGTCTGGGCAGCGCCGGCCGTCAGGGCAGGGGCGGGAGTCCGAGCCGCGTCGCGACGAAGTCCAGCTCGGCGCGCAGCTGCCGGACCCGCTCGTCGACGACGAGCGAGCCGTGCCCGGCGTCGAAGCGGTACACCTCCACCTCGAGCCCGTGCTCCTGCGCCGCGGCGAGCCAGCGCTCGATCTGGCGCAGCGGGCAGCGCGGGTCGTTCGCGCCGGCCAGGACCAGCACCGGAGCCCGCACCTGCTCCACGTAGGTGATGGGCGAGCACCGCTCGTACAGCTCGCCCACCTCCGCCGGCGAGCCGCCGAACAGCGAGCGGTCGAAGGCCCGCAGCGGCTCCATCTCGTCCTCGTAGGCGGCGACGTAGTCGGCGACGGGGACGGCCGCGACGCCGCAGGCCCACCGCTCGGGCTGCGTGCCCAGGCCCAGCAGGGTCAGGTAGCCGCCCCACGACCCGCCCGCGAGCACGCTGCGGCCCGGCGCGGCCAGGCCGGTGGCGAGTGCCCAGTCGTGCACGGCGGCGATGTCCTCGAGCTCGGTGAGCCCAGGGCGTCCGGTGAGCGCGTCGCGCCAGGCCGAGCCGTAGCCGGTCGAGCCGCGGTAGTTGACCTGCACGACGGCGCAGCCGAGGTCGACCCAGGCGGCGCGGTCGGCGGCGAAGGCGTCGCTGTCGTGCCAGGTCGGGCCGCCGTGCACGAGCACGACCGTGGGGAACGGGCCGACGCCCTCGGGACGGGCCACGAGGGCGTGCACCTGCCCGCCCGGGCCGTCGACGAAGGCGTCGGTGACCGGCACCGACGGCGGCGCCGCCGCGCCCGGCGGGACGAGCACGACGGCCCCGCTCGTCGAGCGGACCACCGGCGGCGACGCCGCGGAGGACCACGAGAACTCGACCTCGCCGTCCGGACGGGCGGTGACGTCGCCGACCGTGCCGGGCGGCGTCGGCAGGTCGCTGACGGTCCCGTCGAGGGTGACCCGGTGCAGGGTCGACCGGCCGCGGGCCTCGCGCCGCACGAGCAGCGCCCGCCCGTCGGCGTACCAGTCGGCGTCGAGCTCACCCGGCAGCCCGGACAGGTCGGGATGGACCTGCTCGCCGGTGGTCGGGTCGACGACGAACGGGAGCATGCGCCCCTCGCGCTCGTGCATGGCGAGCAGCCGCTCGTCGCCCGGCACCGGGGAGAAGGCCATCGCCTGCAGCCCGAGCCCCTCGCCGTCCCACTGCTCCCAGACGACCGCGCCGTCCTGCTCGGGCGTCGCGCCGAGGCGCAGGACCCGCAGCGCCCGGTGCCGGCTGTCGCCGTGCTCGGAGTGCTCGAGCACGACCAGGCGGTCGTCGTGCGACAGGCCGGCGACGTCGGCGTCGTGCTCGGAGGCGTAGAGCAGGCTCGTGCTCCCCTGCGCCCCGTCGGCGCCGGGCCGGACCACGTGCACCGTCGTGCCGTCGTCGGTGGCGGTCCCGACGACCGCGAGCGTCCGGCCGAGCTCGAGACCGGCCGAGTAGCCGGCGGGGACGCCCGGCGCGGCGGGCTCGTCCGGGCCCCCGGCGAACGGCTGGCGCTGCCAGGTGCCGAACTCGTCGCCGTCGGTGTCGTCGAACCACCAGACCTGCTCGCCGTCGTGCGTGAGCGCGCCGTCGCTCGTGCCCTGCTCGCGGTCGGTCACCTGCCGGGTGACCCCGGTGCTGCGGTCCCACGCGAACAGCTCGAAGGTCCCGGTCGGGTTGGAGACGTACAGGCAGCGGTCGGGCGCGTCCTCGGCCCAGTCGGGCAGCGTGACGCGGGTGGCCCGGACGCGCTGCTCCCACAGCGGGCGGGTGGACCCCGCGGACGGGGCGTCGGGACGGCGAGGCGGGACGGTCATCGCCAGAGCATGCCGGACGCCCGCGCCCGGCAGCACGGGCTTCGGGCAGCGGGGGCTCATGGCGGGGGCTCATGGCAGCGGGGTCACGGGAAACGACGAAGGGCACCGGCGCGAGCCGGTGCCCTTCTCGGGACTGCCGTCCCCCGCCGAGGCGGAGGCTGGTCGGGGTGACAGGATTTGAACCTGCGACCTCTGCGTCCCGAACGCAGCGCGCTACCAAGCTGCGCCACACCCCGGAACCGTGCAGGGAGCAGCCTACCGGACGTCGTCAGGAACGCGCAGGCGGGGACGCAGGGGTGAGCGTCAGCAGCGTCGCCTCCGGGCGGCACAGGACGCGCGCGGGCAGGTACGGGCTGGTGCCGAGGCCGGCGCTCACGTGCAGCCACCCGCCCTGCGGCCCGTCGGGCTGCAGCGGCGACAGGCCGCGGGCCCGCCAGCGCTCGAGGTCGCAGTTGGTGATGAGCGGCCCGACGCCCGGCAGCCGCAGCTGGCCGCCGTGGGTGTGCCCGGCGAGCACGAGGCGGTGCCCGTCCGCGGCGAAGCTGCGCAGCAGGCGGCGCTGCGGCGTGTGCGTGACGCCGATGCCCAGCCCCTCGACCGGTCCGGCGACCCGGTCGTACCGGTCGCGCCGCAGGTGGGCGTCGTCGGTGCCGGTCAGGACCACGGGCGTGCCGGCGAGCACGCGCGTCGCGCGGCGGTGCGTCAGGTCGGTCCAGCCGACCGCCGCCAGCTGCGCGGCCGTCCGGTCCCAGGGCAGGTCCGTCCGCCGGGGCCGGGGCGGCCCGTCGCGCAGGTAGCCGGTGAGGTGCGGCCGGACCGGGGTGAACGAGTCGTTGTTGCCTGGCACGAAGACGCCGGGCGTGCCGTCGGCGGTCAGCGCGCCGAGCGTCTCGACGAGCAGGCCGGTGGCCGCCTCGGACGACACGTGGTCGCCCGTGGACACCACCAGGTCGGGCCGCAGGGCGGCGAGCCCGCGCACCCAGGCCGCCCGGCGGACGTGCCGGGGAAGCAGGTGCAGGTCAGACACGTGCAGGACCGTCAGCGGCAGCGCGCCGGGGTCGAGCACGGGGACCGCGACCCGGCGCAGCACCGGCAGCAGCGGCTCGACGAACGGCCAGGCGACCGCGGCCGTCCCCACCAGCGCGGCCAGCGCGGCGGTGCGCGCGGACGGGGCGGGCGGGACGGCGGGCGCACCGGGCCCGCGGGCGGTCCGGCCTGCGGAGCGGGTCGACGGACGTGCACCGCGGCGGACCACGCGCGCCACGCTAGGTCACGCTCGCGTCCGGCTCGTGAAGCGCCTCGCGCGGCGCACTAGCGTGCTGTCCATGGGCGAGCTCAAGGACCGGCTGAAGGACGACCTCACGACCTCGATGAAGGCGCGCGACGAGCTGCGCACGGCGACCCTGCGGATGGTCCTCACCGCGATCGGCAACGAGGAGGTCGCCGGCAAGGCGGCTCGCACGCTGACCGGCGACGAGGAGCTCAAGGTGCTGGCCCGCGAGGCCAAGAAGCGCCGGGAGGCCGCGGAGGCCTTCCGCTCGGGCGGCGCGACCGGGCGCGCCGAGCGCGAGCTGGCCGAGGAGGAGGTCCTCGCGACCTACCTGCCCGCGCAGCTGTCCGACGACGAGCTGACCGCCCTGGTGGCGCAGGCCGTCGCCGAGAGCGGCGCCAGCGGCCCGTCGGCCATGGGCGCCGTCATGAAGGCCGTCGGGCCGAAGGTCGCCGGGCGGGCCGAGGGCGGCCGGGTGGCCGCGGCCGTGCGGGCGGCCCTGTCGTCCTGAGGCTGGTCCCGTCCTGAAGCTGGTCCCGTCCTGAGGCTGGTCGTCCTGAGGCTGATCGTCCTGAGGCCGGCCCTCCTGAGGCTGGTCCCGTCCTGCGGGCGCCGTCAGCGGCGGCCGTTGGACTCGTACAGGGTCACGTCGGCCCCGAACGGCACGAGGCGCCCGGCGCGGGGGACGGTGTAGGCGGCGCTGCCGCGGGCGACGCGGGCGCCGGAGACGCGCCCGCCGTCTGTGACCGACAGCCCGGCCTCGATGAGCGTGCGCTGCGCCGACTCGACCGACAGGCCCGCCACGTTCGGGATCTGGATGTCCTCGCGCTGCGCGACGCTGAGGTCGGCCTGCTCGAAGTCGGTCTCGGGCACGCCGTCGAGGGCGGACTGCATGACGTCGGAGAAGATCCGCGCGGGCACGGTGCCGCCGTACACCTGCCGGTACCAGCTGCCGTTGATGCTGACCGAGCGCATCTCCTTGACCTGGCGGCCGCGGGCGCCAGGATCGCCCAGCCAGACGGCGGTGGCCAGCTGCGGCGTGTAGCCGACGAACCAGGCCGCCTTGGAGCCGTTGGTGGTGCCCGTCTTGCCGGCGACGGGGCGGCCGATGGCGGCGCGGGCGCCGGTGCGGCCGCCCGAGCCGTTGACGACGCCCTCGAGCACCGACGTCACCGTGTCGGCGACGGCGGGCTCGAGCACCTGGGAGCACTTCTGCGCGGGGATGGCCAGCTCGGCGCCGCTCGCGTCGGTGATCTTCGCGATCGGCCGCGGCGGGCAGTACAGACCGCGTGCCGCGAAGGTCGCGTACGCCCCGGCCATGGCCAGCGGGCTCACCTCGTTGCCGCCGAGGACGACTGACCCGCCGCGGTTGAGCGGCGCCGACGGCGAGCCCTTGGCGAACTGCTTGACGCCCATCGACTCGGCCAGCGACGCCGGCCCCTCGACGCCGGTGCGCTCGAGCAGCTGCACGTAGTAGGTGTTCACCGACAGGTGCGTCGCGTCGATCATGTTGAACTGGCCGGACTCGCTGTCACCGGCGTTGCTCGGGCAGTACGGCGGGCCGCCGGGGTACTCGTCGAAGACCGGTGAGCAGTAGGTCTGCGGCGAATCCAGCGAGAAGCTGAGCGGGATGCCCTGCTTGATCGCCTCGGCGAGCACGAACGCCTTGAAGGTCGACCCGCCCTGGAAGCCGCTCGACCCGCCGATCGCGAGGTTCACCTTGGTGTGGCCGAGCTTCTTCTGCTCGGTGTAGCGGCGGTTCACGGCCATCGCCTTCACCGCGCCGGTGCCCGGCTCGACGATGTCGACGGCCACCGCGGCGCCGTACGGCTCGTCGCCGAAGGTGTCGCCGGGCGGGACGTTCTCCTCCGCCGCCGTCTGCGCGGAGGCCTGCACCCGCGGGTCGAGCGTCGTGCGGATCGTCAGGCCGCCGGCCAGCAGGGCCTCCTGGCGGGCCTGGCGGGTCTTGCCGAGCGCCGCGCCGAAGGAGGTGTCCTCGAGCAGCCTGCGGATGGCGTCGCAGAAGTAGGGGGCCCGCACGTTCGGGTTCTCGCAGCCGCTGCCGACCGGACGGATCGTGAACAGCGGCTTGCCCGGCGCGCCGGTCTCGGCCGCGGCGGCTGCCCGCTCGGCCTCGGTGATGTAGCCGACCGACGCCATGCGCGACAGGACGGTGTTGCGCCGGGCGAGCAGCGCCTTCATGACCGCCGGGTCCTTGAGCGCCTTGACCGGGTCGAAGCGGGTCGGGCTCTGGACGATGCCGGCCAGCGTGGCGCCCTGGGCCAGCGTCAGCTGCTGCACCGGCTTGCCGAAGTAGAAGCCGGCCGCGGTGCCCATGCCGTACACGCCGTTGCCGTAGTAGGTGATGTTCAGGTAGCGCTCGAGGATCTCGTCCTTGCTGAGCGAGCGCTCGATCGCCAGGGCGTAGCGCGCCTCGCGCATCTTGCGCTTCAGCGACAGCTCGCGGGCGGCGTTCTGCTGCGTCTTGCTGCCCTCGGCGGCCTGGAGCAGCGCGTTCTTCACGTACTGCTGGGTGAGGGTCGAGCCGCCCTGGCTCACCCCGCCGGCCTGCGCGTTCGACACGGCGGCGCGCAGGGTGCCCTTGTAGTCGACGCCGTTGTGGCTGTAGAAGCGGGCGTCCTCGGTGGCGATGACGGCCTTGCGGGCCAGCTCGGGGATGTCCTTGAGCGGCGCGACGACGCGGTTCTGCCGGTAGAGCACCGCGAGCTGCGAGCCGTCGGCGGCCAGGATGCGGGTGCGCTGCGGCAGCGGCGCGGTCTTCAGCTCGGCCGGCAGGACGAGGAACTCGTCGGCCCCCGCCTTCGCGGTCAGGCCCAGCCCGCCGACGATCGGGAACGCCGCCAGGCCGAGCAGCAGCCCGGTCACCACGCTGATGATCAGCGCGTAGAGCACCCGGAGCGGGACACTGCTCGGTCTCAGCACGCTCCCGAGGGTACGGCCACCGTCCGACGTCCGCCGCGCGCTGCACAGGCGCGGCCGGCGGCTTCCGGAGCGCACTGCTCCGAGCGCTGGTCCCAACGGACTAGCGAAGATGGACCGTACGGGCCTGACGCCCACGACCTGCGCTCCCTACCGTGAGCAACGTCGGACAGCGCCCACGCGTCCGGTCCCCTTCTCGTCAGGACTCGCCGATGCCCTCTCTGCTCCGTGACGCCGCCTCCGAGCCGCAGGCCTGGGTCGCCGCGTCCGCGTGCCGCAACGCCGACCCCGACGAGCTGTTCGTCACCGGCGCCGCGCAGAACCGTGCCAAGGCCGTCTGCATGGGCTGCCCCGTCCGCACCGAGTGCCTGTCCGACGCGCTCGACAACCGCGTCGAGTTCGGCGTGTGGGGCGGCATGACCGAGCGCGAGCGCCGTGCGCTGCTGCGCCGGCGTCCCGACGTCACCAGCTGGCGGCAGCTGCTGGAGCAGGCCCGCGCCGAGCACGCGGGCTGACCGGTCGACCGTCCGGTCCTGAGGGGGAACCGGTCGGGCGTGCAGTCCCCGCCTCGCGTCCGGTCCCGACCGGGTCGCTAGGCGGGGACTGCTGCTTCTGCGCCGCCGGCGAGGTCCTCGCCGACCGAGCGCAGGCCGTCCAGGTCGTGCACGTCACCGGGCTGCGCGGCCACCTCGACGACGGGGACGTACGGGTGGGCGCCGGTGAAGCGCTCCTGCAGGCGCCGCTCGCGGGCGGCGAGCGCCACCCGGTCGGCGTGCAGGCGCAGCACGGCGGCGGCCAGCTCGTGCCCGCCGTCCTCCTCGAGCC
>CAXTFU010000045.1:11209-19465 GCA_964243385.1 uncultured bacterium | reverse complement strand
CTGCTCCACCTCGCCGCACACGGCGGCCAGCCGGACGGCGCCCATCGAGGCGCTGCCGCCCTTGATGCCGTGCGCCGCGCGGCCGACGCCCTCGGGGTCCCCGGCGGCGACGGCCGCGGCGAGGTCGGCGCTCCGGCGGGCGGTCTCGGACTCCCACGTGTCGAGCAGCCCGGACAGGAACGCCGGGGCCCGGTCGCCGAGCCGCGACGCGAGCGAGCCCAGGACCGTCGGGTCGACGTCCTGTCCGGCATCGGGGACTGGTGCGGTCACGTCGTCCACCTTCGCAGGTCCAGGTCCAGGTCCAGGTCCAGGTCCGGGTCCAGGTCCGGGTCCGGGTCCGGGTCCGGGCCCGTCGCCGGGCACCGACGCGCCGGCCAGCGAGCGGCCGGCCCGCTCGAGGGCCGCGGCGAGCTCCTCGCGGCGCACCGGCTTGCTCAGGAAGTCGTCCATGCCGGCGTCCAGGCACCGCTCGCGGTCCTCGGCGAGCGCGCTGGCGGTCATCGCGACGATGCGCGGCTGGCGGTGCTCGGGCAGCTCGGCGCGGATCCGCTCGGTCGCGGCGACGCCGTCCAGCTCGGGCATCTGCACGTCCATGAGCACGACGTCGTATGGGGTGTCCCGCACGGCCTGCACCGCCTCGAGCCCGTTGGCGACGACGTCGGGGCGGTGGCCGAGCCGCTCGAGCATGAGCACCGCGACCCGCTGGTTCACGACGTTGTCCTCGGCGAGCAGCAGCCGCAGCCGTCCCTGCCCGCGCGCCGCGCTGCTCGCGCCGGCGCGGTCGGCGGGCGCCGTGCTCGCGCCCAGGGCGTGCGCGACGACGGTCCGCAGCGCGGCGGCCTTGACCGGCTTGGCGAGGTGCAGCAGCCCCAGCTCGGTGCTCTCGGGCGGACGGCTCCCGAGCGAGGTGAGCAGCAGCAGCGGCAGCTCGCGCGTCGCGGGGCGCCGGCGCAGCTCGCGCGCCAGCTCGACGCCGTCCATCCCCGGCATGTGCATGTCGAGCAGGACGACGTCGACGACGGCGCCGGCGTCGACGGCTGCCAGGGCGGACGCACCGTCCGCGCAGCCGTGCACCCCCATGCCCCAGGCCGTCAGCTGACGGCGCAGGATGCGGCGGTTCGTGGCGTTGTCGTCGACGACGAGCGCAGAGCGTCCCGGCAGCTCGGCGGGGGCCACGGCCAGCGCGTCGACCCGCGCGGCGGCGGCGGCCGGCAGGGGCACCGTGACGGTGAACGTCGAGCCCCGTCCCGGCACGCTGTCGACGTCGATGCGGCCGCCCATCGCCTCGGTGAGGCGCTGGCTGATGACCAGGCCGAGGCCGGTGCCGCCGTACACGCGCGTCGTCGACGCGTCGACCTGGCTGAACGACCGGAACAGCCGGTCGAGCCGGTCCGCCGGGATGCCGATGCCGGTGTCGCGCACGGCGAGCACGACGTCGTCGCCGTCGGTGCGGACGTCGATGACGACCTCGCCGCGCTCGGTGAACTTCACCGCGTTGCTCACGAGGTTCACGAGCACCTGCCGCAGGCGGGTGACGTCGCCGAGCACGGCGAGCGGCACGTCGTCGGCGAGCGAGCCGGCGAGGTCGAGGCCCTTGGCGCCGGCCTGGGCGGCCACGAGGTCGAGCGCCCCCTCGACGCAGTCGCGCAGCGAGAACGGGACGTGCTCGAGGTCGAGCTCACCGGCCTCGATCTTGGAGAAGTCGAGGATGTCGTTGATGACGACGAGCAGGGCGTCACCGCTCGAGCGGACCGTCTCGGCGAAGTCGCGCTGCTCGGCGGTGAGCTCGGTGTCGAGCAGCAGCCCCGTCATGCCGATCACGGCGTTCATCGGGGTGCGCAGCTCGTGCGACATCGTCGCGAGGAACGACGACTTCGCCTGCGTCGCCGCCTCGGCCTCGGCGCGCGCGGCGACGAGGTCGGCCTCCCGCTCGTCCGCCGCCCGGCGCGCCCCCTGCAGCGCCTCGGCCATGCTGCCGAGCCCGGCGCCGATCGACTGGAGCTCGGCCGGTCCGGCGGGGACGGGACGCGCGTCCAGCCGCCCCTGGCGGAGCTCGTCGATGGTCGTCACCAGGCCCTCGACCGGCAGCACGACGTCGTCGCGCAGGCGGACGAACTCGCGGCGCAGCAGCGCGGCGACGGCCAGCAGGAGCGCCACCTCGACGACGACGGCCAGCACGAGCACCGTCACCTGCCGCTCGGCCGCCTGCGCGCGCAGGTCGTCGGCGGCCTGCTCGGCGGCGTCCTCGGCGTCGCGGTAGGCGTCGAACAGCCGCTTGCCCTCGGCGAGGAAGGCGGTCGCGTCGGCGCCGGGGGGCAGGCCCTGGCGCGCCTGCACGGCCCAGGTGTCGTGCCACCGGTCCTGCCGCTCCTGCGTGGCCTCGAGCAGCGCCAGCACCCGGGGGTCGTGGTCGAAGGCCCGCTCGGCCGCCGCGTGCTGCTCGCGGACCCGTTGCCGTCCCGTGCGGTACGGGTCGAGGAAGTCGTCGTCGCCGGCGAGCAGGAACGCCCGCAGGCCGGTCTCCTGGTCGAGCATCGCCAGGTGGCTGAGCCGCAGCGCCCGCGCGCCGTCGTTCACCTGCGCCTGGCGGGGCGCGAGCACCGTGACGAGCAGCAGCAGGACGGCCGCGCTGACGGCGGTCGCCGTCGCGAGCGCGAGGACGACGACCTTGGCCAGCCGACCAACACGCCCAGTTAGCGTTCGTGTCTCTGCGTGCACGAGTGGCAGCGTGCCACGGACCTCGCGCGACGGCGACGATCCGCAGCGCCCCGCCGACGTAGGGTCGCGGCATGACCGACGCCACCCTCCCGCCGCCCGAGCCCGGCGAGCAGCTGCCCACGGACGACGCGGACGCCGTCCTGGCCGCCGTCGCCACGGAGGTCGACGCGATCGCGGAGTCCGTCGAGGCCGACATGGACGCCCTCGACGTCCCGCGCCGGCTGCTGCTGGTGCACGCGCACCCGGACGACGAGACGATCGGCACCGGCGCCACGATGGCGAAGTACGCCGCCGAGCACGCCCTCGTCACGCTCGTCACCTGCACGCTCGGCGAGGAGGGCGAGGTGCTGGTGCCCGAGCTCGAGCACCTCGCCGCCGACCGCGACGACGGCCTCGGGCAGCACCGCATCGGCGAGCTGGCCGCCGCCATGGAGGCGCTGCGGGTCACCGACCACCGCTTCCTCGGCGGCCCGGGGCGCTGGCGCGACAGCGGCATGATGGGCACCCCGGCCAACGACCGTCCGGACTGCTTCTGGCAGGCCGACCTCGCCGAGGCGGTGCGCGAGCTCGTCGCCGTCGTGCGCGAGGTGCGGCCGCAGGTGGTCGTCACCTACGACGACCGCGGCGGCTACGGCCACCCTGACCACATCCAGGCGCACCGGGTCGCGGTCGCGGCCGTCGAGGCCGCCGCCGACCCCGACTTCGCGCCCGAGCTGGGGGTGCTCTGGCGGGTCGACAAGCTCTACGAGACCGCGATCCCCAAGAGCGTGCTGCAGGCCGGCATCGACCAGCTCAAGGCCTCGGGCCAGGAGAACTTCTTCGGCGTCGACTCGGCCGACGACCTGCCGATGGGCAACCCGGACGCGGACGTCACGACCGAGATCGACGCGAGCGAGCACCTCGAGGCCAAGGTCGCCGCGATGCGCGCCCACCGCACCCAGATCGCCGTCGACGGGCCGTTCTTCGCGCTGTCGAACAACATCGGTCAGCGCGCCTTCGGGCGCGAGCACTTCGTGCTCGTCCGCGGCCCCCGGGGCGCGGCCAGCGGTCCGGACGGCCGCGAGGACGACCTGTTCGCAGGGCTCGACCTCGACCGCTGATCCCGACCGCTGACCCCGTAGGCAGCGGGGAGGCCGGCTGCATCGGCCGAACGGGTGATCCTGCTGCCGCGAGGGCGACAAGCCGGCCCGGGCGGGGACACGATGGGCACGGATCGGGCGCTGTGCACGGTTCTGCCCCTCTGGAGGACCCGTGGCCCCGTCCGCTCCCGCGTTCGAGCAGCTCGTCGGCGCCGCCGGCAGCCGCGTGCTGTCCATGGCCGGCGCCGACGTCGGCGCCGACCGCGAGCGCCGGCGCCGGGCGCGCTGGCTGCGCCTGGCCGCGCTCGTGTGGGGCGTCGTCGCCGTGCTGTGGTGGCGGGCGCTGGCCTGGGACGGCGGTGGCGGCTTCGTCCCGCTGCCCACGATCGACCCGTTCCTGCTGACGATCGTGGTCTTCTTCGGCCTGCTGCTCGGCCTGGCCGTCGGGCAGCAGGTGCTCGCCGGGCGCTCGCCGCACGTGCTGTACCGCCCCGAGCAGCTGACCACGACGATGGACGACGTCGTCGGCATCGACGCGGGGAAGGACGACGTCGTCCGCTCGCTGAACCTGTTCCTGGCGCACCAGGCCTACCGCGACGAGATGGGCGGCAGCCCGCGGCGCGGGCTGCTGTTCGAGGGCGCGCCGGGCACCGGCAAGACGCACCTGGCGCGGGCGATGGCGCGCGAGGCCGGCGTCCCGTTCCTGTTCGTGAGCGCGACGAGCTTCCAGTCGATGTGGTTCGGCGCCACCGCCAAGAAGATCCGGTCGTACTTCACGGCCCTGCGCAAGGCCGCCCGCAAGGAGGGTGGCGCGATCGGCTTCATCGAGGAGATCGACGCGATCGCGATGAGCCGCGGCGGCGTCTCGTCCGGGGCGTCGCCCCTGGCGGCGCAGCCCGCGGGCTGCCACGGCACGGCGCAGCTGCCGGCGTCCTACGCCGCGGCGGCCGGCCCGACGGTCACCCGGTTCGTGAGCGAGGGCACCGGCGGCGTCGTCAACGAGCTGCTCGTGCAGCTGCAGTCCTTCGACGACCCGACGCCGGGCCAGCGCCTGCGGGGCTGGTTCGTCGACCGGGTGAACCTGCTGCTGTCGCCGGAGCGGGCGCTGCGCCGGCCCCGCATCGTGCCGTCGAACATCCTGCTCATCGCCGCGACGAACCGCGCCGACAGCCTGGACCCCGCGCTGCTGCGCCCCGGGCGCTTCGACCGCCGGGTGACCTTCGAGCTGCCGGCCCAGGCGGGGCGGCGCGTGCTCGCCGAGCACTTCCTGTCGACCCGGGCGCACGCCCCCGAGCTGGACGAGCCGGAGGTGCTCGACACCCTCGCCGCGGTCACCCAGGGCTACACCCCGGCGATGGTCGAGCACCTGCTGGACGAGGCGCTCGTCAACGCGGTGCGCCGCGGCGACCGGGCCCTGACCTGGGCCGACGTCGAGCGGGCGCGCCTGGTCGAGGAGGTCGGGCTCGGCTCGCCCGTCGGCTACACCGACCACGAGCGCCGGCTCATCGCCACCCACGAGGCAGGACACGCCACGGCCGCCTGGCTGACCGCCCCCGAGCGGCGCCTCGAGGTGCTCACGATCGTCAAGCGGCGCGGCGCGCTCGGGCTGCTCGCGCACGGCGACCGCGAGGACGTCTTCACCCGCTCGCGCACCCAGATGCAGGCCCTCGTGCAGATCGCCCTCGCCGGGCAGTGCGCCGAGGAGATCTTCTTCGACGACGTCTCGACCGGCCCGGGCGGCGACCTGCTGTACGCGACGAACGCCGCCGCCGAGATGGTCGGCCAGCACGGCATGGACGAGAGCCTGCTGTCGTACGCGGCCATCGCGAACAGCTCGTTCAGCGACACCAACATCGTCGGCCGCGTGCTCGCCGACGACCGGGGGCGCGACGCCGTCGAGCGGCTCCTGCAGGCGCAGAAGCAGCAGGTGCGGGCGCTGCTCGTCGAGCACCGGCACCTGGTCGAGGCCCTGCGCGACGCGCTGCTCGAGCACGAGGAGCTCGTCGGGCCGCAGATCACCGACGTGCTCGAGCGCGCGTCGGCGCCCCGCGTCGTCGACCTCACCGCGCCGGCGGCGGCCCCGGCGACCTGACCGGGCCGCTCCGGCGGCCCGTCTGGCAGGCTGGAGCGGGTGACCGACCCGTGGCCCGCGTCGCAGCGGCGGGCGTCCCTCGGGCTCGTCCTGGCCCTCACGGTGCTGCTGGCGCTGTGGGGCGCGTTCCTCGTGCCGTTCCGGGTCGCCGGCGTGCTGGTTCCGGTCAGCTGGGTGCTGGCCGTCGTCGGCAACGTCGCGCTCGCCCGGGCGGCCGGCCGGCTGGCGGGACGCACCGGAGCCCTGGTCGTGGGGCTGCTGTGGGTGGTGCTCGTGCTCGTGCTCTCGGTGCGCCGCGCCGAGGGGGACGTCGTCGTCGCGGGCACCTGGGTCGGCTCGGGGTTCCTGCTGGTCGGGGCCGGAACGAGCGCGATCGCGTACGGCGTCGCCGCGGGCTCGCGGACGCCCCGCGAGCGGCCGGACGGGCGGGCCCGCAGGTAGTCTGAGCCCGGTGACCGGAGCCGTCGACGCCCTGGAGTACCGCCGGGTGGTGGGCCGCTTCGCCACCGGCGTGACGGTCGTCACGACGGTGCTGGACGGCGAGCACCACGCCCTGACCGCGAACTCGTTCACGTCGGTCTCGCTCGACCCGTTCCTCGTGCTGTTCTGCCCCGAGAAGCTCGCCCGGTTCCACGACGCGGTGCTCGCCGCGGGCACCTTCGCGGTGTCGGTGCTGGCGCAGGGCCAGGAGCAGGTGTCCCGTCGCTTCGCCGCTCGCGGCCGCGAGCGGGAGGGCCAGTTCGACGGCGTCGCGCACACCCTCGGCGAGGCCACCGGCGCCGTCCTGCTCGACGGCGCGCTGTCGACGCTCGAGTGCCGTACGGTCTCCACCGTCGCTGCGGGTGACCACACGGTCGTGATCGGTGAGGTCCTTGCGCTCGGCGTTCCCGCACCGACGGGCGCACCGCTGCTCTACTACGAGGGCCGCTACGGCGCCTTCCACCCGCAGCGGTCCCCCTGAGCTGCCCGACCCGCCTGACCGACCGACCCCCGCTGCGTCCACCCCCTGACCGACCCTCGCCGCACGCCGCCGCGCCCGCCCGGACGGGCAGCGCCGTGCCGGCCACCCCGAACAGGAGCGCCTCGTCGTGCCCGTGTCCCGTCGCCTGCTGCTCGCGGGTGCTGCCGGTGCGGTCGTCCTCGGCGCGGGCGCCGTCGGCACGGCCGTGGCCGCCGCGGCCGACGAGGTCCCGGGCGGCGTGCAGGTGAGCGGCGTCGACCTCAGCGGCCTGGACCGCGACGCCGCGCAGCAGCGCATCGCCGCCGGCCTGCGCGACCGGCTGAGCGCTCCCGTGGCGGTCACCGCCGACGGCGTCCGGCTGTCGCTCGACCCGCGCTCGGCCGGGCTGGCCGTCGACGTGGCCGCGACGGCGCGCGAGGCGGCGTCCGCCGGCGTGCTGGCCCGGCTGCGGGCGAGCCTCAGCGACGCGCAGCAGGTCGAGCCGGTCGTCGACGTCGACCGGACGGCGCTGCGCGCGGCGGTGCAGGCGCTGGCCCCGCAGGTGGACCGCGACGCCCGGGAGGGCTCGGTGGGCTTCGAGGGCACGACGCCCGTGCCGGTCCTGCCTGTCGTCGGCCGCACGCTCGACGTCGACGGCGCGGTCGACGCCGTCGCCGACGGCTGGCTCGACGCGCGCACCGTGGCCCTGCCGGTCGAGCGCGCGGCGGTGCGGACGACGAACCGGGACGTCCGCGCGGCCGTGGACCGGGTCGCCCGTCCCGCCGTCGCAGCGCCGGTGACCCTGGCGGCCGGCGGGGACCGGCTCGTCGTGCCGCCCGCCGCGATCGCCGCGGCCCTGCGCGTCGAGGCCGACCGCGACGGCGACCTCGTCCCGCGGCTCGACGCCGAGGTCCTGCGCGCCGGCGTGCGGGACCGCCTCCGGGACGTCGGCTCGGCGGCGGTCGACGCCTCGTTCGACGTCACGGGCGGCACGCCGGTCGTCGTCCCGGGCCGCGCCGGCCGGACGGTCTCGGCGAGCGACCTCGCCGCGGCGGTCTCCGGCGTGCTGACCGACCCTGCGCCCCGCACCGCGGCGGTCGCGCTCACCCCGGCCGAGCCCTCGCTCACCACCGCCGAGGCCGAGGCGCTGGGCGTGCGCGAGGTCATCGGCACCTTCACCTCGGCCCACCCCTGCTGCGCCGGGCGGGTCACGAACATCCACCGCATGGCCGACCTCGTCGACGGCCACGTCGTGCTGCCCGGCGAGCGCTTCGACCTGAACGCCCTTCTCGGGCCGCGCGACACCGCCCGCGGCTTCGTCGCCGCTCCGCATGTCCTGGACGGCGAGTTCGTCGACCGGGTCGGCGGCGGCATCTCGCAGTTCGCCACGACGCTGTTCAACGCGGTCTTCTTCAGCGGGCTGAAGG
>CAXTFU010000045.1:0-11199 GCA_964243385.1 uncultured bacterium | reverse complement strand
TCCCCGCACAGCTACTGGATCAGCCGGTACCCACCGGGCCGCGAGGCGACGGTGTCGTTCCCGAAGCCCGACCTCGTCTTCGAGAACGACAGCCCGCACGGCGTCCTCGTCTCGACGTCGGGCACGGGCACGTCGGTGACGGTGACGTTCTGGGGGACGAGGCGCTTCGACGAGGTCCGCGCGGAGACCGGCCCGCGGGTGCGGCTGCGCGACCCCGAGACGCGCTCCGTCACCCGGGACGACTGCACGGCCACCTCGGGCGACCAGGGCTTCGACATCACGGTGACGCGGGTGTTCGTGCAGGACGGCGAAGCGGTCCGGCGCGAGCCGTTCCGCACCCGCTACCAGCCGGAGCCGCGCTTCGTCTGCGGCGCGCCGCCGGACGGCGAGGCGGCCGCGGGCTGACGCTCGCCCTCGTCCCGCACCGACCGGTGGGACCCAGCACGCCCAGCACCCCCAGCACCCCCAGCACTCCCACCGACCGCCCGTCCGACCGCCCGCCCGACCGGCGCCGACGCCCGCCGACGCCGCCCTGCCAGTCCTGGAGCTCCCGTGCGTCGTCCGACCCGCCCCCTGTCCCGGCTCGCGGTCCCGTCCCTGCTGCTCACGGCGGTGCTCGCCACCGTGCTCGCGACGGCCGGCGTCGCCTCGTCCGCCGTGACCGCCTACCCCGGGCAGGGCTCGTCCTGGGACGCCAACGAGCCGAGCCGGCGGGTGGCCGTGTTCGGCGACTCGCTGGTGCAGCAGACCAAGCCGCAGCTGCTCGCGCTGGCGGGCACCCGCGACACCGCGCTCGACGTCTGGGACGCCCCCGGCGCGGCGCCGTGCGACCTGCTGCCGCAGTTCGACCAGCGGGTGCGCGCCTCCGGGGCCGAGCGGGTCGAGCTGGCCTTCGTCGGCAACGCCACCAGCGCCTGCATGACGAGCCGCACCGGCGGTCGGCCGCCCGCCCGGCTGTCGCCGGCGCAGCGGCTGCGGATCGCCGCGCTCTACGAGGCGGACCTGCGGCTCATGATCGCGCGCAACGCGGGCAACGGCGTCCTGACCTACCTCGTCGTCCCGCCGACGATGGCCGGCGGCACCTGGCACGGCCAGCTGACCGCGGCGCTCACCGCGACGTACACGCGCCTGGCCGCGACCTCGAACGGCTGGGTGCGCCTCAACGCGGCGTCCCGCGAGGCGCTCACGCCCGTCGGCTACCGCTCGGCGGTGACGCTCAACGGGACGTCGGTGCGGCTGCGGCACCGCGACGGCACGCACCTGTTCGCCCCGGTCGGGACGACGCTGAACGCGCAGGCGCTGCTCTGGCCGCTGCTGCTCGAGCAGTAGCGGGTCAGCCGACCGACCACTGCTGGCCGGCGGGGGTGTCCTTGACCGCCACCCCCAGCGCCGCGAGCTCGTCGCGCAGCCGGTCGGACGCGGCGAAGTCCTTGCCCGCGCGGGCAGCGGCGCGCTCGTCGAGCAGCTGCTGCGCACCGGCCGGCAGCGCGGCGGCCGCCGGCGCGGAATGCCCGACCTGCCGCGCGAGGTCGAGGCCGAACAGCTGGTCGGCCCAGGCGAACGTCTCGAACTTCGCGCCGTCGGACACGTCCGCGTCCTTCTCGAGCCGGCGCAGCACCTGCAGGGCGCGGGGCGTGTCGAGGTCGTCCTCGAAGGCCGCGAGCAGCTCGTCGGCGACGTCCTGGGCGAGCGCCTCGGACGGCGACTCGGCCCAGCCCGCGACCACCGTCCGCCACCGGGCGAGGGTGCGGTCGGCCGCGGCGATGCCGTCCCACGACAGGTTCGCCTGCTGGCGGTAGCGCGACGACAGGAACGCGAGGCGCAGCGCCAGCGGGTCGTGGCCGCGGGCGACGACGTCGTCGACGAGCACGACGTTGCCGGTCGACTTGGCCATCTTGCGGCCCTCGAACAGCAGGTGCTCGCCGTGCACCCAGTGCCGCACGACCTCCCCGTCGCCGGCCGCCGCGCAGTTGGACTGCGCGCGCTCGTCCTCGTGGTGCGGGAAGCGCAGGTCGATGCCGCCGGTGTGCACGTCGATGACCTCGCCGAGCAGGTCGAGCGACATCGCCGAGCACTCGATGTGCCACCCCGGGAAGCCGACGCCCCAGGGCGAGTCCCAGGTCATCTCGCGGGCGGCGCCGGCGCGCTTCCACAGCGCCCAGTCGGCGTGGAAGCGCTTGCCGGCGGTGAGCGTCGCGGCGTCCTCGCGGTGGCCGGCCCGCAGGTCCTCGAGGCGGTTGCCGGACAGCTGGCCGTAGCCGGCGAACGACTGCGCGCTGAAGTACACCGTGCCGTCGTCGCCGACGTAGGCGTTGCCGAGCTCGACCAGCCGCTCGATCAACCGGATCATCGAGGGGATCCACTCCGACGCGCGGGGGTTCGCGTCGGCCGGGCGCACGTTCAGCGCCGCGAGGTCGCGGTGGAAGGCCTGCTCGTAGAAGCGGGCGACCGCGAACGGGCTCCTGTCCTCCAGGCGCGCCTGCGCGAGCAGCTTGTCCTCGCCGGAGGCGTCGATCGAGGTGTCGTCCTGCAGGTGGCCGACGTCGGTGATGTTCTGCACGAGCTGCACCCGCAGCCCGCGCCGCTCGACGGTGCGGCGCAGCAGGTCGGTGAGCAGGAACGTCCGCAGGTTGCCGACGTGCGCGTAGCGGTAGACGGTCGGTCCGCAGGCGTAGACCCGCAGCAGCCCCGGGGTCGCGGGGGTCACCTCGCGCACGGTCTTGGTCTGGGTGTCGGTCAGGCGCAGCACGCCCGGAACCCTACGGCGGCACGTCCGGTCGACGTCAGTTCAGCTGGGCGCGCGCCAGCCGGGCCTCGCGGCGGGCGGCGGTCGCGCCGGCCTCGTCGGTCCCGTCGACGACCAGCGCGTAGGTCTCGAGCTCCTCGGCGCCGCCGAGGTGGTCGCCGAGGCGCACCATGAGCTCGCCGCGCTCGCGGCGCAGCTCGACCGGGTGGCGGGGGAGCAGCAGCGTCAGCTCGACCGCCCACAGCCGCAGCGCCGCCGCCTCGAGGCCGGGCGGGCGGCGCACCGCGAGGGCGCGGACATTCGTCAGCACCCGCAGGAGCAGGTCCTCGGGCGCCATCGGACGCAGCTGCTCGGGGCGGGCGAGCCGGCCCGTGGCGCGCAGCACCAGCTCGCCGGCGTCGGCCTCCGACAGGGCCGCGCCGCCCTCGAACGGGTCGAGCAGGACGTGCTCGTCGTCCGGGTCGCCGACGCCGACCACGACGCGGCCGGGCAGCCCGACGGCGTACGCCGGCACGCCCAGCCGCGCGGCCACCTCGACGTAGACGACCGACAGCAGGATCGGCAGGCCGCGTCCGCGCACGAGCACCTCGTGCAGCAGCGACGAGCGCAGGTCGTCGTAGACCTCCCGCCCGCCGCCGAAGCCGCGCTCGACGCCGAGCGTGCGGCGCAGCGCGTCCGCGACGTCCGCCGGACGTGCGCCGGGGCGCAGGGAGCGGCGCGCCTGCGCGGCGAGCTCGTCGAGCCGCTCGAGCGAGGCATCGACGTCGAGGTCGCGGTCGACCTCCCCGCCGATGAGCAGGCAGGCCAGCCCGACGTCGACGGGCTCGCTGCGCACGACCTCGGCGAAGCGCCGTCGCGACGGGGTCACCGGCGCACCGGCGGCGGCGGCACGCGCTTGGCGGCCACGACGGCGGCCCGCGGCACGACCCGCTCGTCCCCGCGCCGGTCGCGCACGGCCACCTCGTCGTCGTCCCAGCGCAGCAGCTCGCCGAGCACGTCGCTGAGCCCCCCTTCGGCGCGCTCCCAGCGCACGACGACGCGCCGACCGACGTCCGCCGGGCCCGCGGTCAGCGCGTACGGCACGCCCGGTCGCGCCCCGGGTGGATCGGCGGTGCTCACGTCAGCGACACTAGAGCGACCGCACCGTGAGAGGACCACCGCTGTGACGTACGTGATCGCCGAGCCCTGCGTGGACGTCAAGGACAAGGCCTGCATCGAGGAGTGCCCTGTCGACTGCATCTACGAGGGCAAGCGCTCGCTCTACATCCACCCCGACGAGTGCGTCGACTGCGGTGCCTGCGAACCCGTGTGCCCGGTCGAGGCGATCTTCTACGAGGACGACACGCCGGCGCAGTGGAAGGACTACTACCGCGCCAACGTCGACTTCTTCACCGAGACGACGACCATCGGCTCACCCGGTGGCGCGAGCAAGGTCGGCCCCGTCGACCTCGACCACCCCGTCGTGATGGCCGTCCCGGTCGGCAAGAACACCGAGGGGCACTGACCCGCAGGTGACCCGCACGACGACCCGGACGGCGGCCGTCGACCGGCCCGGCTGGTCGGCCCGCGCGCACCTGCCGGCCTTCCCCTGGGACCGGCTCGCGCCCTACGGCCGGACCGCCCGCGAGCACCCGGACGGCATCGTCGACCTGTCGATCGGCACGCCGGTCGACCCGACGCCGGCCGTCGTGCAGGACGCCCTGCGCGCCGCGGCGGACGCCCCCGGCTACCCGCTGACGATCGGCACGCCGGCGGTCCGCGAGGCGCTCGTCGCCTGGGCGGCGTCCGTCGGGACGACCGTGACGGCGGCCGAGGTCGTGCCGAGCACCGGCAGCAAGGAGCTCGTCGGGCTGCTGCCGTCGCTGCTCGGCCTCGCGCCGGGCACGCAGGTGCTGCTGCCCGAGCTCGCCTACCCGACCTACGACGTGGGTGCGCGCCTGGCCGGCTGCGAACCGGTCGCCACCGACGACCCGACCGCGCACGACCCAGAGCGCGTCGGGCTCGTGTGGGTGAACTCGCCGTCCAACCCGACCGGCGCGGTGCTGCCGGCCGAGCGGCTGGCCGAGATCGTCGCCTGGGGCCGCGAGCACGGGGTGCTCGTCGCGAGCGACGAGTGCTACCTCGACCTCGGCTGGGACGCGCGGCCCGTGTCGGTGCTCGACCCGGCCGTCAGCGGCGGCTCGACCGAGGGCGTGCTCGCCGTCCACTCGACGTCCAAGCGCAGCAACCTCGCCGGCTACCGGGCCGGGTTCGCCGTCGGCGACGCCCGGGCGGTCGCGGCGGTCGTCGAGGCGCGCAAGAACATCGGCCTGCTCGTCCCCG
Source organism: uncultured bacterium (assembly GCA_964243385.1). Lineage (GTDB taxonomy): Bacteria > Actinomycetota > Actinomycetes > Mycobacteriales > SCTD01 > SCTD01. Next base: position 6,131 of record CAXTFU010000045.1, on the reverse strand, counting down.
CGCCCGTGCAGGCGGCGCTGGTCGCCTCGCTCGGCGACGCGGCGCACGTGGCCGAGCAGAAGGATCGCTACCGGTCCCGCCGCGCGGTCCTGCTCGCCGCGGTCACCGCCGCCGGGCTGACGGTCGAGCACTCCGAGGCCGGGCTCTACCTGTGGTGCACCCGCGGCGAGCCGTGCTGGGACACCGTCGCCGCGCTCGCCGGCGTCGGCGTGCTGGCCGCGCCCGGCGAGTTCTACGGCGCGGCCGGTGCCCGGCACGTCCGGCTCGCGCTGACCGCGACCGACGAGCGCATCGCTGCCGCGGCCGGACGGCTCGCCCAGCTCGCCTGACGCGTCCGGGACCGTCGGGGCCGTTCACTAGGGTGGCCGGCATGACCGAGAGTCCGATCAGCCCTGTCGTCGACGAGCTCTGGGAGCGCCGGGCCGGCCTGTCGCCCGCCGACGAGGACGCCCGCAAGCAGGTCGTCGCGGCCGTCGACCAGCTCGACACCGGCGAGGCGCGCGTCGCGCAGGTCGTCGACGGCGAGGTCGTCGTCGACGAGCGCGCCAAGCGGGCGATCCTGCTCGCCTTCAAGGTGCTCGACATGGCGCACAGCGAGGCGGGCGAGTTCCGCTACCACGACCGCGTGCCGCTCAAGACGCGGTTCGACGGCGTGCGCGTCGTGCCGGGCGCCATCGCGCGCTGGGGCTCGTACTTCGAGCCGGGCGTCGTGCTCATGCCCAGCTACACCAACATCGGCGGCCGGGTCGGCAGCGGCTCGATGGTCGACACCTGGGCCACCGTCGGGTCGTGCGCGCAGATCGGCCGCGACGTGCACCTGTCCGGCGGCGTCGGCATCGGCGGGGTGCTCGAGCCCGCGCAGGCCGCTCCCGTCGTGGTCGAGGACGACGCCTTCATCGGCTCGCGCTCGATGGTCGTCGAGGGCGCGCGCGTCCGGCAGGGCGCCAAGCTCGGTGCCGGCACGATCCTCACCGCGAGCACGCGGGTGTTCGAGGCCGAGACGGGCGCCGAGCTCGCCCGCGGCACCGCCCCCGAACGGGCCGTCTGCGTCGGCTCGACGCGCGTCAAGAGCTTTCCCGGCGGCGAGTTCGGCCTGCCGTGCGTGCTCGTCCTGCGCTACCTCGAGCCCGGGCAGGAGCACGACAAGCTCGTGCTCAACGACGTGCTGCGCGAGCACGGGGTGGCCCCGTGACCAGCCCCGCCGCCAGTCCGGCGACGCTGCGCGACCTGTGCCTCGACGCGAACGACCCGCAGCGGGTCGGGGCGTTCTGGGGCGCCGTGCTCGGCCGCGAGCCCGCACCCGCCGGCGACGGTGACGGCGCGACGCCCGACGTCGTCCTGCGCGAGAACCCGGCGAGCCCCGGGCCGACGATCTGGGTGAACGGCGTGCCCGAGCCCAAGACCGGCAAGGTGCGCCTGCACCTCGACGTCGACCTGCGGGAGGGCGCCGACCTCGACGACCTGCTCGCGCTCGGCGCCACGGTGCTCGTCGAGCCGGGGGGCTCCACCCCGTGGTGGGTGCTCGCCGACCCGGAGGGCCACGAGTTCTGCGCGTTCCCGCCGCAGCCGGTCGCCACGAACGACGAGGACGCCGAGGTCCCGGACGCGTGATCGACCTCGCGCAGGACCCCGTCGCCCTGACCGCGGCGCTCGTCGACGTGCCGAGCGTGTCCGGCGACGAGCAGGCGCTCGCCGACCTCGTGCACGACGCCCTGCGCGCACTGCCCCACCTGACCGTCGTGCGCGACGGCAACAACGTCGTCGCCCGCACCACGCTCGGCCGCGACCGGCGGGTGCTGCTCGCCGGCCACCTCGACACCGTGCCGGTCGCCGACAACCTGCCGAGCCGCACCGACGGCGGGCGGCTGTTCGGCTGCGGCACGAGCGACATGAAGAGCGGCGACGCGGTGCTGCTGCACCTGGCCGCCACGCTGCCCGAGCCGGCCTACGACCTGACCTTCGTCCTCTACGACAACGAGGAGGTCGAGGCGGAGAAGAACGGCCTGAACCGCCTCGTCGCCGAGCGGCGCGCGTTGCTCGAGGCCGACCTCGCGGTGCTCATGGAGCCGACCGAGGGGCGCGTCGAGGCCGGCTGCCAGGGGACGCTGCGGGTGCGGGTCTCGATCCCCGGGCGGCGGGCGCACAGCGCCCGCGGCTGGCTGGGCGAGAACGCCATCCACGCCGCCGCGCCGCTGCTCACGATGCTCGTGCGCTACGACGCCCGCAGCGTCGAGCTCGACGGCTGCACCTACCGCGAGGGCCTGAACGCCGTCCGCATCGAGGGCGGCGTGGCCGGCAACGTCATCCCGGACGCCTGCACCGTGCTCGTGAACTTCCGCTTCGCCCCCGACCGCAGCGAGGCGCAGGCGCTCGAGCACGTCCGCGAGGTGCTCGCGCCGCACGACGTCGAGCTCGTCGACTCCGCACCCGGCGCGCTGCCCGGGCTGTCCGCACCGGCCGCCGCGCACTTCGTCGAGGCGATCGGCACGCTCCCGGTCGCCAAGTACGGCTGGACCGACGTCGCCCGCTTCGCCGCGCTCGGCATCCCGGCGGTGAACTTCGGCCCGGGCGACCCGAACCTCGCCCACACCCGCGAGGAGTCGGTCGAGACCGCGCACATCACGGCGGCCGAGCGCGCGCTGCGGGCCTACCTGTCCTGAGCGGGCCTGTCCTGAGCGGCGCGTCCACACCTGGCGTGAGCGCTCCCCGTCCCTCGTCGCGTCCTGCGCAGCGGCGACCTCCTCGCACCGGGGTGCAGGACGCAAGGGCGGCATGAGCCTGCGGTCGGGCAGACTCGAGGGCGATGACCACGACCGCCCGGACGACGCTCACCGACCGCAGGCCCGTCCCGCCGGAGCCCGACGCCGTCTACGAGGCGTTCGTCGCGTGGACCGTCGAGCAGGGGCTGACGCTCTACCCGGCGCAGGACGAGGCGCTGCTCGAGCTCGTCAGCGGGTCGAACGTCGTGCTGGCCACCCCGACCGGCTCAGGCAAGTCGCTCGTCGCCGCCGGCGCGCAGTTCGCCGCGCTGGCGGACGGCCGCGTCAGCTTCTACACCGCCCCGATCAAGGCGCTGGTGAGCGAGAAGTTCTTCGCGCTGTGCGCGATGTTCGGCGCCGACAACGTCGGGATGATGACCGGCGACGCGACCGTCAACGGCGACGCCCCGATCATCTGCTGCACGGCCGAGATCCTGGCCAACCTCGCGCTGCGCGAGGGGGCCGCCGCGGACGTCGGTCTCGTCGTCATGGACGAGTTCCACTACTACGCCGACCCCGACCGCGGCTGGGCCTGGCAGGTGCCGCTGCTCGAGCTGCCGCACGCGCAGTTCCTGCTCATGTCGGCGACCCTCGGCGACACGAGCCGGCTGCGCGACGACCTCGCCCGGCGCACCGGCCGCGAGACCGTCGAGGTCGCCTCGACCGAGCGGCCGGTGCCGCTGTCGTTCGAGTACGTCACGACGCCGCTGCACGAGACGCTCGAGGAGCTGCTGAGCACGCACCGGGCGCCCGTCTACGTCGTGCACTTCACCCAGGCGGCGGCCGTGGAGCAGGCCCAGGCGCTCATGAGCGTCAACGTCTGCACCCGCGCGGAGAAGGACCGGATCGCCGAGCTGATCGGCGACTTCCGCTTCACCAAGGGCTTCGGCGGGACGCTGAGCCGGCTCGTCCGGCACGGCATCGGCGTGCACCACGCCGGGATGCTGCCGAAGTACCGCCGCCTGGTCGAGCTGCTGGCGCAGGCCGGGCTGCTGAAGGTCGTCTGCGGCACGGACACCCTCGGCGTCGGGATCAACGTGCCGATCCGCACCGTCCTGTTCACCGGCCTCACCAAGTACGACGGCGTGCGGACGCGCCACCTCAAGGCGCGCGAGTTCCACCAGATCGCCGGGCGGGCCGGACGGGCCGGCTTCGACACCTCGGGCACCGTCGTGGTGCAGGCGCCCGAGCACGACGTCGAGAACGCCCGGCGCATCGCCAAGGCCGGCGACGACCCGAAGAAGCTCAAGCGGGTCGAGCGCAAGAAGGCCCCGGAGGGGTTCGTGTCGTGGGGCCGGCCGACGTTCGAGCGGCTCGTCGCCGCCGACCCCGAGACGCTCACCTCGTCGTTCCAGGTCTCGCACGCCATGCTGCTCAACCTGGTTCAGCGCCCCGGCGACGTCTTCGCGCACGCCCGTCACCTGCTGCTCGAGAACCACGAGCCGCGGGCCCGGCAGCTGCGGCTCGTCCGCAAGGCGATCCACGTCTACCGGGCGCTGCTCACCGCCGGGGTCGTCGAGCGGCTCGACCCGCCGGACGCCGACGGCCGCACCGTCCGCCTCACCGTCGACCTGCAGGCCAACTTCGCGCTCGACCAGCCGCTGTCGCCGTTCGCCGTCGCGGCCTTCGAGCTGCTCGACCGGGAGAGCCCCACCTACGCGCTGGACGTGCTGTCCGTCGTCGAGGCCACGCTCGACGACCCGCGCCAGGTGCTGTCGGCCCAGCGCAGCAAGGCCAAGGGCGAGGCCGTCGCCGAGATGAAGGCGCAGGGCATGGAGTACGAGGAGCGCATGGAGGCGCTCGAGGAGATCACCTGGCCCCAGCCGCTCGTCGAGCTGCTCGAGCCGATGTTCGAGACCTACCGCGGCGGCCACCCGTGGGTCGCCGACGAGGAGCTGTCGCCGAAGTCGGTGGCCCGCGACCTGTCCGAGCGGGCGATGACCTTCGTCGAGCTCATCGGCTTCTACGGCCTGGCGCGCTCCGAGGGGCTCGTCCTGCGCTACCTGGCGGACGCCTACCGCGCACTGCGCCGGACGGTCCCGGCGTCGGCCCGCACCGAGGACGTCGAGGACCTCATCAGCTGGCTCGGCGAGCTCGTGCGGCAGGTCGACTCGTCGCTGCTCGAGGAGTGGGAGGCCCTGCGGCACCCCGGCGCCGAGGTGCCGGCGGCGCAGCCGGTCGACGAGGCGCCGCCGCCCGTCACGGCCAACCGCCGCGCCTTCCGGGTGCTCGTGCGCAACGCCGTCTTCCGCCGCGTCGAGCTGCTGGCGCAGCGCCGCTGGATCGACCTCGGCGAGCTCGACCCGGAGTTCGAGCAGGGCGCCTGGGAGCAGGCGGTCCGCGGCTACTTCGCCGTGCACGACGAGCTGGGCACCGCTGCGGACGCCCGCGGCCCGGCGCTGTTCTCGGTGACCGAGGAGCCCGGCCGGTGGGTCGTGCGCCAGACGCTCGACGACCCCGCCGGCGACCACGACTGGGTGCTCGACGCGACGGTCGACCTGGCGGCCTCGGACGCGGCGGGCACCGCCGTGCTGGCGGTGCAGGCGGTGCACGAGCTCGGAGCAGCAGCGGCGCGGTGAGGGTGCCGCACCCGGGGTCACGGCGATGTCACCGGAGCGGACGGCCGTCGGCTGGCATCATCGCCGTGGCGCCTGGGCACGATACGGAGCCGAGGCCTGACGGGGAGCGGATGTGCAGCGGGACGAGTCGAGCACCAGCACGTTGACCATGGCTGCTCCGCGCAGCGTCACGGATGCCGCCCTGCAGACCGACCCGCAGGACTTCGCGAGCCTGTACGAGCGGCACCGCTCGTCGTTCACCGCGCACGCCCGCCGTCAGCTGCGCGACCCGCGCGACGCCGACGAGGTCGTGCAGGAGGCGTTCCTGCGCCTGTTCCTCGCGCTGCCCGAGCTCGAGACCGAGCTGCAGGCGCTCGCGTACGGCCGGCGCACCATCACGAACCTGTGCATCGACCGCTACCGGCAGCAGGCCCGGCGCCCGCGGCTCGTCGACCTCGACAGCGCTCCGGTGCAGGACCTCGCCAGCGCCGACCCCGGCGACCCGGTCGTGCGCGCCGAGGACGCCGCCGCCGTGCGGGAGGCGCTCACGCAGCTGTCACCGCTGCACCGCGCCGCGCTCGTCAAGCGCGAGGTCGAGGAGAAGCCGATCCCGGTCATCGCCGACGAGCTCTCGATCCCCGAGGACACCGTCAAGCACCTGCTGTTCCGCGCCCGCCGGGCGCTGCGCAAGGTGCTCGTCGGGACCTCGCTCGAGCCGGGCGTCGACGTCGAGCGCAGCCGTCGCGTCCTGGGCGTCGCCCGCCCCAGCGGGGGGCTCGCCGCGCTCATCGCCCTCGCGCTGCTCGGCCTCGGC
>CAXTFU010000044.1:16678-19522 GCA_964243385.1 uncultured bacterium | reverse complement strand
GTCGGCTGGTAGCCGGCGGGCACCACGATGCTCGGGTAGGTGGCGCGGGCGCCGATGCCGGCCGAGCCGCTGTTCGCGTAGACGATCGACGCGAGGTCGTCCGCCGGGTCGGCCGTGCCGCGGCTCAGCGCCGCGTCGATGCGCGTCTGCGCCCAGGCCAGGCCGGCGGCCTTGTCGGCCTCGTACTTGACGGTGTCGGCGCTGCCCGGGGTGACGTCGAAGGCCTGCGACTCGATGAACTGCGACTGGCCGAACTTCAGCGCGGTCTGGGCGTGCGCCTCGTTGAAGGCGATGATGTCGGCCATCGACTGCATCGGGGCGCTGTCCGGCAGGCGGTCGAGGTAGGCGTTGAGGTCCCGCTTGAACTCGTAGTCCAGGATGCTGGCCGGCTGACCGGTCGTGTCGATGGTCACCGGGACCATCTCGGCGCCCTGGGCGGTGAGCGTCGTGATCGACTGCGCGTAGATCGGGTCGGTCAGGGAGGCGGTGAAGTAGCCCAGCCGCTTGCCCTGCAGCGCGGTGTCGTCGAGCGCCGCCGTGAAGTCGATGTCCTTGCGAGCGCCGGACCGCTTGTCGTTCACGTCCATCGCGCCCAGCATGATCGCGGCGTCGGCGACGCTGCGGGTCATCGGGCCGGCGGTGTCCTGGGTGGCCGAGATCGGGATGATGCCCGTGCTGCTGACCAGGCCGACGGTCGGCTTGATGCCGACGACCGAGCTGGCGCTGGCCGGGCTCAGGATCGAGCCGGAGGTCTCGGTGCCGACCGTCCCGGCCGCCATGCCGACCGACATCGCGACGCCCGAGCCGGAGCTCGACCCGCTGGGCGTCTGGCTGGCGTCGTAGGCGTTGAGGACCTGGCCGCCGAGCGAGCTGTAGCCGGACGGGTTGAGCCCGTTGGTCATGAAGTTCGCGAACTCGCTGAGGTTCGTCTTGCCCAGGATGACCGCGCCCTGCGCCCGCAGCTCCTTGACCATGGGCGCGTCGTCGGCGGGGTAGGAGTTCTCCAGCGCGACGTTGCCCGCGGTCGTCGGCATGCGCCGCACGTCGATGTTGTCCTTGAGCAGGATCGGGATGCCCTCGAGGGTGCCCAGGGCGGCCCCCCGCTTGCGGCGCCGGTCCGAGGCGATGGCCTCGGTGATGGCTGCGGGGTTGAGGATGCGCACCGCGTTGAGCGACGGGCCCTTGGAGTTCAGCGACGTGATGCGCTTGATGTAGGCGTTGGTCAGCGACTGCGAGGAGACCTCGCCCTCGGCGAGCAGCGGGTGCAGCTCGGCGAGGGAGACGGTCGACAGGTCGAGGTCGAGCTTGGCCGCGACGCCGGCCGCTGACGACGACGACGTCAGCGGCCCGGCGGCCACGGTCACGGTCAGGAGCGAGGTGGTGGCGACTGCCACGAGCGCGCGGGAGGTTCGGGACCGCAGGGGAGAGCGAGACAAGGGAGGTCCTTCATGACAAGGCGGAGGGGAGGCAGGCCGACGGCCGCGCCCACAGTGCAATCCCTGTGCATCAACTTCGTGTAACGAGGTGTTCACCGGCCGGTGAACCTCTGTTGCGCTGCTCCAGCGCCCCCCGGCCGGCGTCGCGGGCGAGCGGGGCCGCTGCTGCCGCACCGGCCGGTCCGGCGCGCCTATGGTCGTCAGATGGCGGTGTCCAGCAGCCACGACTGGCCGGGGATGACCACGCGCTACGCCTGGTTGTCGGCGCACGAGGAGGAGTCGCACACGGGCGCGGGACAGGTGGGGGTGGCCTTCACCGAGCACCGCGACGTCGCGTACCGCAGCCACGGGACGACCCGGCGCGCCTCCTACCCGGCGGGCTCGGTCATCTGCTCCGGCGACGCGCCGATCGTCTGGTCGCAGGTGCGCGGACCGACCGAGGCGCTGGAGATCTACCCGGATCCGTCGCTGCTGGCCGGGCTGGGGGCGTTCGCGCACGGGGCAGCGGCCTGGCCCTCGACGCCCTGCCGCGTGGGGCTGGTGGACCCCGTCGTCCTGTCCGTGGCCACCGAGCTCCGCCGGGCCCACGTGACCGACCACCACGTGTCGGACGTGCGCGCGAGCACGCTGGCGCACCTGGTCGCCCGGCACGTGCTGGAGCGGTACGCCGGCCACCGGCTGGCACGTCCGGGCAGGCCGACCCGGCTCCCGTCGTGGGCGGTCGACCGGGTCCACGCCCTCGTGGACGCCGAGCTCGGCGGCACGCTCACGCTCGACCGGCTCGCGGCCGAGGTGCACCTGAGCCCGTACCACTTCGCGCGCTCGTTCCGCGCCACGGTCGGTGCTGCGCCGCACGCGTTCGTGACGCAGCTGCGGATGAACCGCGCGCGCACCATGCTGACCACGACCGGGCTGCCGGTGGAGGAGGTGGCGCGGGCAGTCGGCTTCACGAACTCCAGCCACTTCCGGCGGGTCTTCCGGGCGCACACCGGGACGGCACCTGGCCGGTACCGCGACGCCACCCGGTGACGGCTGCTGCTCAGCGCGACGCGCGAGCCTGGGCCTGCGCGACGAGCTCGCGGCTGCCGGTCTCGTACGACCTGGCCAGGCCGATCCCGGTGATCCGCCACGACGCCGGGTCGCTGCGGCCGGCGGTGAGGGCGAGGGTGTACCAGCCGGCGACCATCCAGGTCTGCCCGTCGAGGTGGTGGTAGCCCCGGACGTTGCAGCCCACGAGCGCCCGGCCGCCGCCGGGCCGGTCCAGGCCGACGGCCGGACCGAGCAGGTGCTGCGTCGCGTCGAAGCCGGGCAGCAGACCGCGCCACCGCGTCACCAGCTCGTCGCGCGACACCGCCTCGGGGCTGCCGCCGAAGACCATCCGCTACTACGAGGAAGTGGGCCTCGTCCG
>CAXTFU010000044.1:7931-16668 GCA_964243385.1 uncultured bacterium | reverse complement strand
CGACGTGTAGTCCGTCTCCACCGTGTCACCGAGGCCGTCGCCGACGGCCTGCCAGTCCTGCACGTCGACGGCCCGGAAGAACCGGCCGAGCAGCGTGGACACCTCGAGCAGGTCCGGCGCGGGGGTCATCGAGGGCCACCCGTCGTGACCAGGTGGCGGAGCACGGCCTCGACGGCCACGTCCACCTGCGCCGGCCGGTCGTAGAAGTCGGTCTGCTCGCCGTCGGTCCAGACCACCGTCGCGAGCTCACCCAGCTCACCGGCGATGCGGCGGACGTGCTCGGGGAACACGGCGCCGTCGCTGTGGACGAACAACGACGGGACGCGTGCGCCGTGCAGGCCGGCGAAGCCGTCGTAGGTCAACCAGTGGAACCAGCTCATCTCGTCCATCTGGTTGGTCCAGGTCGGCACGACGCCGCGGGACGGGTCGGCGTAGTACTCCATCGGCAGGCGCATCCCCGCCCGGTCGTCACCCGCCGCGTACGCCGGCGCCGGAGACCCGCCCCGGCCGGCGGACCAGGCCGCCGACGCGGCGGTGGCGCGGGCGAGCCGCTGACGCACGCCATCCTCACCGTCGTAGAACGCCGCGACCGACTCCAGGTCGTGGAACCACCCGGCGACGCTGGCGAAGGTCGCGACCGGCAGCCCGCGCGAGACCGCGGTCAGGGCGTACGGCGCGCTGGCGCAGATCGCCACCACCCCGATCCGGTCTGCATCGACCAGCGAGAGCGTGCGCACGAAGTCCACGACGGCGGCCAGGTCTGCGACCTTGCGGGAGGGGAGCTCGGTCTGCCGCGGCTCGCCGCCGCTGGCACCGAAGCCGGCGGGGTCGAAGGTGACCGCGGTGCAGCCCTGCGCCGCCAGGCGGGCTGCGTACAGGTCGGCCATCTGCTCCTTGACGGTCAGCCAGGACCCGGTGCAGACGACAGCAGGCTGACGGGTGGTCCCCGCGTCGACCGACCGGTGCACGCGCACCGCGAGCGGGACGCCTCCGGCCGGCAGGACGACGTCGTGCGTGCTGGTGAGCGACATGGCCCCAGCGTGCCGGGCCGACGTCTCCGGCACACGGTCGGATCTTGCGCACGTGCAGCCGCGGACTCGCACGACCAGGTGCCGCGACCACCATGTCCCGGTCCCGGTCCCGGTCCCGGTCCCGGTCCCGGTCCTGCCAGACTGACCGTCCACAGCTCGACCGTCCGCACCTCGACCGTCCACAGGGAGGCGCTCGTGAGGCTCAGGTTCATCTACGCACCCGTCACCGACCTGGCGGCCGGCACCGCGTTCTACCGCGACGTGCTCGGCCTGCCGGAGTCGTGGCGCGAGGGCGAGTCGACGGTCGCGTTCGCGATCCCGGACGCCGGCGTCGACGTGATGGTCACCGACGAGGTGCCGGACGAGCCACCGGGCCCGATGTACCAGGTGCCGGTGCTGAGCGAGTTCCTCGCGTCGCACCCGGAGCTCGTGGTGCGGGTGGAGCAGCGGGACATCCCGGACGGGGCGGTGATCGGCGTCTCGGACCCGGCCGGCAACGTCCTGTACCTCTTCGACCAGCGGCGCTGACTGCCGCAGGTCCCCGCTGCTGCACGCTGCCCGGCGACGTCACCACCGGCCCCGCCGCCCGGCCGACCCGCCCTCGCCGACGTCGTGCCTGCGCCCTGGTCCCGCGGCGGCCTAGAACGGGTAGTGCGGCAGGTCCGAGCGCATCGTCACCCACTGCGTGTCGGTGAACGCGTCGAGGTTGGCCTGCGCCCCACCGTGGCGCGCGCCGGTGCCCGACTCGCCGACCCCGCCGAACGGGATGAGCGCCTCGTCGTTGACCGTCTGGTCGTTGATGTGGACGAGCCCCGAGGGCACCTTCTCGGCCAGGGCCAGCCCCTTCATGACGTCGCGGGTCAGGATCCCGAGCGACAGGCCGTACGCCGTCCCGCCGGCGAGCCGCGCGGCCTCGTCGAGGTCGCGGAACGGGACGACCGGCGCGACCGGGCCGAAGATCTCCTCGGCGTAGGCGGGCGCCGTCAGCGGCACGTCGGTGAGCACCGTCGGCCGGTAGAACAGGCCGTCGTAGGTGCCGCCCGCAGCGAGCGTGGCGCCGGCGTCGACGGACGCGGTGACGATGCGGTGCACGTTGTCGCGCTGCTTCGCGTCGATGATCGGCCCGAGGGCGACGTCGCCGCCCCGCGGGTCGCCGACCGGCAGCCGGTCGGCGTGCTCGGCGAGGGCGGCCGCGTACTCGTCGGCGATCGACGCCGCGACGAGGTGCCGGCTGGTCGCCATGCAGATCTGGCCGCTGTGCACGAACGAGCCGTAGGAGCCGACGCTCACCGCCTGCTCGACGTCGACGTCGTCGAGGACGACCAGCGCCGAGTTGCCGCCCAGCTCGAGGTGGACGCGCTTGAGCTGCGACGCCGCCTGCGCGGCGATGACCTTGCCGGCCCGGGTCGAGCCGGTGAAGGCGATGACCCGGATCAGCGGCTCCTCGACGACGGCCGCACCCACGTCGGCGCCGCCCGGCAGGACCGACAGCAGCCCGTCCGGCAGCCCGGCCTCCTCGAAGATGCGCGCGAAGACCACGCCACCGCAGACGGCCGTGCGGGGGTCGGGCTTGAGGACCACGGCGTTGCCGAGGGCCAGCGCCGGGGCGATCGCCCGGACCGCCAGGATGATCGGGGCGTTGAACGGCGAGATGACCCCCACGACCCCCACCGGTAGGCGGCGCGCCATCGACAGGCGCTGCTGGTTCGACCGCAGGAGCTCGCCGTAGGGCGCCGCGGCGAGACCTGCCGCCTCGTAGCACTCCTCGGCGGCGACGGCACGGGTCTGGAAGCCGGCGAAGGGCCGGATCGCCCCGGACTCGCGCACGAGCCAGTCGTGGATCTCGTCCTCGTGCTCGACGAACAGCTGGCCGGCTCGGCGCAGGACCGCCGCGCGCTGGTCGTAGGGGAGGGCGGCCCAGTCCTTCTGCGCCTGCGCGGCCCGCTCGGCGGCCTTGTGGACGTCGGCCGCGGTCGCAGCGCCGATCCGGCCGAGGACCTGCCCGGTCGCCGGCTCGACGACGTCCTGCTCACCGCCGGAGCCGGCCGTCCACCCGCCCGACCAGATCTTGCCCTCCCACGCGCGTGGATCGAGGAAGTCCATGGCCGTCTCCTTCGGGTCGGGTGCCGGCGGGCGCGGACGTCGTCCGCACCGGCCGCCGCGCTGCAGCGGCGGGGCGCGAAGCGTAGGGCCGGTCGCGCCCGTGCTCCACCCGGGGTCCCGCTCAGCGGAAGGGCGTCGCCGGCACCCGCGCCCCGGTCGACCTTCCACTGGGCGGACGACCGGTCGGCAGGCCGCCCCGGCCGGGTGCATCCTTCGAGACCCGCTGGGCCTCGTCGCCAGCGGCCCCGACGACCGTCCGACAGGAGCGTCCGTGCGCACTCGAGTGGCCATCGTCGGCGCCGGGCCCGCCGGGCTGCTGCTGTCGCACCTGCTGCACCTGCAGGACATCGACTCCGTCGTCGTCGACGTCCGCAGCCGGCAGGACATCGAGCAGACCGTCCGCGCCGGCGTCCTGGAGCAGCCGACCGTCGACCTGCTGTCCGAGGTCGGGCTGGGCGACCGCCTCAAGGCCGAGGGGCAGGAGCACGCCGGCATCTGCCTGCAGTTCGCCGGTGAGCGCCACCGCATCGACCTGCTCGGGCTGACCGGCCGCGCGGTCACCGTCTACGCGCAGCACGAGGTCCTCAAGGACCTCATCGCGGCGCGGCTCGCGGCCGGCGGCGACCTGCGCCTCGGCGTCACCGACGTCCGCGTCGAGGGGGTCGAGGGGGACGCCCCGCGCCTGCGCTTCGTGCAGGACGGGCAGGAGCAGGTCGTCGACTGCGACGTCGTGGCCGGCTGCGACGGCTCGCAGACCGGCACCCGCTCGCTGCTGCCCGAGGGCCGGGTCCGCCGCGACTTCTTCCGCCAGTACCCGTTCGCCTGGTTCGGCATCCTGGCCGAGGCGCCGCCCTCGTCCGACGAGCTCGTCTACGCCCACTCCGACCGCGGCTTCGCGCTCGTGAGCACCCGGTCGCCGACGGTCCAGCGGATGTACCTGCAGGTCGACCCGGACGACTCGGTCGACGCCTGGTCCGACGACCGCATCTGGTCCGAGCTCGCGACCCGGGTCGCGCTCGACGGGGGCACGCTGCAGGAGGGCCCGATCTTCGCCAAGTCGATCCTGCGGTTCCGCAGCTTCGTCTGCGAGCCGATGCAGCACGGCCGCCTGTTCCTCGCTGGGGACGCCGCCCACACGGTGCCCCCGACCGGCGCCAAGGGGATGAACCTCGCCATCGCCGACGTCCACGTCCTGAGCCGGGCGCTCGTCGACCACTTCCGGACCGGCAGCAGCGCCCGCCTGGACGCCTACAGCAGCACCGCGCTCGACCGCGTCTGGCGCGCCCAGCACTTCTCGTACTGGCTGACCAGCATGCTCCACCGCTTCTCCGGGGCCACGGACTTCGACCTGCGCCGACAGGTCGCCGAGCTCCGGACGGTCACCGGGTCACCGCACGGCTCCCGCCTGCTGGCCGAGGAGTACGTCGGGAGGCCCCTGCCGTGAGCCGCGCCGCGGGCCCGACATGATGCCGACCGTCCCTGCATCTCCGACGGAAGGCCGCCGATGACCTCCGCCTACCTCGTCGACGGGGTGCGCACCCCGATCGGCCGCTACGGCGGCGCCCTCGCGAGCGTCCGGCCGGACGACCTCGCTGCGCACGCGCTGCGGGAGCTCGCCGCCCGCCACCCCTCGGTCGACTGGGCCGCGCTCGACGACGTCCTGCTCGGCTGCGCCAACCAGGCCGGCGAGGACAACCGCAACGTCGCCCGCATGGCCGTGCTGCTGGCCGGGCTGCCCGTCGAGGTCCCCGGCGCGACGGTGAACCGGCTGTGCGGCTCGGGGCTCGACGCCCTCGGCTCGGCGGCGCGGGCCGTCCGCGCCGGTGACGCCGACCTGGTCGTGGCCGGCGGCGTCGAGAGCATGTCCCGCGCGCCGTTCGTCATGCCCAAGGCCGAGACGGCGTACAGCCGCGCCGCCGAGGTGCACGACACGACGATCGGCTGGCGGCTGGTCAACCCGGCGATGGACCGGGCACACGGCACCGACACCATGCCGCAGACCGCCCAGCACGTCGCCGACGAGCACGGCGTCTCCCGCGAGGACCAGGACGCCTTCGCCCAGCGCTCGCAGGAGCGGACCGCCCGCGCCGTGGCATCGGGCCGGCTGGCGCGCGAGATCGCCCCGGTGCAGGTGCCGCGCCGCAAGGGCGACCCGGTCGTCGTCGAGCGCGACGAGCACCCCCGCGAGACCTCGCTCGAGGCGCTCGGCGCGCTCCGGCCGCTGTTCCCGGGCGGCAGCGTCACGGCCGGCAACTCCTCCGGCGTCAACGACGGCGCCGCCGCGCTGCTGGTCGCCTCCGAGCGGGCCGTCGAGCGCTACGGCCTGCAGCCGCTCGCCCGCGTCACCTCGATGGTGGCGACCGGCGTCGAGCCGCGGGTCATGGGCATCGGCCCCGAGCCGGCGACGCGCAGGCTGCTCGACCGCGCCGGTCTCACGGTCGACGACGTCGACGTGCTCGAGCTCAACGAGGCCTTCGCCGCCCAGGCGCTCGCCGTCCTGCGCGGGCTCGGGCTGCCGGACGACGCCGAGCACGTCAACCCGAACGGCGGCGCGATCGCGCTCGGCCACCCGCTCGGGATGAGCGGCGCACGGCTCGCGCTCAGCACCGCGCTCGAGCTGGCCGACCGCGGCGCCGCCCGCGCGGTCGTCACCATGTGCATCGGCGTCGGCCAGGGCATCGCCGTGCTGCTGGAGGCCCCGTGACCACGCCACCCGCTGCTGCGCCGGGCGCCGACGGCCCGCAGGTCGGTGAGAACACCTGCCCGGACTGCGCCGGCACCGGCGCGCGCGACGGCGGCGACTGCCCGACCTGCGCGGGCACCGGCACCGTTCCCGAGCCCGTCGGCGACGCCTGACCTCCGTCCCCGCACCGTCCCCCCTCCCTCTCGTCCGATCTCGTCCCCTTCCTCTCGTCCACAGGAGCCACATGCCGCCCACCACCACGCACGGCGCCGGGGGGCTCCTGCTGCCGCGGTACGCCCCGGTGCCCGACGGCGTGCACGCGCCGCTGCTGTCGCCGGACTACCGCTCGACGGTGCGCCGCTCGCCGGCCCGCCCGCCGGTCGACCTGCCGCAGCGGCTGACCGAGGTCACCGGTCCGCTGCTCGGCGAGGACCGCGTCACCGCGCGCGACGCCGACCTGACGGCGCAGGCCGAGGTCGAGCCGATGGGGCAGCGGATCATCGTGCAGGGCTCGGTGCGCGACAGCGACGGCCGGGCGGTGCCCCACACGCTCGTCGAGGTGTGGCAGGCGAACGCCGGCGGGCGCTACCGCCACCTCGGCGACCAGTGGCCGGCTCCGCTCGACCCCGGCTTCGTCGGCGTCGGCCGCACGCTCACCGACGCCGACGGCCGCTACCGGTTCACGACGGTGCGGCCGGGCGCCTACCCGTGGGGCAACCACCACAACGCCTGGCGCCCCGCCCACATCCACTTCTCGCTGTTCGGCCGGGCCTTCACCCAGCGCCTGGTGACGCAGATGTACTTCCCGGACGACCCGCTGTTCGACCAGGACCCGATCTACGGCGTCGTGCCGGAGGCCGCGCAGCAGCGCCTGGTCAGCCGCTTCTCGCTGGCCGACACCGTGCCGTCGTGGGCGCTGGCCTACGAGTTCGACATCGTCCTGCGCGGCCGCGACGCCACCCCGTTCGAGGCCGACGGCGACGAGGACGACGAGGCATGAGCGCGCTGACGCCGTCCCAGACGGTGGGCCCCTTCCTGTCCATCGCCCTGCGCTGGCCCGACGGCCCGCACGTCGTGCCGGAGGGGACGCCCGGGGCGTTCTGGCTGCGCGGCCGGGTGCTCGACGGTGACGGCGAGGCCGTCACGGACGCGCTGGTCGAGACCTGGCAGGCCGACCCCGACGGGCGCTTCGACCACCCCGACGACCCGCGCGGCGCCGTTGCGCCGGCGGTGCCGGGCTTCCGCGGCTTCGGGCGCTCGGAGACGGTGCCCGGCGAGTACGCCGTGCGAACGGTGAAGCCCGGCCGCGTGCCGGACGGCGAGGGCGGGCTGCAGGCGCCGCACCTCGACGTGTCGGTCTTCGCCCGGGGGCTGCTCGACCGCGTCGTCACCCGCGTCTACTTCGAAGACGAGGCGGCGGCCAACGCGCAGGACCCGGTGCTGACCGCGCTCCCCGAGGACGTCCGGGGCACCCTGCTCGCCACGCCGTCCGACGACGGCTACCGGTTCGACGTCGTCCTGCAGGGCGAGCGGGAGACGGTCTTCTTCCGTGCCTGAGGGGCTGTTCGACGGCGTGCTGGCGCGCGGGCCGGTGCGGGAGGCTGTCGGCGACGCGGCCTGGCTGCGCGGCATGCTCGACGCCGAGGCCGCCCTCGCCACCGCCGGCGCCGCCGTCGGGCTGGTGCCGCCAGGGGCGGCGGAGCGCATCCGGGAGGCGTGTCGCACCGTCGAGGTGGACCTCGCCGCCCTCGGCCGGGACGCCGCGGCGTCGGGCAGCCCCGTCGTGCCGCTCGTGCGCGCGCTCGAGCGGGCCGCCGGCGAGGACGCCGGCGCCCACGTCCACCGCGGCGCGACCAGCCAGGACGTCCTCGACACCGCCATGGCGCTGGTGGCGCGCCGGGCGCTCGAGCTCGTCGGGGCGGACGTCCGCGCCGCCGCCGAGGCGGCCGCCTCGCTCGCGGCGGCCCACCGCGACACCGTCATGGCCGGCCGGACGCTGCTGCAGCAGGCGCTGCCCACGACGTTCGGGTTGAAGGCGGCCGGCTGGTCGCTCGCGCTCGACGGCGCCGCCCGCCGGCTCGACGCCGTGCGCGCGGGCCTGCCGGCGCAGCTCGGCGGCGCCGTCGGGACGCTGTCCGCCGCCGGGCCCGACGCGCTGGCGCTCGTCGACGCGTACGCCGCCGAGCTCGGCCTCGTCGCGCCCGACCTGCCGTGGCACACCCTGCGGCTGCCGGTCGGCGACCTGGCCGGGGCGCTCGGCACCGCGGCCGGCGTGCTCGCCAAGGTCGCGCTCGACGTCGTGCTGCTTGCGCAGTCCGAGGTCGCCGAGGTCGCCGAGGGTGCGCCCGGCCGCGGCGGCTCGTCGACGATGCCCCACAAGCGCAACCCCGTCGCGGCCGTCTCGGCGCGGGCCGCGGCCCGGCGCGCGCCCGGCCTGGTGGCGACGCTGCTGTCGTCGATGGAGCAGGAGCACGAGCGCGCCGCCGGGCCGTGGCACACCGAGTGGCGGCCGCTGTCGGACCTGCTCGCCACGGTGGGCAGCGCCGCGTCGTGGCTCGTCGACTGCCTGACGCAGCTCGAGGTCGACGCCCGGCGCATGCGCGACAACCTCGCCGCGGCAGGGCCCGGACCCGCCACCGAGGCCGTTGCCGGTGCGCTCGCGGCCAGCCTGGGCCGGGCCGCCGCCCACGACCTCGTCAGCGCGGCCGCCCGGGAGCCCGCCGGCCTGCGCACCGCCCTGCGAGCCTCGCCGCCCGTCACCGAGGTGCTGTCCGAGGCCGAGCTCGACGCGCTGCTGGACCCGGTGTCCGCGGTCGGGCACGCGGGCGCGCTCGTCGACCGCGCCCTCGCGCGGCGCACCGCCCGCCGGCCGCAGGAGGCCCCATGACCGCCGTCGACGTCCACGCCGTCGAGGACGGCC
>CAXTFU010000044.1:0-7921 GCA_964243385.1 uncultured bacterium | reverse complement strand
TGGTGTAGACGTAGAGATCGATGTCCGAGGAAGCGTCCGACGCGCCGGTCGTGCTCCTGGCCGGTTCCCTCGGCAGCACCCTGCAGATGTGGGAGCCGCAGGTGGCCGCGCTGTCCGCCCGCTTCCGGGTCGTCCGCTACGACACCCGCGGTCACGGCCGCTCGCCCGTGCCGCCCGGGCCGTACGCGCTCGACGACCTCGTCGACGACGCCGTCGCGCTGCTCGACCGCCTCGGCGTCGAGCGCGCCCACGTCGTCGGGCTGTCGCTCGGGGGCATGACCGCTCTGCGGCTGGCCGCCCGCGAGCCGCACCGGGTCGACCGGGTCGCCCTGCTGTGCACGAGCGCGAGGTTCGCCTCACCCGAACCCTGGGCCGAGCGGGCACGGACCGTCCGCGCACAGGGCACGGCCGCCGTCGCGGACGCCGTGGTGGCCCGCTGGTTCACCGACCGGCTGCGGGAGGGGTCGCCGGCGCTGGTCGAGCGCATGCGCGAGATGGTCGCGTCGACCCCGGCGGAGGGCTACGCCTCCTGCTGCCAGGCCATCGAGACCATGGACCTGCGCGGGGACCTCGGGCGCATCGCCGCGCCGGTGCTCGCCCTCGCCGGTGCGGACGACCCGGCCACCCCGCCCGAGCACCTCGCCGCCATCGTCGACGCCGTCCCCGGCGCGCGGCTGCTCGTCCTGCCGCAGGCCGCGCACCTCGCCAACGTCGAGCAGTCCGTCGCCGTCGACGCGGCGCTGCTGGCACACCTCGATCCTGCCGGCGTCCCGCCGGACGATCCTGCCGGCGTCCCGCCGGACGATCCTGCCGGCGTCCCGCCGGACGACCCTGCCGGCGTCCCGCCGGACGATCCTGCCGGCGTCCCGCCGGACGACCCTGCCGGGACGACGCCCGCTGAGCGCGGGATGCGCGTGCGCCGCGAGGTGCTGGGCGACGCCCACGTCGACCGCTCGGTCGCCGGGACGACGCCGCTGACCGCGCCGTTCCAGGATCTCATCACCCGCTACGCGTGGGGGGACGTCTGGTCGCGGCCCGGGCTCGACCGGCGGACGCGCAGCATGCTGACGCTGGCCCTGCTGACGGCGCTGGGCCACGAGCACGAGCTGCGCATGCACGTGCGCGCGGCCGTGACCAACGGCCTGACGGTGCAGGAGATCGGCGAGGTGCTCCTCCACACCGCCGTCTACGCGGGCGTGCCCGCCAGCAACCGCGCGCTGGCCGCAGCGCAGGAGGTCCTGCGCGACCTGGGCCTGGACGGCCCGAAGCCCGGCAGCGAGGAGCAGTAGTGGACGTGGTCGCGAGCGCGCACGAGGCGGTCGCCGACCTCGCCGACGGCGCATCGCTCGCCGTCGGCGGGTTCGGCCTGTCGGGCATCCCCTGGACCCTCATCGCGGCGCTCCACGACCAGGGCGCCGGTCGGCTCACGGTCGTGAGCGACGACTGCGGCGTCGACGGCGCCGGCCTCGGCATCCTGCTGGCGGACCACCGGATCGAGCGGGTCATCGCCTCCTGCATCGGCGAGCCCCGCGAGTTCGCCCGGCAGTCTCTGTCCGGCGAGGTCGAGGTCGAGCTGACGCCGCAGGGGGTCGCCGGCCTCCCGGCTGCAGGCGGGCGGGTCCGGCATCGCCGCCTTCTGCACGCCCACCGGGGTCGGGACGGCGGTCGCCGCCTGAGCGGGAGCCGCCCCGACCCTGCGCAGCCGAGCACCGCGCAGACCGTCCCGCCCACCGTCCCGACCCCAGGAGCTGACATGTCCGTCCCCTCGCAGGGCGACCGGCCTGCGCCGCGCGCGACCTCCTACCCCCTCGACGCCTGGTACGCGGCGGCCTGGGACGTGGAGGTCGGCCGGGCACTGCTGCCCACGACGATCTGCGACCGGCCGATCGTCCTCTACCGCACCGCCGCCGGTCGTCCCGTCGCACTCGCCGACGCCTGCTGGCACCGCCTGGTGCCGCTGTCGATGGGCAGGCTGCGCGGCGACGACGAGGTGATGTGCGGCTACCACGGCATCTGCTTCGACGCCGACGGCCGCGCGACGTCCATGCCGGCCCAGAAGACCATCAACCCCAGCGCCGGCGTGCACTCCTACCCGGTGGTGGAGCGGCACCGCTTCGTCTGGGTGTGGCCGGGCGACCCGGCGCTCGCGGACCCCGCGCTCGTGCCGGACATGCACGAGAACGAGGATCCCGCCTGGGCCGGCGACGGCAAGACCATCTCGGTGGCCTGCGGCTACCAGCTCATCGTCGACAACCTCATGGACCTGACCCACGAGGAGTTCGTGCACGGCTCGTCGCTCGCGCACTCGGCCCTGAGCGAGTCGGAGGCGGTGGTCTCCCACACCGGCACCACGGTCACGGTGACCAAGTGGATGCTCGACATCGAGCCGCCGCCGTTCTGGAAGCGCAACCTGCAGGACCGCTTCCCCGACTACACGGGCAACGTCGACCGCTGGCAGATCATCAGGTACCAGGCGCCCGGCACCGTCTCCATCGACGTCGGCGTCGCCCAGACCGGCACCGGTGCGCCGCAGGGCGACCGCAGCCAGGGCGTGAGCGGCACGGTGCTCAACACCATGACCCCCGCCACCGAGCGCAGCTGCCACTACCTCTGGGCCTTCGCCCGTGACTGGTGCCTGGGCAGCCAGGCGATCACGACCCGCCTGCGCGAAGGGGTCAGCGGCGTCTTCTTCGAGGACGAGCAGATGCTCGAGGCGCAGCAGCGCGGCATCGACGCCAACGCCGACTACGAGTTCTACAACCTCAACATCGACGCGGGTGGCATGTGGACGCGCCGCATCGTCCGGAAGATGGTCGAGGCAGAGGCCGCGCGGCACGGTGCCCCCGCCCCGGACAGCCCCGCCTCGGACAGCCCCGCCCTCGTCGCGCCCGGGCGCTGAGCCGGTGGCCTCGAGGGGTCCGCGCACGTGGGGGCGGGCCACGGTGCTGGAGTCCGTGCCGGTCGCCGACGACGTCCGCCGGATCGTGCTGCAGCCGGAGGTCCCCGGACCGGTCGCCCCGCCCGGCAGCCACGTCGACGTGCGCATCCACGTCGACGGGCGCAGCGACGTCCGGTCCTACTCCGTGGTCGGCACCGGCCAGCGCGGCACCGGGCTGGTGCTCGGGGTCCAGCTGGCGGCGCAGAGCCGCGGCGGGTCGGCCTACCTGCACTCGCTGCGCCCCGGCGCCGCGCTGCAGGTCACCGCGCCGCTGCAGGACTTCCCGCTGCGCTACGGACGGCCGGAGTACGTCCTGCTCGCCGGCGGCATCGGCGTGACGGCGCTCGTCGCGATGGCCGCCGAGCTCAGGCGACGGGGGGCCGACTACCGGGTGGTCCACGTCGCGCGCTCGCGCGGCCGGCTCGCCTTCGCCGACGAGCTGCGGCGCGAGCACGGGGACCGGCTGTCGGTGCACCTCGACGACGAGCACGGCCGCTTCGACGTGCCGGGCCTGGTCGACGGGCTCGGGCCCGACGCCGAGCTGTACCTCTGCGGACCGATCCCGCTGCTCGACGCCGTGAAGCGGGCGTGGGCGCAGTCCGGGCGCCCTGCGTCCCGGCTGCGCTTCGAGAGCTTCGGGAGCTCGGGCCGGTACGCCCCGGAGGCGTTCCGCGTCGTGGTCCCACGGCTCGGGCTCGAGGCGGTCGTCCCACCGGACGGCTCCCTGCTCGACGCCCTCGAGCGCTGCGGTGCCGAGGTGATGCACGACTGCCGCCGCGGTGAGTGCGGCCTGTGCACGGTGCAAGTGCTCGGGCTCGACGGGGTCCTGGACCACCGGGACGTCTTCCTGAGCGACGAGCAGCACGCCGAGGGCGGCCGGATGCAGGCGTGCGTCTCCAGGGCGGTCTCCGCCCGCACCGCCGGGACCGCCGCAGCCGCCGAGGGCGCGGTCGTGACGATCGACGTCCCCTGACCGATCGTCGTCCGGCGTCCGCTCAGTGGAAGGACACGTGACACACGCCACGTCCGTGCCTGCACAATCGACCGCTGCCGCACGGCGGCACACCACTCCTGGAGGACTCGTGCGTCGACCGTTCCTGGCACTGCTCACCGCGGTCCCGCTCGTCCTGACCGCCCGCGGCGGTGGCAGCGAGGACACCGCCGGCAGCACCGGCTCCGGCGGTGCCAGCGGGGCACCGGAGACCACGCAGGTGACGGTCGGCGTCATCCCGATCGTCGACGTCGCGCCGATCTACCTCGGTGACGAGCAGGGCTTCTTCGAGGAGCGCGGTCTCGAGCTCGAGCTGGTGCAGGCCCAGGGCGGCGCGGCCATCGTCCCGGCCGTGCTGTCGGGGGAGTACCAGTTCGGCTTCAGCAACGTCACCTCGCTGCTGCTGGCCAAGGGCCGCAAGCTGCCGCTCAAGGTCGTCGCGGCCGGCAACTCCACCACCGGAGACCCCGAGGACGACATCGGCGCGCTGCTCGTGCCGGCCGACAGCCCGATCCAGACGCCCGCGGACCTCGACGGCAAGACCGTCGCGATCAACACGGCCAAGAACATCAGCGACACCGTCGTGCGCGAGTCGGCCCGCAAGGCCGGCGGCGACCCGGCGTCCATCAGGTTCACCGAGCTCGGCTTCCCCGACATGCCGGCCGCGCTCGCCGGCGAGCGGGTCGACGCGGCGTTCGTCCTCGAGCCCTTCAAGTCGGTGGCGCTCGAGGCCGGCGCCCGCGAGATCTCCGCGCCCTACGCCGACACCGCCGAGGACCTGCTCATCGCGGCGTACTTCACCTCGGAGCAGACCCTCGCGCAGGATCCCGAGCTCGTCGAGCGCTTCACCGCCGCGATGAACGAGTCGCTCGAGTACGCCGCCGCGAACGAGGAGGAGGCGCGGCAGGTCCTCACGACCTACACCAAGATCGACCCGGCGCTCATCCCCGAGCTGACCCTCCCGACGTGGAGCACCGACATCGACGCCTCCCGCATGGAGCAGCTCGCCGACCTCGCGCTCGAGGACGGCCTGGTCACCGAGGCGGTGCCGGTCGAGGACCTGCTGCCGTGACCGAAGCCGTGCTGGCGGTCCCGGCGCACACCGGTGTGCCGGGCCCCGGTCCGGCCGACCGACGCGCAGGCGGGTCGCGGGCCCTGCTGCTCGGCGTCCTGGGGCTGCTCGGCTTCGGCCTGCTGCTCGAGGCGCTGCCGCGCCTCGGGGTGGTCGACGAGGCGGCGCTGCCGCCCACCTCCGCGATCCTGCGCGCGCTCGTGGACGTGCTGGGGACGGCGTCGTTCTGGACGGCGCTGGGCGAGACCATGCGGGCGTGGGCCATCGGGCTCACGATCGCCTCGGTCGCCGCCATCGCCGTCGGGCTCCTGCTCGGCAGCATCCCGGCGCTGCGCGCGGTGACGGCGTCCACGGTCGAGTTCCTGCGCCCCATCCCCTCCGTGGCACTCATCCCGCTCGCCGTGCTGCTGTACGGCACGAGCATCGAGTCGACGCTGCTGCTGGTCGTCTACGCCTGCTTCTGGCAGGTGCTCGTGCAGGTCGTGTCCGGCGTGGCCGACGTCGACCCGGTCGCCGCCGACACCGCCCGGTCGTACGGCCTCGGTCCGTGGGCCCGGGTCCGCTGGGTCACCTGGCCGACGGCCCTGCCGTACGTCATGACGGGGCTGCGGCTCGCCGCGTCCGTGGCACTGGTGCTGGCCATCACCGTCGAGCTCGTCACCGGCGCCCCCGGGCTCGGCAGCGAGATCGCCCTCGCCCAGAGCGGCGGCGCCGTCGCCCTCACCTACGCGCTGGTCGTCGTGACAGGGCTCGTCGGGGTGCTCGTCAACCTGCTGGCCCGTGCGGTCGAGCGGCGAGCGCTGTCGTGGCACCCCTCGGTACGCGGCGAGGTCCTGCCGTGACGGGCGCCCGCCTGACCGGCCTGCTGCGGCGCACCGCCCTGGTCGTCACGCTCCCGGCCCTGCTGTTCGCGGCCTGGTGGGCCCTGAGCGCCGACAGCACCAATCTCAACGCGCCGCCGCTGTCGCAGATCCTCGAGCAGTTCCGGCTGGTGTGGGTCGAGGGCGACCGCTTCGTCGCCGACGTCCTGCCGAGCCTGGGCCGCCTGGCCACCGGCTACGCCCTGGCGGTCGTGGCGGGGGTCGTGCTCGGCGTCCTGCTGGGCTCGAGCCGCACCGCCCGGCAGCTGCTGGAGCCGCTGCTCGAGTTCTTCCGTGCCGTCCCCGCGCCGGTCCTCATCCCGGTCCTGATCCTGCTGGCGGGCATCGGCACGACGCAGAAGGTGCTGGTCATCGCCTCCGGCTGCATCTGGCCGGTGCTGCTCAACACCGTCGAGGGGGTGCGGGCCACCGACGCGACGCTCGCCGACACCTGCCGGTCGTACGGCATCACCGGTCTCGCGCGCCTGCGCCACCTCGTCCTGCGCTCGGCCAGCCCGCAGATCGTCACGGGCATGCGCCAGGCGCTGTCGATCGCCGTCATCCTCATGGTGATCAGCGAGATGTTCGCCTCGGACAACGGCATCGGGTACGCAGTGCTGGACTTCCAGCGCAGCTTCGCCATCCCCGAGATGTGGAGCGGCATCCTGCTGCTGGGCGTCCTGGGTGTGGTGCTGTCGGTGCTGTTCCGCGTGTTCGAGCAGCGCACCCTCGCCTGGTACCACGGGCTGCGCCGCGCGCAGCGCGACGGCTCCTAGTCCCTCGACCGCCCACCGCCCCAGGAGGACCCGTGCTCGACGTGACCGGGCTGCACAAGACCTACGAGGGCAGCGGCCGCACGGTCGAGGCGCTGCGCGACCTCACCTTCACCATCGCCGACGGCGACCTGGTGTGCCTGGTCGGCCCGTCCGGCTGCGGCAAGACGACGCTCCTGAAGTGCGTCGCCGGGCTCATGTCGCCGACGCGCGGGACGGTCGAGCTCGCCGGCAGGTCCGTCACCAGCCCGCCCGACGACATGGCCGTGGTGTTCCAGGAGTACGGGCGCAGCCTGTTCCCGTGGCTGCGCGTGCGCGACAACGTCGACCTGCCGCTGCGCCACCGCAAGCTCACCAAGGCCGAGCGCTCCCGCCGCGTCGACGAGTCGCTCGCCGCCGTCGGCCTCGCCGACGCCTCCAGCGCCTACCCGTGGCAGCTGTCGGGCGGCATGCAGCAGCGCGTCGCGATCGCCCGCGCCATCGCCTCGAAGCCGAAGATCCTGCTCATGGACGAGCCGTTCGCGGCCGTCGACGCCCAGACCCGGGCCGAGCTCGAGGACCTCGTCCGCGACCTGTGGCGCGACTTCGGGGTGACGATCCTGTTCGTCACGCACGACATCGACGAGGCGGTCTACCTCGGCCAGCGCGTCCTGATGCTGAGCAGCTCGCCGACCGTCGTCCGGGAGGACCTGCCGATCGACCTGCCGGCCCAGCGCGACCAGCTGACCACGCGCTCCTCGCCGCGCTTCGCCGAGCTCCGGGCCCGGGTGTACGCCCAGATCCAGCACGCCAAGGACCCGGCCGGCATCCCCGCCGGCCCGCCGGCAGCGCCCGTCGCGGCGGGTCCGCGGTCCTGACCGCGCCGACCCGGCCCGCGCCGACCAGGGCGCGCACCGGCCGTGCCGCGCTGCTCGTGCTCGTACTGCTCGCGCTCGGCCTGCGTGGCCCGGTGTCGTCGGTCGGGCCGCTGCTCGACGAGCTGCGCCGCGACGCCGGGCTGCCGGCTGCCGCGGCGGCGCTGCTGCCGGCGCTGCCCCTGCTCTGCTTCGGGCTGCTCGCACCGGTCGCCCCGCTGCTGTCGCAGCGGCTGGGGCTCCACCGCGCCGTCCTCGTCGGATCGGGGACGCTCGTGCTGGGCCTCGGCCTGCGCAGCGCCGGGGTGACGGGGCTGTTCACCGGCACGCTGCTGGTCGGCGCGGGCATCGCCGTGGTCAACGTGCTGCTGCCCGCCGTCGTCAAGGCCGACTTCCCGCACCGGGTGCCCCTGGCGACGGCGCTGGCCACGTC
>CAXTFU010000043.1:2814-19915 GCA_964243385.1 uncultured bacterium | reverse complement strand
GCGATCTTCCACCACTTCCGCGACAAGGAGGCGCTGTTCCTCGCCCTCGCCGAGGACGACGCAACCCGCACCGCCGAGGTCGTCGAGCGCGCCGGCCTCGTCCAGGTCATGCGCGACCTGCACGACAAGGACGCCGGCTGGCTCGGGGTCCAGCTGGAGGTCCGGCGCCGCCTGCGCACCGACCCGGCGTTCGCGACCTCCTGGGCCGAGCGGCAGGACGCCATCTCGCGGGCGACCGCCGCCCGGCTCGAGCGCCAGCGCGCGGCGGGCGTCGTCCGCGACGACGTGCCCGTCGCCCTGCTCGTCGAGTTCCTGCGCCTGGTGTTCGACGGCCTGGTGAGCGGCCTGGCCGCGGGCATGTCCTCCACCCACCTCGACGGGGTGCTCGACCTCGTCGAGGACGCCGTCCGCCGCCCCGACCGCACGCACGCCGCCGAGCACGGCGCGCCCGTCCCGCCCGGCCCCGGCCCGCACGCCAGCACATCAGCGCACCCGCACGAGCGTCGTCCGCACGCGACGAACGCCCCACCCCCAGCGTCCCGCCCGGCCCAGCAGGTCGACGGGACGCGACGAGCACGAGGAGCACGCATGGCCAGTTCGGACAGCTTCGGCGCACGCAGCCGGCTGGAGGTGGGCGGCGGCTCGTACGAGATCTTCCGCCTCGACGCCGTCGACGGTGCGGCCGACCTCCCCTACAGCCTGAAGATCCTGCTCGAGAACCTGCTCCGCACCGAGGACGGCGCGAACACCACCGCCGCCTCGATCCGGGCGATCGCCGACTGGGACCCCTCGGCCGAGCCGGACACCGAGATCCAGTACACGCCCGCCCGCGTGCTCATGCAGGACTTCACCGGGGTGCCGTGCATCGTCGACCTCGCCACGATGCGCGAGGCGATGGCCGACCTCGGTGGCGACCCCAGGCGCATCAACCCCCTCGCCCCGGCCGAGCTCGTCATCGACCACTCGGTCATCGCCGACTTCTTCGGCAGCCGGGACGCCCTGGGCCTCAACGGCGCGCTCGAGTACGAGCGCAACCGCGAGCGCTACGAGTTCCTGAAGTGGGGCCAGACGGCGTTCGAGGACTTCAAGGTCGTCCCGCCGGAGACCGGGATCGTGCACCAGGTCAACCTCGAGCGGCTCGCGACCGTGGTCTTCACCAGGAACGGGCAGGCCTACCCCGACACCCTCGTCGGCACCGACTCGCACACCACGATGATCAACGGCCTGGGCGTGCTCGGCTGGGGCGTCGGCGGCATCGAGGCCGAGGCCGCGATGCTCGGCCAGCCGGTCTCGATGCTCATCCCGAAGGTCGTCGGCTTCAAGCTCACCGGCGAGCTGCCGGCCGGCGCGACGGCGACCGACCTCGTGCTGACCGTGACCGAGCTGCTGCGCAAGCAGGGCGTCGTCGGCAAGTTCGTCGAGTTCTACGGCCCGGGCGTCTCGAACGTCCCGCTCGCCGACCGCGCGACCCTCGGCAACATGAGCCCCGAGTACGGCTCGACCTGCGCGATCTTCCCGGTCGACGAGGAGACGCTCACCTATCTGCGCCTCACCGGCCGGCCGGACGAGACGATCGCCCTGGTCGAGGCGTACGCCAAGACGCAGGGCCTGTGGCACGACCCGTCCGCCGAGCCCCGCTACTCCGAGCGCGTCGAGCTCGACCTGTCGACGATCGTCCCGTCGCTGGCCGGGCCCAAGCGCCCGCAGGACCGCGTGCCGCTCACCGACGCCAAGGCGATGTTCCGCACCGCGCTCGCCGACTACGCCTCGACCACCCCGGTCGAGCAGGACCGCACGCCCGGCGTGCCGCCGTCGGCCGACGCCGCCGTCCCCGGCACGGGCATCGACGAGGCGAGCGCCGAGTCGTTCCCCGCCTCCGACCCGGCCGCGCCCGGCACGTCCGACACCTCGGACGCCCCCGCCGGCGTCCAGATCGACGAGGACGACCTCGCGCAGCGTCCGTCCAACCCGGTGCCCGCGACGCTCGCGTCCGGCGACCAGGTCACGATCGACCACGGGCACGTCGCGATCGCCGCGATCACCTCCTGCACCAACACGAGCAACCCGTACGTCATGGTCGGCGCCGGGCTGCTCGCCAAGAACGCCGTCGAGAAGGGGCTGTCGAGCAAGCCGTGGGTCAAGACGACCCTCGCGCCGGGCTCGAAGGTCGTCACCGACTACTACGAGCGCGCCGGCCTGACGCCCTACCTCGACAAGCTCGGGTTCCAGACCGTCGGCTACGGCTGCACGACCTGCATCGGCAACAGCGGACCGCTGCCCGAGGAGGTCAGCGCTGCCGTCGACGAGGGCGACCTGGCCGTCGTGTCGGTCCTGTCGGGCAACCGCAACTTCGAGGGGCGCATCAACCCCGACATCAAGATGAACTACCTGGCGTCGCCGCCGCTGGTCGTGGCGTACGCGCTGGCCGGGTCGATGGACGTCGACCTCACCACCGAGCCGCTCGGCACCGGCTCGGACGGCGAGCCCGTGTTCCTCAAGGACGTCTGGCCGTCGGCGCAGGACGTCGCCGCGGTCGTCGGCGAGGCCATCACGAGCGAGATGTACGCATCGTCGTACTCGGACGTGTTCGCCGGCACCGAGCGGTGGCAGGCCATCGAGGTCCCGGCCGGCGACGCCTTCGCCTGGGACCCCGAGTCGACGTACGTGCGCAAGCCCCCGTACTTCGACGGCATGCAGCGCGAGCCCGAGCCGCTCACCGACATCACCGGCGCGAAGGTGCTCGCGGTGCTCGGTGACTCGGTGACGACCGACCACATCAGCCCGGCCGGCAACATCCGGGTCGACTCCCCCGCCGGCACGTACCTGCAGGAGCACGGCGTCACCCCGAAGGACTTCAACAGCTACGGCTCCCGCCGCGGCAACCACGAGGTCATGATCCGCGGGACGTTCGCCAACATCCGCCTGCGCAACCAGCTGGCGCCGGGCACCGAGGGCGGCGTGACGGTCCTGTTCACCGGAGACGGGGACGGCCAGCAGACGACGATCTACGAGGCGTCGCAGGCCTACCAGGCCGAGGGCACCCCGCTGGTGATCCTCGCGGGCAAGGAGTACGGCTCCGGGTCCTCGCGCGACTGGGCCGCCAAGGGCACGGCGCTGCTCGGCGTCCGCGCCGTGATCGCCGAGTCCTACGAGCGCATCCACCGCTCGAACCTCATCGGGATGGGCGTGCTGCCGCTGCAGTACCGCGCCGGCGAGAGCGCCGCGTCGCTCGGCCTGACGGGGGCCGAGACCTTCACCATCGAGGGCATCGCCGGCGGCGGCGCCGTCCCGCGCGAGCTCACCGTCCGCGCCGACGACACGGTCTTCACCGTCACGGTGCGCATCGACACCCCCGGTGAGCAGGGGTACTACCAGCACGGCGGGATCATGCCGTACGTGCTGCGCTCGCTGCTCTAGCCGCTGCAGCCGACGCCCCGGCCCCTCGCGAGGAGCCGGGGCGTCGGGCTGCGCGGGTGATCGGGCCGGCCTCCGACGTCCCGAGCACGAGGTCGTCGCCCGCTCGCAGCCCTTCCGCGCAGCGTGCGCCCTCGGCAGCACGTCCATGATCGCCACGCGGTCCCCGGCCCTGCTGGCGCGGCGGCGATGCTCGCCCACCGGCGGCGGCGGCGCGCCGGAACGCCGCGCTCGGGTCGAACGTCTCGCGCCGAGCGGAACAGCAGCGATACTGGTCACGTGCCGATCCGACTCGCGAGAGCGGTCGCGCCCGTGCCCGCCCCTGCAGGGGCCGTCAGCCGCGGGTCGCGTCCTCGCAGGTCGGAGGGCACCGTCGGGCCGCACCCGGTCCGGCGACGTACCGGCACGTCCCTGCTGACGAAGGACATCCCGTGACACCGCCTCGTACCGCCCGCGCCACGGACGACACCGCCTCGTCCCGCGCCGTCCCGGCCAAGGCCGCCGGCCCGGCCAAGAAGGCCGCCGCCAAGAAGGCCGACACGAAGGTGGCGGGGCCGGTGCTGGCCCCTGACGCGACCGGCGAGCCCGGCCCGGACGAGCTGGAGGACGACCTCGACCCGGCCGTCCTCGAGGCAGAGCTCGCGGCCGAGCCGGTCGCCGACGGGGCCGTGCTCGACGCGTCCGTCGTCGCGGCCGCCGACCCGGCGCTCGCCGCCGCGGCCGGCACCGTCGCCCCGGCCGTCGCCGAGGACGACGACGAGGACGACGACGACGAGACCCCCAAGCCGCCGTCCGACGACGACGACGAGGACGAGAAGCCGATCGCCGCCGAGGGCGAGGTCGGCATCTCGACCGACCTCGTGCGCGCCTACCTCAAGGAGATCGGCAAGGTCCCGCTGCTGACCGCCGAGCTCGAGGTCGAGCTCGCCCAGCGCATCGAGGCCGGCCTGTTCGCCGCCGAGAAGATCCGCCAGGCCGACGCCGGCGAGGCCGCCAAGCTGTCCGCCGCCCTGCGCCGCGACCTCGAGTGGCTCGTGCTGGACGGCGGCAAGGCCAAGCGGCACCTGCTCGAGGCCAACCTGCGCCTGGTCGTGAGCATCGCCAAGCGCTACCTCGGGCGCGGGATGCTGTTCCTGGACCTCATCCAGGAGGGCAACCTCGGCCTCATCCGCGCGGTGGAGAAGTTCGACTACACCAAGGGCTACAAGTTCTCGACCTACGCGACGTGGTGGATCCGGCAGGCCATCACCCGTGCGATGGCCGACCAGGCGCGGACCATCCGCATCCCGGTGCACATGGTCGAGCAGATCAACAAGCTCACCCGCGTGCAGCGCGAGATGCTGCAGGAGCTCGGCCGCGAGCCCACGCCGGAGGAGCTCGCCAAGGAGCTCGACATGACGCCCGAGAAGGTCGTCGAGATCCAGGGCTACGCGCGCGAGCCGGTGAGCCTCGAGACGACGATCGGTGACGACCAGGACTCCAGCCTGGGCGACTTCATCGAGGACGCCGACGCGCCGATCGCCGCCGAGGTCGTGTCGTACGGGCTCATGCAGGAGCAGCTCGGCGAGGTGCTCCGCACGCTGACCGACCGCGAGGCGGCCGTGGTGAAGATGCGCTTCGGCCTGGTCGACGGCCAGCCGCGCACGCTCGACGAGATCGGCCGCGAGTTCGGCCTGACGCGCGAGCGCATCCGCCAGATCGAGAGCAAGACGCTGTCCAAGCTGCGCCACCCGAGCCGGTCGCAGAAGCTGCGCGACTACCTCGACTGAGCGCGTCACGGCAGGAGCCGCCAGTGCAGCCGGTCTCGCCGGCCGAGTTCGAGGGCTACGTCGCGGACGCGCTCGACGCGCTGCCGCCCGAGCTCGCCGCGCAGTTCGACAACGTCGTGCTCGTCGTCGAGGACGAGCACGAGGACGAGCCGGACCTGCTCGGGCTGTACGAGGGTGTCGCCCTGACCGAGCGCGGGAACTACAGCGGTGCGCTGCCGGACCGGATCAGCCTGTACCGCATCCCGCTGTGCCTGCTGGCCGAGGACACCGACCACCTCGTCGAGCAGATCGGGGTGACCGTCGTGCACGAGTTCGCGCACCACGTGGGCATCGACGACGAGCGGCTGCACGAGCTCGGCTGGGACTGACCGTCACCCAGGAGTGGCTCTCCGTATCCAGGGTATGCCACTGTGTGACCACTCTCACCGCCCGGGGTTCCTACCGGAACAGCGGGCGTGAGAGGATCGTTGCGATCTGCAGAGGCGCCTGATCGTGAGGTGCCCCAGCCGGGACGACACACCGTCTCCGCACGGCGCCCACAGGTGCCGCAGCGCGGGTGTGCGCTGGACCGGCAACGCCAGTCAGCCGCCAGTCAGCCGCCTGTCAGCACGTCCCTGCACGACCGTGAGGCCAAGGTCCCGCGAGCACCACGCCACGCCCGTCTCACGCAGTCGCGCACCTCCGTCCTCCGGAGCACCGGTCCGCCGGTGCCCCGCGTTCGCCCCGAGAGGGTGGCCCCGCCACCCGCACCGACCCTGGGAGTGCCTTCCATGTCCGCCCCCGCCCGTCCCGCCGACGTCGTCGAGGCGCTCGTCGATCGTGCGCGCTCCGAGGGACGCCTGTCCCTCGAGCAGCTGCGCAGCGTCTTCGACACGCACGGCATCGGTCCGAGCGAGGCCCGCGCCGTGCTGCGCGAGCTCTCCGAGCAGGGCGCTGTCGTGATGTCCGACGACCTCACGGCCACCAAGCCGGTCCGTGCTCGCCGCGCCGCTGCGAAGCCGACCACCAGCAAGCCGTCGGCCGCCCGGCCGGCGAAGCGGGCAACCGGCCCGCAGGAGACGCGTCCCGCCGGACGCACCGTGGCGGACGGCACCGCCGTCGAGCCGCTCGTGGAGGAGCCCACCGTGTCCGTGCAGACCACACCTGACCTGGTCGTGTCCGTCACGCCCGAGGCCCCCGTGACCGAGCCGGCCGCCCGGCCCACCAAGGCCGCCGCGACCAAGGCCGCCGCCGCCGCCGCCAAGGACGCCCCGGCCAAGGCCGCGCCCGCCGTGAAGCAGACCAAGGCCGAGGCCGAGGCCGCCGTGCTCGAGGCTGCGCAGCCCGACGGCGACACCGTGTTCGCCGAGCCCGTGGCCGCGCCCGTCGTCGTCGCCGACGAGGACAAGCCCCTCGCGCTCGACGAGCCGCCGCCCGGCATCGACCTCGTCAAGGCCTACCTGCGCGAGATCGGCCGCGTCGCGCTGCTGACCGCCGAGATGGAGGTCGACCTCGCCAAGCGCATCGAGGCGGGCCTGTTCGCGACCGAGAAGCTGCGCCAGCACAACGCCGGCGAGACGAAGGTCGCCGCCGCGATGCGCCGCGACCTCGTCGAGATCGAGCGCGACGGCGAGGTGGCCAAGCGCCACCTGCTCGAGGCGAACCTGCGCCTGGTCGTGTCGCTCGCCAAGCGCTACCAGGGCCGCGGGCTCGACCTGCTCGACCTGGTCCAGGAGGGCAACCTCGGGCTGGTCCGCGCGGTCGAGAAGTTCGACTACGCCAAGGGCTACAAGTTCTCCACCTACGCCACCTGGTGGATCCGCCAGGCGCTGCAGCGCGCGCTGGCCGACCAGGGCCGCACCATCCGCGTGCCCGTGCACATGGCCGAGCTCATCACCAAGGTCACCCGCACGCGCCGCGACCTGACCCAGTCGCTCGGCCGCGAGCCCTCCTCCGAGGAGATCGGCGAGCCGCTGTCGATGACCGCGGAGAAGGTCGAGGAGATCCTGCGCCACGGCCGCGACACCCTGTCGCTGCAGGCGCCGGTCGGCGACGACGAGGCGGTGCTCGGTGACTTCATCACCGACGTCGACTCGATCGACCCGCAGGCCGCGGTCGAGACCCAGATGCTGCACGGCCAGCTGTCCGAGGTCCTCGACTCGCTGCCCGAGCGCTCCGCGATCGTCATGCGCATGCGCTTCGGCCTCGAGGACGGCCGTCCCCGCACCCTCGACGAGGTGGGCCGCCACCTGGGCCTGACCCGCGAGCGGATCCGTCAGATCGAGCGCGACACGCTGGCCGAGATCCGCGCCGGTGGGCGCGCCGACGCCCTGCGCGAGTACGTCGCGTAGCACGTCCCCCCTGCACGTCCCGCAGCCGTCGTCCCCCCGGGGCGGCGGCTGCGGCGCGTCCGGCAGGACCCGGCGGGCGAGAGCCCGGACGTGCGGGGGACAGTGGCCGCATGGACCTCGACGCCCGCCCGCTGGAACCGGCCCCGAGCTCGCCGACGCCCGGCGAGGCCCCTCCCCTGGACCCGGACACGCCCGTCCCGGACGACCCCGGCCCGCTCCAGGAGCCCGACCTGCTGCCCCCGCCGCCGCTCGAGCCGTCGCCCGAGGTCGTGCCCGCAGCGGAGCCCGTGTAGAGAGGGGGGACGCTCCCCGACCCGAGAGGCCCCCATGACCAGCGCGACCCCCGAGCACGAGTCCCGCCAGAACACCTCCTTCCCGAGCGGGACCGGCCAGGCGCACGGCTACCTGGCGCTCCCGCCGTCCGGCAGCGGGCCCGGCGTGATCGTCATCCAGGAGTGGTGGGGCCTCACCGACCACATGGCCGAGGTGACCGACCGGCTCGCCGCGGAGGGCTTCGTGGCGCTCGCGCCCGACCTGTTCGGCGGACGCACCACCCACGACGCCGACGAGGCCGGCCAGCTCATGAGCGAGCTGCCCGTCGACGAGGCGGCCCGCGACCTCGGTGGCGCCGTCGACTTCCTGCTCTCGCACGACGCCGTCACGAGCTCGACGGTCGGCGCGGTCGGCTTCTGCATGGGCGGCGGCTTCGTCCTGCTGCTCGCGGCCCAGCAGGGCCCGCGGGTGAGCGCGGCGGTCCCGTACTACGGCGTCGGGCCGGCCGTGCCGCAGACCTTCGAGGGGCTGACGGCCGCGGTGCAGGGCCACTACGGCCTGCGCGACGACTTCTACCCGGCCGACGCGGCGCGGGCCCAGGAGGAGCAGATCCGGACCGAGTCCGGTGCGCCGGTGGAGTTCCACTTCTACGACGCGGCGCACGCCTTCCACAACGACACGAACGCCCTCGGCACCTACCGGGCGGACGACGCCCAGCTGGCCTGGTCGCGGACGGTCGAGTTCCTGCGCGCGAAGGTCGTCTGAGCCGGCGGTCCGCAGCGGGTCAGGGGCGCGGCTGTCCCCCGCCCCCGCCCGGGCGCACGACCTCCCAGGCGAAGCTGGCCGGGCCGGCGGTCTGCGGCTGCAGGAGGCCGCCGGCCGGCCGCACGCCCTCCCAGGCGAAGCTGCTGGCCGTCCGCTCCGCCACCGGCGCGGGGGCGGTCGCCGCTGCAGCCGGTGCGGCCAGGGCCGCCACCGACAGGCAGGCCGAGGCGGACAGGACGGCCGTCCGCCGGAGCGTCCGGCGCTCGCCGTGCGTCCGAGTGCCTCGTGCCGAGGCACGCTCCGTCGAGGTGGCTGCCGGCGTGGTCGTGGTCAGGGACGTGTGCATGGGGTCCTCCGCTGGGTGACGTGCTGGACGATCCTGCTCCAGTCGGGTTGAGCCTGTCGGGCGGCGGGTACGGGTGTCAGCCCTTTCAGCTGTCCGCATCCGGTCCGTCCTGTTCCGGCCACGTCTCGTCCACCTCGCAGGACGGGTCGTCCGCGTCCCGGACCACGGCCCCGCGGGCGTCCACGATCCAGCGCACGGCGCGGGCGTCGAGGCCCAGCAGGGCCCGGACGCCGTCCACCGCCGCGCGCCGGGCGGCGTCCGGGTCGTCGGCCGCGACCCCCAGGTACAGTCCGATGCCATGGCGGTCGGCGGCGCGCGACAGCTCCACCGGGTGCCAGCCGGTCGCCTCCCCGAGCAGCCGGCGGAGCCGCTCGAGGTCCGCGTCCTGCACCGGCTCCGGCGCGGTGAGCCCCAGCGCGACCCGGTAGCGCCGCGCGACCCGGTGGCGCTGCGTGTCCGGGCGGGCGTCCTCAGCGTGCACCGGACCAGCCTGGCAGCGCCGGCGTGCGCACGGGCCTGAGCGGCATGGCCGGTCCTGGCCCGGCCGGGAGTGGACACCGCGCCGAGGCGCAGGAGCGCAGGTGGTGCTGACCGGGCTCGGCCTGACGACGACCGCCGAGGCCGTCTACCGCGTCGCCCTCGGCAGCAGCACCTGGTCGTCGGACGACCTGCGCGACCGCGCCCGCGAGCTGACCGGACTGTCGGGCGGCGACACGGCCGAGGCGCTGGCCGCGCTGCTGCAGCTCGGCCTGCTCCGCCCCTCCGCGCAGGGTCCCGGGCAGGGGCTGCGCGTCGTCGCGCCCGCCGTGGCGCTGCAGGCGAGGCTGGACGAGCTGGCGCAGGGCGTCCGCGAGCAGCAGTCCGGCCTCGAGCAGCTGGGGCACCGCCTCGGCGAGCTGCAGGACACCTACAGCAGCGCCCGCGAGGCGCACCTCGAGCAGGCGGTCGAGCGGCTCACCGGGCTGGACGCGATCCGCAGCCGGCTCGAGCAGCTGGCCCGGGAGGCCTCCCGCGAGGTCCTGTCCTTCCTGCCCGGCGGCGCGCACAGCGCCGCGGCGCTCGAGGCCAGCCGGCCGCTGGACCGGGCGGTGCTGGAGGCTGGGGTCAACGTCCGCAACATCTACCTGCACAGCGCGCTGAACGACCAGGCGACGGCCGACTACCTGCGCTGGCTGCGCGAGCTCGGCGCCGAGACGCGCACCGTGGCGACCCTCCCCATGCGGATGCTCGTCATCGACCGGACGGTGGCCGTCATCCCCTCGGACGCCGACCGGCCGGGCGCCGGTGCGCTGGTCGTGCGCAGTCCCGGGATGCTCACCGCGCTGCTCTCGCTGTTCGAGAGCGTCTGGTCCGGCGCACGGCCGACCAGCACCCCGCGTCCGGCCGCGCAGGTCGACCTCACCGACACCGAACGGGCGATCCTGGACCTGCTCGCCGCCGGCGCCACCGACGAGGGCGCCGCGCGGCAGCTCGGCCTGTCCGCCCGCACCGTCCGGCGCCTGCTGTCCGGGCTGCTGCTGCGCTTCTCGGCCCGCAGCCGCTTCGAGCTCGGCCTGCGGCTGCGCCTGCAGGACTTCGAGCCGGGCCCGCTGTCGGGCTCGCCCGTCCCGCCGTCCCCGTCGAGCACGCCTCCTAGCGGCTGACGACGGGCACGTCGCGCCGCAGCAGCACCGCGCCGGCGCCGGCCCAGACCAGCACGACGACGAGCGCCAGGCGCAGCAGCGCACCCGGCGCCGGGTGCCCGAGCAGCTCGGCGGCCAGCCGTGCCGGCAGCAGTCCGGACAGCCGTCCGGAGCTGGCCTCGAGCATCGGCTCGGCCAGCACGAGGTAGCCCATCAGCACCCCGACGGCGGCGGCCTGGTTCGCCACGACGGCGGCCAGGCTGCCGCCCAGGACGGCCCATCCGGCGCTGACCGGGGCCGCCGTGAGCACGAACGCCGCGCCCGCCGGCCGGGCGCCGTCCGACAGCAGGGCCGTCGCGACGACGGCGGCCGTGGCGCTGACGGCGCCCACGACGCCGGCGACCAGGGCCGCCGCGCACGACAGCCGCCACCAGAGCGACAGGCGCCCGCCGTGCAGCAGCACCTCGGTGTGCAGCGTGCCGAAGCGGAACTCGGCCCCCACCCCGACGGCGCCGAGCAGCCCGGCCAGCATGGGGAGCGCGCTCACCGCACCGGCGGCGTTGCCGCGGCTGTCCAGCGCGGACAGGCCCAGGGCCGTCACGACCGCCGCCAGCACGCCCAGCGCGCCGAGCACCCAGGGCAGCGGCACGCCGGCGAAGCGCCGGACGTCGCGGACGAGCAGCGAGGCGCTCATGCGCCCGCTCCCACCACGGCGCGTGCTGCGACGGGCGCTGCGCTCGACGCGAGCAGCTGCTGCAGACGCGTCTCCAGGGCGTCCCGCTCGCCGACCATCGTCAGCAGCGGCACCCCCTCGCGTGCGAGCAGGCGGCCGAGCAGGACCGGGTCGGCGCCGTGCACGCGCACGCCGCCGTCCGCCCTGTCGTGCGCCGGCACGTGCCGCAGACCGGCGGCCGACAGCACGTCCGCGAGGCGCTCGGGCTCGACGCTGCGCAGCAGCACCGCCGGCTCGTCGCCGACCAGGGCCGACAGCGGTCCGGTGTGCAGCAGCCGCCCCTGCGCGAGGACCGAGACGGCGCTCGCGCTGCGCTCGACCTCCGACAGGTCGTGGGACGAGACCCAGACGGTGGTCCCCTGCGCGCACAGCTCCTGCAGCCGGCCGCGCAGCCAGGAGACCGCGGCGAGGTCGAGCCCGACCGTCGGCTCGTCGAGCACGACCAGCCGGGGACGGCCGAGCAGCGCCGCCACGACCGACAGCCGCTGCGCCTGCCCGAGCGACAGGTCGCCGCAGCGGGCGCCCCGGTCGCCGAGCCCGGTCTGCTCCCAGGCCCGCTCGAGGTCGGCCCGCGTGCCGCCGAGGGGCTGCAGGCGCAGCGACAGCTCGGTGCGGGCCCGCCGGGACGGGTGCAGCAGGCGGGGGCCGAACGAGACCCCGACCTCGCCGGTGCGCGCGGGCGGCACCTGGCCGAGCAGCCGGACGGTGCCGGCCGCGGGCCGGACCAGCCCCAGCGCCGCCCGCATCATCGTGGTCTTCCCGGAGCCGTTCGGCCCCAGGACGGCGTGCCAGGCGCCGGGCTCGAGGCGGAGCGACAGGTCCTCGACCAGGCGGTGCTCGCCGGCGCTGACCGTCACGCCCGCCAGCTCGACGGGCGCCGGGTCAGGCCGCGGCACGACCCGCTCCTGCCGAGGAGCGCAGCAGCAGGCGCACCGCGTACGCCGTGATCGCCAGGTAGGACAGCGCGAGGCTGGCGACGACCCAGCCGTACTCCCGCCGGCGGTGCTGCTCGCGCAGCACGAGCACCAGCGCGGCGAGGCCGGCGACGCCGCCCCACAGGAACGCGGCCGGCGCCTGCACGGCGGCGGGGTCGCCGAGCCCCTCGCGCACCTCTCGCAGGTACGGCGGGAGCCCGAGCACGAGGGTCACCACGGCGACGGTGACGAGGCCGAGGACGAGCACCATCCGGCTGCGGACGCTCATGCCCCGCTCCTCGAGCCGGCGCCGGCGGCGGCCGCGCGCGGCAGGCGCCGGTGCTCGGACAGGTCGGGCGCACGGCGGCCGAGGTAGCGGTCCGGGCGGCCGGAGCGGTCGAGCGCGTAGTAGCCCGACCGGCCCGTCATCGTGACGACCGTGCCGGCGAGCAGCGGCAGGGCCACCAGGAGCAGGACCGCCGCGGCGGGCAGCCCGGCGAGCCAGCCGACGAGGGCGAGCAGGCCGGCCAGCGGCAGGCAGGCCAGCGTCAGCTGGTAGCGCCGGCGCTCGGAGACGTAGGCGATGGAGGGTCCGCCACGGGCGTCCTCGGGCGCCCAGACGGCGCGGGTCATGAGGTCCTGCGGTGCACGGGTCATGAGGGGCCTTCCCGGTCGGAGGGGGTGTCGGAGGGGGTGTCGGAGGAGGTGAGCTGGACGGGGGGGTGCGGTGGGAGCGCGCCGGTGACGTGCGCCCGGTGCTCGACGACCAGCAGGGCGCCGCCGGTGGCGACGTGGCGGTGGAGCCAGGCGGTCCAGTCGGCGAGCGCCTCGTCGTCCAGCCCGTCGCTGGGCTCGTCGAGCAGGAGCAGCCGCGGCTGGTGTGCGACGGCGAGCAGCAGGCTCAGCTGCTGCACCATCCCCCGTGACCAGGTGCGGACCTGCCGGTCGAGCGCGCGCAGGCAGGCCCAGCTGGGGAAGGCGTCCGCCAGCTCGTCCGTCGCCGCCGCCGTCAGCCCGTGCACGCGGCGTGCGAGGGCGAGGTGCTCGGCGCCGGTGAGGTACGGGAACGGGCAGCTGCCGGTGGACCAGCCGAGCTGCCGCCTGGCCTCGACGGGCTGCTCGCGCAGGTCGGCGCCTGCGACGAGCACCTGCCCTCCGCGCAGCGCCTGGGCACCGGCGAGGCAGCGCAGGACGGTGCTCTTCCCGGTGCCGTTGCGGCCCGCGAGCCTGGCGGCGTCGCCGGGCGCCAGGTGCAGGTCCAGGTCGCGGACGACGTCCTGGCCGTCGTAGCCGGCGCGCAGCCCGCGCACCACGAGGACCTCCGGCACGGCGGTCCGACCGAGGTGCGGCGCGGCGGCCACGAGCGCCTCAGACACGGGACACGTGCTGCTCGACGAGCGCCGCCACGGCCAGCAGCAGCAGCGCCGCGCCCTGCAGGCGCAGCCAGGCCCGCCACTCCGGTCGGCGGGAGGAGCCGCGGACGACGCGGGCGGCGAGCTGCACCGACAGCGCGAGCGTGGCGCCGCTGCTGACGAGGTAGGCCAGCAGCTCCGGGACGAG
Source organism: uncultured bacterium (assembly GCA_964243385.1). Classification (GTDB taxonomy): domain Bacteria; phylum Actinomycetota; class Actinomycetes; order Mycobacteriales; family SCTD01; genus SCTD01. Next base: position 6,189 of record CAXTFU010000043.1, on the reverse strand, counting down.
GTGCGGCAGCACGCCGGTGAGCAGCGGGGCCGGGCCCTGGGCGCCGGCCACCTCGGTGGCGACCCAGCCGAGCACCGCGCCGTTGTAGAGCATGGTGCCGACGGTGACCAGTCCGAGGGTGGGGAGCCCGGCGGTGAGCCACAGCAGGACGCCGGCGTTGTGGACGAGGACGGCCGACGCCGCCGGGACGCTCGCCGCGGGCAGCACCTGCGCGGCGGGTGCGGTCAGGGCGCCGAACACGCCGAGCACCGCGCCGAGCAGGTAGCCGCCGGCGGTCAGGCCGGCGCCCCACAGGGCGGCCGTGCGGAACGGGACGCGCGGCGCCGCGGTCAGGGGCGGCGACGCGGGGGCAGCAGCAGGCACTGGCCAGCACCTCCGATCATCAGCTCGAGGACGACGAGGGACAGCAGCGACGGGAGCGGACCGGCCGACAGCGCCACCACGGTGACGACGGCGGCCCGCAGCCCGGCGAGCGAGAGCAGGACCTGGGCCAGCAGCAGGCGGCGCAGGCCGGACGCGGCGAGCGCCGTGCCGACCCAGCCGCCGAGCGTAAGCGCACTGAGCGCGATGCCGAGCACGACCGACCAGCTCGAGGTGCCCAGGCCGGCGACGGCGGCGACGGCGCCGGTGACCAGGGCGAGCGCCGTGGTGGCGCACAGCGCGGCCGTCGTGCGGACGCGGTGCGCGGCCCGCACGAGCTCGCGCTCGGGCACCGGTGCGCTGCGCAGCCAGTCGCCCGCGTCGCGTGACGGCGTCGTCACCGGCACGACGTGCCCGTAGCCGGCGGCGACGGCCGCCACGGCCAGCACCGACGAGACGAGCGCGACGAGGGCCGGCTGCGCCGGCGCGGCGACCGCGACGAGCAGGACGACCAGCCCGAGCGCTGCTCCCGACCCGGCGGCGGTCAGCAGGTGCACGGTCGTGGTGCGGTGCCCGACCAGGGCGCGCGCCAGCGCCTGCGGGTCGTCCGGCGAGGCGACGGCCAGCCGGCCCGCCGCAGCCGGTCTGCGGGTGTGCAGCGGCGCGTCCTCGGGCTGCGCGAGCCCGCTGACCGCCCAGCCGGCGGCGAGCAGCCACACCAGCAGCAGCAGGGCGGAGGTCGCCGGCTGCGCCAGCCCGAGCAGGGCGAGCGCTGGGGTCGCGACGAGCTCGACGAGCTGGTCGAGCGGTGCGGGCGCCCCGGGCAGGCGGACGAACGCGGCGGTCAGGGCCGCGCCGACCGGCACGGCCAGGGCCACGGACGGCAGCGGCTCGCTGCGCCGGGCACCGAGCCGCAGGCCGACCGCCACGGGCAGCAGCGGCAGCACGAGCGCCGCCAGCAGCACGAGCAGCGCGCCGACGGGCTCGGCGAGGGTGGACAGGGCGCCGGCGGCGACGCCGCCGACGAGGACCACCGCGAACAGCACCGAGCGCAGCAGGCCGCTCAGGACGAGCAGCTGCGTCCGCTCGACCGCGCGCAGGGGCAGCGGAGCGGCCCAGTCGAGCAGGTCGCCGACGCGGGTGCGCGACTGCTCCCCGAGCACGAGGACGTTGACCACGACGACCGCGCACAGCGCCGCCGTCATGAGGGCCAGGTTCGACGTGGACGTCGAGCCGGCGAGCAGCATCGAGCGGACGTGCGACGTCATGAGCAGCAGGACGCCGAGGCAGGCCAGGCCCTCGAGCACGATGAGCACGCGGTGGCGTCCGGTCATCCCCTGCACGCGCAGCTCGCCGCGCCACAGCAGCAGCGCCGGACCGGTGGCGCGGGTCATGGGAGCTCCTCTCGGGACGGGCACGTCGCCTCGGGCGGGTGGGAGGGGGTCACGGGGGCGGGAGCTGGTGGTCTGGGCCCGGCCGGCAGCGGCCGGCCGCTGCCGGCCGGGCCCAGGCGGCTCACCAGCCGATGGCGTACGCGGTGCCGAAGGCCGACACCAGCGTCTTGACCGTGATCACGGCGGGCAGGACGAACGGGTACAGCACGCCGAGCAGGTAACCACCGCCGCTCACGATGAGCGTGACGATGGCTCCGGCCACCTGCCGGGTGATGTTGAAGTGCCCGATCAGCTGTCCGCTGGCCGAGGCGGTGCTCAGGACGAGCACCGCGTAGACGGCGACGAGCGCGGCTCCGGCGCGCTGCACCGCCTGGTTCCTGACGAGCTCCATGGTCGTGTTCCTCTCAGTGTGGTCGTGCACGGGGGACGGTCGTGCAGGTGCTGCGGGTGCTGCAGGGGCCGCTCCGGGCTCGCGGAGCGGCGGGGATCACCAGCCGACGGCGCCACCGACACCGATCACGGCCACCAGGCCCTTGACGGTGAGGACGTACGGGATGATCCAGGGGAAGAAGGCGCTGATGACCCAGCCGCCGCCGCCCATGATCGCCGCGACGACGGCGTTGGCGACGGACGCGGTGACGTGGAAGTGGCCCACGATCAGGGCGAGCGGGCGGACGAGCAGGGCGAGCAGGGTGGCTGCCGCCAGCACGGCGGTGGCGGTGAGCGCCGGCTGCGCCGAGCGGGTCCCCGTCATCGTCATGGTCTGAGCTGTCATGTCGAGCTCCTCTCCGGGTGCCAGGCCGGGCTGTCCGGCGTGGCCCCCCGCGGCCGTCGTCGACCGCGGGGTCTGCGCACGCGTCGCTCGGGGTGAGACCGGCGTGCAGGCGGCGGGTCGCGGCCTGGGTCCGGGCTCGAGCCGACGGGGTGCGGCCGGGCGGGACGTGCTGTGCGGGTTCGCGTCATGACTGCCTCCTCCTCACGTCCGGGCGAGGAGCTCGCCCTCGCTGACAGGGAAGACGCTGTCGTACGGGCGCTGGCCGATCCAGCGTTCCGGATGTCCGCAAGCGGCCTGACCGCATGCGGTCAGCACGGCGGGGTGCAGGCGCGGCGGCACCGCGCAGGGGCGGCAGGACGGGCGTGCAGCGGGCAGCACAGCAGCAGGGGCGGAGCCGTCGGCTCCGCCCCTGCTGGCTGGTGCTGGTGCTGGTGGTGGGTGGTGCGTGCTGCTGCCGGGCTCCTGGCCCGGTCGTCCGCCGGACGGCTAGTCGGCGCGCACCCAGCCGCTGGTGCTCTTCTTCTTCGGCGCGGCGGCGGGCGCCGACGACGGGGCGCTCGACGCGGCGACGGACGCGCCGCCGGCCTGCGACAGCCACTGGCGCTGGGTGGTGAGGGCCGCCTCGAGCTCGTCGGTCGGACGACCGGCGGCGCGCGCCTTGCCGAGCTTGGCCTCGAGCTCGACGACCTTCTCGCGGAGCTTGGCGGTGAACGGCGACTCGTCGGAGCGGGCGAAGCGCGACTCGCCGGCGTTGCGGACCTTCTCCTCGACGGCGCCCATGCGGTCCTCGAGCGACCGCATGACGTCGCGGGGCACCTTGCCCGCCGTCTCCCAGCGGTCCTGCAG
>CAXTFU010000043.1:0-2804 GCA_964243385.1 uncultured bacterium | reverse complement strand
GTCCTGCAGCGTCCGCAGCCGGGCCTTGGCCTTGTCGAGCCCCTGCGCGGGGTCGATCGTCTCGGCCTCGGCGAGGATCTCCTCCTTGACCTTCTGGTTGCCGCGCAGCTCCTCGTCCTGGACGGAGAAGTGGGCGTTGCGGGCCTGGAAGAAGGCGTCCTGGGCGGCCTTGAAGCGGTTCCAGAGCTCGTCCTCGACCTCGCGCGGCGCGCGCCCGGCGGTCTTCCAGTCGGTCATGAGCTGCTTGTAGCGGCCGGCCGTCGGCCCCCACTCGGTCGACGAGGACAGTCCCTCGGCCTCGGCGATGAGCTTCTCCTTGCGCTCCTGCGACACCGAGCGCTGCTGCTCGAGGGCGGCGAAGTGCGTGGTGCGGCGCTCGGTGAAGCGCTTGCGCGCCGCGGCCACCCGCTGCCAGAGCTCGTCCTCCGCCTTGCGGTCGAGGTGCGGCAGGCGCTTCCAGTCGTCACCGATCGTGCGCAGGCGCTCGCCGCTGGCCTTCCACTCGGACGAGCCCGCGAGGGTCTCGGCCTCCGCGGCCAGCGTCTCCTTGGCCTCGGCGGCACGGGCGCGGGCCTCGGCCTTGGCCGCCTTGCCGGCCTCGACCGCGTCGGCGGTCTTCTCGAGCAGGGCGTCGACCCGGCGCTCGAGCGCCGCGAGGTCGCCGACCGCCGCGGCCGTCGGGATCGTCGTCTTGAGCCGCGACGCGCTCTGCGCGACCTGCTGCGGGTCGCCGACGCCGCTGCGCAGGCGCTGCTCGAGCAGGGCGACCTCGGTCGAGATCACCTCGTAGCGCCGGGCGAAGTGCGCGAGGCCCTCCTCGGGGGTGCCTGCCTGCCACGAGCCCACGGCACGCTCGCCGTCCGCCGTCGTGACGTAGACGGTCCCGTCGCTGTCGATCCTGCCGAACTCGCTCATGTGCTCACCCTCGTGTCGCGGAGCGCCCGAACGGCGCGCCTGTGCGGCCCAGGCGGGCCGCTGCCACCACCAGTCTCGCCGATGCGCGCGCGGGCGTGCGGTCGCCCGGCCGATCCCCGACCGCCAGACTGGACGGGTGACCTCCGCCGAGCCCCGCCCCGACCGCTTCGAGGCGGCCCTGGTGCTGGTGCTCTACGTCCTGCCGCTCGGCGCGGCGGTGCTCGCGCTCGCCTGGCTGGGCCTGCCCGGGCTGGCGCTGGCACTGCTCGCCGTCGAGGCCGGCGTCTCGGCCGCCGTGGTCCGCGCCAAGCGCCCCGAGGGTGCTCGGACCGGGTGGCTGGTCCCGGTGCTGTGCGCGGTGGCGGTCGCCGCGGCGGCCGGCGCCGCCGTCCTGCTGCCCCGCGGCTGACGCTCCGGGTCTGAGCCGACGGGGCGCGGGTAGCGGCTCGGAGTGACCGGCTCCCTGACGTTCCTCGGCACGGCGACGACGCTCATCGAGTACGGCGGCTTCACGCTGCTGACCGACCCGAACTTCCTCCACCGGGGCCAGCTCGTCTACCTCGGCAAGGGGCTGGTGTCGCGGCGGCGGACCGAGCCGGCGATGCAGGCCGCCGACCTGCCGCCGCTCGACGCGATCGTGCTGTCGCACCTGCACGGCGACCACTTCGACCGGATCGCCCGCAGCACGCTCGACCGGTCGACGCCGATCATCACCACGCGGGCGGCGGCGCGCACGCTGCGCCGCTGGGGCTTCGCGCACGCCGTCGCCCTGGAGACCTGGCAGGCGCACGAGCTGCGCTCGGCCGCCGGCGACCTGCTGCGCATCACGGCGACGCCGGGGCAGCACGCGCCCGGCCTGCTGCAGGCGCTGCTGCCGCCGGTGCACGGGCACGTGCTCGAGCACCGACCGGTCGACGGCGCGCCCCTGACGACGTACATCACCGGCGACACGCTGCTCGTCGACGCGCTGCGCGAGGTGCCGGCGCGCCACCCCGACCTCGACCTGGGGCTGTGGCACCTCGGCGGGACGCGGATCCCTGGGATCCTCGGCCTCGGCGTGCTCGTCACCATGGACGCGCGCCAGGGCGCGGACCTGCTCGAGCTCGTCCGGCCCCGGACGACGGTGCCGATCCACAACGACGACTACGGCGTGTTCACGAGCCCGCGCTCGGCGTTCCTGGCGGAGGTCGAGCGGCGGGGGCTGCGCGGCGTCCGGCCGCTCGACCGCGGCGAGACGATGGTGCTGCCGCCGGACTGACGCCGTCCACAGGGCGGCGGACACCGGCGCGCCGCCGTCGGACCGCTCTGGCACTGTCGTCGCCGTGACCACCCGCGAGCTCGCCGAACGCTCCCTGCGCGCCCTGGCCGGGCCCGACGCCGTCCTGCGCGAGGACCAGTGGACGGCCATCGACGCGCTCGTCAGCGGGCGGCGGCGCGCGCTGGTCGTGCAGCGCACCGGCTGGGGCAAGTCGGCCGTGTACTTCGTGGCCACGGCGCTGCTGCGCGCCGGCGGGGCCGGTCCGACGGTGATCGTCAGCCCGCTGCTCGCGCTCATGCGCAACCAGATCGCGGCGGCGCAACGGGCCGGCATCTCCGCCGTGACGGTCAACTCGAGCAACGTCGACGACTGGCAGGTCGTCTACGACGACGTCGCGCGCGGCGAGGTCGACGTGCTGCTCGTCAGCCCCGAGCGGCTCAACAACCCCGGCTTCCGCGACGCGGTGCTCCCCCGGCTGGCCGCCACCGCCGGGCTGCTCGTGGTCGACGAGGCGCACTGCATCTCCGACTGGGGCCACGACTTCCGGCCCGACTACCGCCGGATCCGCGACGTGCTGGCCGGCCTCGGCGACGACGTGGCGGTGCTGTGCACCACCGCGACCGCCAACGAC
>CAXTFU010000042.1:0-20120 GCA_964243385.1 uncultured bacterium | reverse complement strand
AGCGAGGCCAGCAGGGCGCCGGCCATCTTGGCGAGCAGGACCTCGCGCGACTCGAGGTCCGCCAGGCGGCGCACCTCGTCCGCGGTCAGGGCCTGGCCGTCCATGACGCCGCCCTTGACGACGAGCGCCGGGTTCGTGCGGGCGAAGTCGCGCAGGGCCTTGGCGGCCTCGACGGGCTCGCCGTTGATGAACGCGACGGCCGTCGGGCCGGTGAGGAGCTCCGCGAGGCCCTCCAGACCGGCGTCGTCCGCTGCGATCCTGGTCAGCGTGTTCTTGACGACCGCGTACGACGTGTCCGCACCCAGCGCCACGCGGAGCGCGCTGATCTGCTTGACGGTCAGTCCGCGGTACTCGGTGAGCACCGCGGCGGACGCACCGCGGAACGCTGCGGCGAGCTCGCTGACCGTCTCGGCCTTGTCGGGCCGCACGGTGGCACGCGTGTGCTGCACGGGCGCAGCGGTGTCAGCGCTGACGTCGGTGTCGACGGTCATGCGCCTCCTCTCGGTCGGGCGCCGGCCCCGCACCTGGTGCCAGGTGCGCGGCTGCCCCGGGACGCGAGGACGCCCCGGCGCGGATGCGCACGGGGCGTCAGAGGTCTCCGGCCGCGAGCGGTCGGGGGTCTGTCCGTGGACACCTGCGCGGGCCGCCCGCACGAGGCGGGGCCTTCGACCACTGCGAGCAGTGGCGACCGGCGGTCTTGGGCGTGGACGAGCCTAGCAGGCCGCGGCCCCGCCCCTGCCGGAGCAGGGACGGGGCCGCGGGTGGCGCTGTCGGGCGGAGCTGCTACTGCTGGTCGGCGCCGTCCTCGAGCAGGTTGCGCGTGCGCTTCGGGTCGACGTGGATGCCGGGGCCCATGGTGGTGCTGACGGCGACCTTCTTGAGGTAGGTGCCCTTGGAGCTGGCCGGCTTGGCGCGCGAGATCTCGTCGAGCGCGGCGCCGTAGTTCTCCACCAGGCGCTGCTCGTCGAAGGACACCTTGCCGATGACCAGGTGCAGGTTCGCCTGCTTGTCGACGCGGAAGTTGACCTTGCCGCCCTTGATGTCGCTGACGGCCTTGGTGACGTCGGCGGTGACGGTGCCGGTCTTCGGGTTCGGCATGAGGCCGCGCGGGCCGAGGATGCGGGCGATCTTGCCGACCTTGCCCATCTGGTCGGGCGTCGCGACGGCGGCGTCGAAGTCGAGGAAGCCCTTCTGGACGCGCTCGATGAGCTCGTCGCCACCGACCTCGTCAGCGCCGGCGGCGATCGCCTCGGCGGCCTTCTCACCGGTCGCGAACACGATGACGCGAGCCGTCTTGCCGGTGCCGTGCGGCAGGTTGACGGTGCCGCGGACCATCTGGTCGGCCTTGCGCGGGTCGACGCCCAGGCGCATGGCGACCTCGACGGTCGCGTCGTACTTCGTGGTCGAGGTCTGCTTGGCGAGGCGGACGGCCTCGAGCGGGCTGTACAGCGCGTCGGCGTCGATCTTCTCGGCGGCGGCGCGGTAGGCCTTGCTGCGCTTCATGCGCGTCTCTCCTGTCGGGGACGTGGTCGAGCGGACGCGGACGCTCCGCGCCCTCCCACGGTCGTGCGGGTCGTGCGGGGTCGTGCTGGGAGGGAGAACGCCTAGTCGGTGACGGTGATGCCCATGGAGCGGGCGGTGCCGGCGATGATGTTCGCGGCGGCGTCGACGTCGTTGGCGTTCAGGTCGGACAGCTTGGTCGTGGCGATCTCGCGGACCTGCGCCTGCGAGATGGTGGCGACCTTCTTGGTGTGCGGGGTCGGCGAGCCCTTGTCGACGCCCGCGGCCTTGAGGATCAGCCGCGCGGCCGGCGGGGTCTTGGTGATGAAGGTGAACGTCCGGTCCTCGAACACCGAGATCTCGACCGGGACGATGTCGCCGCGCTGCGACTCGGTCGCGGCGTTGTACTGCTTGCAGAACTCCATGATGTTGACGCCGTGCTGGCCGAGCGCCGGGCCGACGGGCGGGGCCGGCGTCGCGGCACCGGCCTTGATCTGCAGCTTGATGACGCCGGCGAGCTTCTTCTTGGGAGGCATGTCAGTTCCTGGTCAGTCGGTGACGAGTAGGTGGTCTCGCGGAGCCCTAGAGCTTCGCGACCTGGTTGAAGGACAGCTCGACCGGCGTCTCGCGGCCGAAGATGGAGACGAGGACCTTGAGCTTCTGGCTGTCGAGGTTGATCTCGTTGATCGTCGCCGGCAGGGTCGCGAACGGCCCGTCGGTGACCGTGATCGACTCGCCGACCTCGAAGTCGACGGCCTTCACGGCGACGACGACCTTCTGCTTCGGCGGGGCGATCATCTTCACGACCTCGTCGATGGACAGCGGCGAGGGGCGGGAGGTCTGGCCGACGAAGCCGGTCACACCGGGGGTGTTGCGCACGACCGACCAGGACTCGTCGGTGAGGTCCATGCGGACGAACAGGTAGCCGGGGAGCTTCTTGCGGACGACCTGCTGCCGCTTGCCGCCCTTGATCTCGGTGACCTCCTCGGTGGGCACCTCGATCGCGTAGATGAAGTCCTCCATGTTGAGGCTGGAGATGCGGCTCTCCAGGTTCGTCTTCACCTTGTTCTCGTAGCCGGCGTAGGAGTGCACGACGTACCAGTCGCCCTGCTGGCCGGTCAGCTCCAGGCGCAGCTGGTCGGCCGGGTCGAGGTCGGGGTCGACCTGGTCGGCGGCCGCGGCCGGCAGCCCCAGGGCGTCGGCGTTGGCGTCGTGCTCGGCGTCCGCTGCGGCGGTGCCGACGCCCTCGGGAGCGGCGTCCTCGAGGTAGCCGCTCGGCGCGTCGTCGACGCCGCCGGTGCCGAGCTCGTCGAGGTCGGCGGCGGCGGTGCCCGCGTCGGTGGAGGCGGTGCCGACGTGGGTGGCCGCGACGGCCTCGCCCTGCTCGGACTGCACGGACTCGACCGCGTCGTCGGACGGGGCGGCGTCGAGCTCGTCCTGGGGGAGGTCGTCGACGGGCCGGGTGGGCTCGGACACGTGCACGTCCTGTTCTGTCGTCGTGCGGGGGCGATCGGTGGGAGCGGCGGGGACGGTCAGCCGAACACCTTGAGCACGCCCTGGCTGAAGAGGAAGTCGAACAGGCTGACGACCGCGACCATGAACAGCACGAAGACGAGCACCACGGCCGTGTAGGTCAGCAGCTCGTGCCGGGTCGGCCAGATGACCTTGCGCAGCTCGGCGACGACCTGCTTGTAGAACGTCGTGACGAGCCGCAGCCGGCTCGGCCGGCGCTGCCTGCGGCTGCCCGGCGTTCGGCCGCGGTCAGGCGTGGCGAGACCGGTGTCGGTCCCCGCGCTGTCGCTCATCGGCGTCCCGTCTCGTGGTCGTCCTGGCTTCGAGGTCGTGCTGCGGTCGGTGCTGTCGTCGTGCGCTGGTCGGTCCTGCGGTCGTGCTGGCTCTGCGCTGCTCGTGCCGGCGCCCGGTGACCGGGCGCGCTCCTGCTGCGGTGCAGCAGGGGTGACAGGAGTCGAACCTGCGACATCCGGTTTTGGAGACCGGCGCTCTGGCCAACTGAGCTACACCCCTCCGGGGCCCGTGCGACGTCCGCGCCCCGGGACGCAGGGCGCGCCAGGGCAGAGGCGTCGGGCCTCAGACCGTCGAGTGTACGGCTTGCGCTGCTCCGCTCCAACCGCCCGGCGTCCGGCAGGGCCGCACGGGGTGGGGCCGCGGGGCGTCCGGCAGCGCGTGCAGCTCCTGGCCGGCGCGGGAGCCGGGCCGACCGCCGGCCGCTCGCGGAGGTCGGTCGCGGGGTCGGTGCGGAGGACGGTCGCGGGGGTCGGCGTGGTGGGCTTGCGCGGACGCGGGAGCATGGTCGCATGACGAGCACCGCGCCCGCCCCCGCACCCGTCCCCACCCGCAGCCGCATCTCGGCGCGCATCGGCGGCATCGCCGAGTCCGCGACGCTGGCCGTCGACGCCAAGGCCAAGGCGAAGAAGGCCGCCGGCGAGGACGTCGTCGGCTTCGGCGCGGGCGAGCCCGACTTCCCGACCCCCGCCGCGATCGTCGCGGCCGCCGAGGCCGCCTGCTCGGTGCCGGCGAACCACCGCTACACCCCGGCGGGCGGGCTGCCCGAGCTTCAGCAGGCGATCGTCGACAAGACCGCCCGCGACAGCGGCTACGCGGTCACGCCCGCCCAGGTGCTCGTCACCAACGGCGGCAAGCAGGCCGTCTACGAGGCGTTCGCCACGCTGCTCGACCCGGGCGACGAGGTGCTGCTCCCGGCCCCGTACTGGACGACCTACCCCGAGGCGGTCAAGCTCGCGGGCGGTGTCCCCGTCGACGTCGTGACGACCGAGGACCAGGGCTACCGGGTCACCGTCGAGCAGCTCGAGCAGGCCCGCACCTCGCGCACGAAGGTGCTGCTGTGGTGCTCCCCCAGCAACCCGACGGGGGCCGTCGCCTCCCCGGAGGAGGTGGCCGCCGTCGGGCGCTGGGCCGTCGAGCACGGCATCTGGGTGGTCGCCGACGAGATCTACGAGCACCTCGTCTACGGCGACGCGCAGCACGTCTCGATGCCGGTCGCGGTGCCCGAGCTCGCCGACACCTGCGTCGTCGTGAACGGCGTCGCCAAGACCTACGCGATGACCGGCTGGCGGGTCGGCTGGCTCGTCGGTCCGGTCGACGTCGTGAAGGCCGCGACGAACCTGCAGTCGCACGCCACGTCGAACGTCAGCAACGTCGCGCAGCGCGCCGCGATCGCCGCGCTCACGGGCGACCTGTCGGCGGTCGCCGAGATGCGCGAGGCGTTCGACCGCCGCCGCCGCACGATGGTGCGGATGCTCGACGCGATCCCGGGCGTCACCTGCCCGGAGCCCGAGGGCGCCTTCTACGCCTACCCGTCGGTGAAGGGCGTGCTCGGCAGGTCGCTGCGCGGACGCACGCCGACGACGTCGGCCGAGCTGGCCGAGCTGGTGCTCGAGGAGGTCGGCGTCGCCGTGGTGCCGGGCGAGGCCTTCGGGACGCCGGGCTACTTCCGGCTGTCGTACGCGCTCGGCGACGCCGACCTCGAGAAGGGCGTCAGCCGACTGGCGTCGCTGCTGGCCGAGGCGCAGTAGGGGCAGCGGGGCCGCGCAGCTCGTACGCGTCCGCGTCGAACCGCACGGTCTGCCGGCGGAACGTGAAGGTGTGCGTCGGCCAGAGCGCGAAGTTGCGGCCGTCGGCGTCGCGGTACCAGGAGCTGCACCCGCCGGCGTTCCACACCGTGTCGTCGAGCTGCGCCTGCACGCGGGCGTCGTAGGCCTCCTGCGCCGCGCGGCGCACCTCGAGCACGGACGCGCCCCGCGCGGCCAGCGTGCGCAGCGCCTGCAGCACGTACTCGATCTGCGCCTCGACCATGAGCACGACCGAGCTGTGGCCGAGGCCGGTGTTGGGCCCGAGCAGCAGGAACAGGTTGGGGAAGCCGGCGACCGTGGTGCCGCGGTGGGCCTGCGCCCCCGCCGCGGCCCACGTGTCGGCGAGCGTGGCGCCGTCGCGGCCGGTCAGCCGGTGCGCGACCGGGGTGTCCATGACCCGGAACCCGGTGCCGTAGACGATCGCGTCGACCTCGTGCTCCTCGCCGTGGTCGTCGACGACCGAGTGCGGACGCACCTCCCGCAGGCCCGCGCCGACGACGCGCACGTCGTCCTTCGCCAGGGTGGGGTACCAGTCGTTGCTGAGCAGCACCCGCTTGCAGCCGAGGGCGTACGACGGGGTGAGCAGCTCGCGCAGCGCCGGGTCGCTGATCGACTGCTCGAGGTGCGAGCGCGCCTGGGCCTCGGCGGCCTCCCGCAGCCGGCCGCCGCGGGTGAACGCGAGCAGCCGCAGCTCGCGCAGCCAGTAGGTGCTGAGCCGCAGGGCCCGCTGGGCGGCCGGGAGGGCGCGGAACAGCGCCCGCTCGGCGTCGGTGATGGGCCGGTCGTGGCGCGGCAGCACCCACGGCGGCGTGCGCTGGAAGACGGTGAGCGAGGCGACCGAGGGCTGCAGCTGGGGCACGAACTGCACCGCGGACGCGCCGGTCCCGACGACGGCCACGCGCAGCCCGGTGAGGTCGGCGTCGTGGTCCCAGCGGGCGGAGTGGAAGGCCGGCCCGGTGAACGTCTCGACGCCGGGGATGTCCGGCAGCGCCGGTTCGACGAGCCCGCCGCAGCCGCTGATGACGACGTCGGCGGTGAGCGCTCCGCGGTTGGTCGTCAGGCGCCAGCACTGCGCCTGCTCGTCCCAGGCGCCCGACTCGAGGTCGGTGCCGGTGTGCAGGTGCGGTCGGACGCCGAAGTCGTCGGTGACGCGCTCGAGGTAGGCGCGGAGCTCGGGCTGGCGGCTGAAGACGTGCGACCAGTCCGGGTTCGGGGCGAACGAGAACGAGTAGAGGTGGCTCGGCACGTCGCAGGCGCAGCCCGGGTAGGTGTTGTCGCGCCAGGTGCCGCCCACGGTGTCGGCGCGCTCGAGGACGACGAGGTCGTCGATGCCCTCGGCGAGCAGGCGGACAGCGGCGCCCAGTCCGCTGAAGCCGCTGCCGACCACCGCCACGCGCACGTGGTCGGGCAGGGTGCGCGTCGTAGCGGTCGTCATGGCGTCCAGCGTACGACCGGTTGTCGCACTGCGCGTGCGACTACTGCTGGGGCGGTTTGGCGAGCCGGAGGTCCTCGCGGCCGCGGAACCGCTGCAGGAAGCGGTCGTAGGTCTTCTTGGACTGCTTGTCGCGGTACCTCGGGTCGGTGTCGTGGTAGCCGCGGTGCCGGTCCTGGCGGACGGGCAGCCCGCCGTCGGGCACGACGAGCCGTCCGCCGGCCTCGCGCAGCAGGAACGACCACTCCATGTCGGCGTTGCGGTAGAACTGCGCCTTGGGCAGCGGCACCTGCAGCGCGGCCGAGCGGCGCACGGCGAGCAGGTAGCCCAGCAGCGCCTCGACCTCGCCCGGGCCGGCGTCGGCGAACTCGCGCCAGCCGTCCTGCACGGCCACCCCGCGCCAGCCCGCGCCGACGACCGTCGGGTCGTCGAACGCAGCGAGCACCGGCGTGAGCGCGTCGCCCTCGAGCACGGTGGACGGGTCGAGCAGGACGTGCACGGCCGCGACGTCGGCGTCGAGCAGCGCCTGCCGGGCCGGTCCCCAGCCGGCCGCCCGCTCGACGTGCAGCTCCTCGACCCGGCCCGGGTGCGCGGCGGCCAGCTCGTGCACGACGGCGCCCGCGTCGGTCGCGCCGAGCTCGAGCAGCACGACCACGACGTCGGACGGCGCGTGCGCGAGCAGCGCCTCGACGCAGGTGCGGACGTCGTCCGGCCAGCCCTCGACGAGCACCGCCACGGTGCAGCGGCGGACGTCGGGCTCGTCCCGTCGGTCGGGCAGGTCGGCGACGCTCGTCAGCACCTCGTACGGCGGCCGGGGGCTCAGCACCGAGCCGTCCGGCCCGTCGCGCACGGTCCAGCCGGCGTCGGCGATCGCGTCGCGCAGGCGGTCGCTCTCGGCGAAGTCCTTGGCGGCGCGGGCCTCGGCCCGGCGCTCGGCCAGCGCCGTGACCTCCGCCGGCAGGTCGGCGGGCAGGCCCGCCGGGCCGCTCACGCCCACGGCTGCACGACCAGGCGGACCGGGTCGCCCTGCTTGCGGACGAGCCGCTCGACGCCGCGGGCGACGTCCTCCAGCGGCAGCACGTCGCTCACCGATCCCGAGACGTCCAGCCGGCCGCGGGCGACGAGCTCGACGAGCTCGTCGAGGTGGCGGCGCGAGTAGCCGAGGTGCCCGAGCAGGGACTGCCCCTGCACGCCGAAGACCACGCCGGGACCGAGCTCGATCGGGTCGAGCGACAGCCCGACCATGACGCAGCGCCCGAACCGGCCGAGGCACGAGGCCGCCTGCGCCAGCACGACGTTGGCCCCGACGAGGTCGACCGCGACGTCGAGCATCGCGCCGCCGGTGAGCCGGCGGACCTGCGCGACGACGTCGCCGTCGCGGGGGTCGAGGGCGACGTCGGCGCCGAGCGCGAGCGCGCGCTCGCGGGCGCTCGGCAGCGGGTCGACGGCGACGATCAGCGCGGCGCCGACCATCCGGGCGACCTGCACGGCGTGCACGCCGAGGCCGCCGATGCCCCACAGGCCCACCGACTCCCCCGCGCGCAGCCCGGCCCGCTCGGTGAGGGCCGCGTACGGCGTGGCAACCGCGTCGGCGAGGACCGCGGCCTGCTCGATCGGGACGCCGTCCGGCACGGCGGCCAGCCCGGCGTAGGGGACGACGACGTACTGCGCCCAGGCGCCGTCGAAGGCGAAGCCCATGATCTCGAACGCGACGCACGCCTCGACCCGCCCGCGCACGCACATCGGGCAGCGGCCGCACGCCCGGCCGCCGGCCAGGACGACGCGCTGCCCCGGCCGCCAGCCCGGCACCTTGGCGCCGACGCGCTCGATCGTGCCGGCCGCCTCGTGGCCCGGGGTGATGACGGGCAGGGCCGCCGGCAGCGTCCCGTCGAGCAGGTGGACGTCGGACAGGCAGATGCCGCAGGCCTCGACCCGCACGAGCACCTCGCCCGGACCGGGGTCGGGGACGGGCACGTCCTGCACGGCGAGCTGCCGGGTCGCGGCGTCGAAGCGCGCGGCGCGCATGGTGGCGGGCACGTCCGTCCGGCTGGTCGGTGCGCCGGAGGGCGCGGTCACAGCGGGCCGTCGGCGAGCACGAGGCGCCGCACCGTCCGGCGCACCTGCTCGGCGGCGGCGGCCGGGGACAGCCCGCGGTCGTGGCGGAGCACCTCCCAGGTGGGGCCGCCCGCGGCGACGTGCAGCGCGGTCAGCAGGCAGTCGCGGCCGTCGGCGTCGAGCGCGGCGAGCTCGGACCGGAACACCGACGCCACCTCGGCGTCGGCGGCGGCCCCGAACAGCTCGCGGTTGCGGCGCAGCGTCACCGACGCGTGCTCGCGCAGGCGCGCCGCCCGCATGACCGGCAGGAGCGCCTCGAGCACGCGCGCCCGGGAGGCGCAGAAGCGGTCGATGCGCTCGCTCGGCGGCAGGTCGGACGGCACCTGGTCGGCCAGCGCGGTGATGCGGGCGAGCTCCTGCTCGCCGGCCTGCGCCCAGAGGGTCTCCATGTCGCAGAAGTGGCCGAACACCGTCCGCAGCGCGACCCCGGCCCGCGCGGCGACGCGCTGGGCGGTGGGCTCGAGGTCGCCCTCGGCCAGCAGCGCGAGCAGGGCGTCGACGACGGCCCGGCGGGTGCGCAGGCCCCGGGCGGTGCGCCCGTCGACCGGCTCGGGCGACGACGGCTCCGGGATCCGCGGCCCGGCGGCCGCCGCCAGCCCGGTCGCCAGCCCGGTCGACGGTGCTGCGGTCGACGGTGCTGCGGTCGACGGTGCTGCGGTCGACGGCGCTGCGGTCGACGGCGCTGCGGGACGTGCGTCCGACACGTCCATCAGGGCAGGCGGACGACGGCCCGGGCGGCCATCAGCACCTTGGCGCCGTCGACCGTGGCCGTCAGCACGACGCGGACCCGCCGGTCGTCCAGCTTCTCCTCGACGACGCCGGAGACGTCGACCGTCGCGCCGGTGTCGTCGTCCGCGACCACGACCGGGCGGCTGAAGCGCACGCCGTACTCGACGACCGCCCCGGGGTCGCCGACCCAGTCGGTGACGACGCGGCCGGCGGTGGCCATCGTCAGCATCCCGTGCGCGATGACGTCGGGCAGGCCGACGGCCCTGGCCACCCGCTCGTTCCAGTGGATGACGTTGAAGTCGCCGCTGGCTCCGGCGTACCGGACCAGGTCGGCGCGCTGCAGCACGAAGGACTGCGCGGGCAGCTCGGTGCCCACCTCGACCTCGTCGTAGGACGGCACGTCAGGCCTCCGCGGCAGCGGGCGTGCGCGGGGCGGCCGTGCCCCGGCTGACGATGGTGTTGGTGGCCGTGGCGACGTGCTCGCCGCCGGCGCGCACCTCCGTCACGACCTGCAGCAGCTCGTTGCGACCGGCGTCGCGCATGCCGTCGAGGCGGGTCACCGTGTCGAGCCGGTCGCCGGCGCAGACCGGGCGGTGCAGCACGAACGACTGCTCGCCGTGCACGACGAGCGAGTAGTCGAGCCCGAGGTCGGGGTCGGTGATGAGCCCCACCTGCGTCGACATGCCGAGCGTGATGAGGAACGTCGGTGGCGCGACCAGGTCGGGGTGGCCGAGGGCCTGCGCGGCGGCCACGTCGTGGCAGGCGGCGTTCGTGTCACCGATCGCGGTGGCGAAGCGGCGGATGTCGCCCCGCGTCACCTCGAAGGGCTCGGTCGAGGTGGTGCTGCGACCGATGTGGTCGCGGTTCAGCGGCATCGCGCGGCCTCCTGCCGTGGGCGTGCCCCCACCGTAGCGGCGCCACGTGCACGCACCGTGCAGCGGTCGCCGCCCGGGGGACGGGGCCGCAGGTCCGGGAACGCCGCAGGCCGGTCCCGACGGGGACCGGCCTGGAGAGTGGGGCTGCGGAGCGGCTAGCGCGTCTCGCGGTGGTCCGTGTGCTGCCGGCAGTGCGGGCAGAACTTCTTGAGGTCCAGGCGGTCGGGGTCGTTGCGCCGGTTCTTCTTGGTGATGTAGTTCCGGTTCTTGCACACCTGGCAGGCCATCGTGATCTTGGGGCGGACGTCGGTGGCTGCCATGCTGGAGTGCCTGCTCTCGTGCGGAGGGGCGCCGGGACCGGACCCGACGGGTGATGACTGTAGCGGTGACCGGACTTGAACCGGTGACACAGCGATTATGAGCCGCTTGCTCTACCAGGCTGAGCTACACCGCCGGAGCGACCCGTCCGCCGGCTGACCGACGGGCGGAGCGGAGCCCCCTTACGGAATCGAACCGTAGACCTTCTCCTTACCATGGAGACGCTCTGCCGACTGAGCTAAGGGGGCGGCGAAAGCCGACCAGAGACTACACGAACCGGGCCCGGGCGGTCGGACGGGCGGTCCGGGGGACCCGCTCCCCCGGTGCCGTGGTCGGGCTGCTGTGGTCGGCTGGGGCGATGTCGACGCTGGTGGTCGTCGGTCCGGTCCTGGCCGTCGCGCTCGTGCTGCTCGTCGTGCTCGCCGCCGCGGTGGCGCGCCTCGGCGAGCTGGACCGCTCCCGGCAGGTCGTCGTGGCGGCGGTGCGGGCCGTCGTCCAGCTCGCCGGCATCGCGCTGGTGCTGTCCGCCGTCGTCCGCTCCGTGCTGGGCAGCCTCGCCCTCGTGCTGGTCATGGCCGTCGTCGCGAGCGGGACGGCGGCGCGCCGGCTGGTCCGCCGGCGCTGCGGCTGGTGGTGCGCGCTGCCCGTGGGTGCGGGCGCGCTGCCCGTCGTCGGGCTGCTGCTGGCGCTCGGCGTCGTCCCGCTCGAGGGCGTGGCGATCGTGCCCGTGGCCGGGATCCTCGTCGGCGGCGCCATGTCGGCCACGGTGCTCGCCGGGCGGCGCGGGCTGGACGACCTGTCGAGCCGCCGCGGCGAGGTCGAGGCCGCCCTGTCGCTGGGCTTCTCGCCGCGCGACGCCGGGCTCATGGTGGCCCGTCCGGCGGCGTCCGAGGCGCTGCTGCCCGGCCTCGACCAGACCCGCACCGTCGGCCTGGTCGCGCTGCCCGGGGCGTTCGTCGGGACGCTGCTCGGCGGCGCCAGCCCGCTGGAGGCGGGCGCCGTGCAGGTCCTGGTGCTCGTGGCGCTGCTGGCGGTGCAGGCCGTGGCCGTGGTGCTCACGGTCGAGCTGCTCGCTCGCGGCCTCGTCCGGCGCCCGCGGCCGCACTGAGCAGCGCACGTGGGCCGAGCACGAGGACGGCCCCCGACCTGGGGTCGGGGGCCGCGTCGCGCTGAGGTGGCGGGTGAAGGGTTCGAACCTTCGTAGGCTGAGCCGGCAGATTTACAGTCTGCTCCCTTTGACCACTCGGGCAACCCGCCCAACGCGCACCTGGAGCAGGTGCGCGGGAGACGATAGCAAGGAGCGCAGCGTGGCTGACCCGTCGTTCGACATCGTGAGCAAGGTCGACCGTCAGGAGGTGGACAACGCGCTCAACCAGGCCGCCAAGGAGGCCGCCACGCGCTACGACTTCAAGGGCACCGGCGCCGAGATCGCCTGGTCCGGCGAGTCGATCGTCGTCAAGGCGAGCTCGGAGGAGCGCTGCGCGGCGCTGCTCGACGTGTTCAAGGAGAAGCTCGTCAAGCGCTCGATCTCGCTCAAGACGCTCGAGGCCGGCGAGCCGCAGCAGTCCGGCAAGGAGTACCGCCTCACCGCGACGGTCAACGAGGGCATCGACCAGGACAACGCCAAGAAGGTCAGCAAGATCGTGCGCGAGCAGGGGCCCAAGGGCGTCCAGGCGCAGATCCAGGGCGACCAGCTGCGCGTCTCGGCGAAGAAGAAGGACGACCTGCAGGCCGTCATCGCCCTGCTCAAGGGGACCGACTTCGACTTCGCCCTGCAGTTCACCAACTACCGCTAGCGGCGGTAGCCCGCCATCTGCTCGAGCCGGGCGATGCGGTCGGCCATCGGCGGGTGGGTGCTGAACATGCGGCCCACGCCGCCGCCCCGGAACGGGTTGGCGATCATCAGCGAGCTGGTCGGGGCGAGCCGCGGGTCGTCGACGAGCGGACGGGCCGCCGTGCCGCGCTCGAGCTTGCGCAGGGCGCTCGCGAGCGCCAGCGGGTCGCCGGTGACCTGAGCGCCGGTGGCGTCGGCCGCGTACTCGCGGCTGCGGCTGATCGCCATCTGGATCACGCCGGCGGAGATCGGGCCGAGGACGATCAGCGCGAGGCTCGACAGGACGTTGCCGCCCTCCCGGTCGCGGCCGCCGAACAGCATCGACAGCTGCGCGAAGTTGGCCAGGAACGTGATGACCGTGGCGAGGGCCGCCGCCACGGAGCTGATGAGGATGTCGCGATTGCCGACGTGCGCCAGCTCGTGGCCGAGCACGCCGCGCAGCTCGCGCTCGTCGAGCAGCTCGAGGATGCCCTCGGTGACGCAGACCGCCGCGTGCTGCGGGTCCCGCCCGGTGGCGAAGGCGTTCGGCGCGGTCGTCGGGCTGATGTAGAGCCGCGGCATCGGCATGCGCATCGACTGCGCGAGCGACGCGACGATCGCGTACAGCTGCGGCGCCTGCACCTGGCTGACCGGGTACGCGCGCATGCTCCTGAGCGCCAGGGTGTCGCTGTAGAAGTAGGACCAGCCGTTCACGCCGAGCGCGACCACGAGGGCGAGCAGCAGGCCGCCGGAGCCGAACTGGACGCCGACGAGCAGGATCAGGGCCGACAGCAGCCCGAGCAGGGCTGCGGTCTTCAGGCCGTTCTTGTGGGCGTGCACGGTCTCCTCCGGGGTGCGGGACAGTCCCTCGTAGAACGCCGGCTCGCAGGCCCTCGTTCCCGGACCTGACCCGGGGCGGCTCACCCCTGCGCGCGCTGGGCCTCGACCGCGTCGAGGCGGGCGGCCGCGACGACCTCCTCGGCCGGCTCGGCGAGCGGGTCGAGCGGCGGGGGCGGCGGGACGGCGCGCATCCACGCCCGCAGCGCGGCGCGCTCCTCGACCAGCCCGGGCGCCGACGGCTCGGCCGGGACGAGCTCGGGCGCCCAGAACAGCGCGTCGAAGGGGCACACCTCGATGCAGATCCCGCAGTACATGCACAGCGAGAAGTCGATCGCGAAGCGGTCCAGGACGTGCCGCGCGCGAGGCCGGCCGCCGGTGCGCACGGGCGGCGCCAGCTCGGTGTGCCCCTCGACGTGCAGGCACCAGTCGGGGCACTCGCGCGCGCAGAGCATGCAGACGGTGCAGTTCTCCTCGAGCAGCCCGATCGTCCCGCGGCTGCGCGGCGGCGGTGCCCCCGCTGAGGTCGCTGCCCCCGGTGCCCCCGGTGCGGCTGCCTGGCCGGTCACCGCGACCGCCCGGGCGGCGCCGGCGCCCCGGGCGGGGTGAGCCGTCGCCGCGGCGGGCGACCGCCCTCCCCCGAGTGCGCGGGGTCCTCGGCGCCCGGCCAGGGACGGTCGGCGCGCGCGGCCAGCACGTGGTCCTTGCGCAGCGGCCGCTCGACACCACCGTCGGGGAGCAGGAGCGGCCGCAGGTCGGGGTGGCCCGCGAAGACGACGCCGAAGGCCTCGGCCGCGGCGCGCTCGTGCCAGGACGCCCCGGCGAACACCCCGACGAGGGACGGGACGCGCGCGTCGTCGCGCGGGCAGCTCGTGCGCAGGTGCATCCCCCAGCGCCGCTGCACCGACCACAGGCGCAGGACGACCTCGAAGCCGCCCGGCGACTGGTCGACGACCGTCAGCACGTCGAACATGCGGGCGTCGAGCTCCGGGTCGTCGCGCACGGCGGTCGCCGACGCTGCCCAGGCGTCGCGGTCGACGTCGGCCGTCACGACGCCGTAGGCGGTGCCGACCTGCGCCGACGGGAGCACGCGGGCCAGGACGCCCGCCACCCCGTCCGCGCCGGCGTCCGGGCTGCCGTCGCTCACAGCGGACGTCCGCGCAGGTCCTGCGGGCCCACGGCGCCGGCCGCCGGGCGCACGAGCGGCGCGTCGAGCGGCCGGGGCGCCGCGGCGGCACGCGCCGGTGCCACCTGCTCGAGCGCGTCCAGCAGCGCCTCCGGCCGCGGCGGGCAGCCCGGCACGAAGACGTCGACGGGCAGCAGGCGCTCGACGCCCGGGGTGACGCAGTACGAGTCCCAGTACGGACCGCCGCTGTTCGCGCACGCCCCGAACGAGACGACGGCGACCGGACCGGGCAGCGCGTCGTACAGGGCGCGCACGAGGGGGGCGAGCTTGTCGGTGACGGTGCCCGACACGACGAGCACGTCGACGGCGCGGCCGGACCCGGCGTACGGGACCGTGCCCGGCGGGTCGGTCGTGCCGAGCGTCGCGACCATCGCCTCGACGGCGCAGCAGGCGAGGCCGACGTTCACGACGGTGAGGCGGTAGCGGCGGCCGCGGTCGAGCACGAGCGCCGCCGGACCGCCCGTCGCCGTCGCGGGCGCCGTGACCGGCGCGGTCGTCCGGGCCGTCTCGGGGAGCGCCACCGGTCAGCCGGTGCGGGCCAGCACGAAGTCGGTCAGCGAAGCGAGGGCGTCGCGGGCGGGACCCTGCGGCAGCTCGGCGACGACGTCGCGCGCCTGCCGCACGCTGTCGGACAGCCGGGCCCGCGCCTGCTCCATCGCCGGGTGGGCGCGCAGCAGGCGCAGCGCCTCGGCCAGCCGCGCGTCGTCGTCGAGGTCGCCGTCCAGCAGCTCGCGCAGCACCGCGGTGTCGGGGCCGGGTGCGTCACCGGCGAGCACCAGCAGGACGGGGAGCGTGCGGATGCCCTCGCGCAGGTCGGTGCCGGGCGTCTTGCCCGACTCCCCGGTCTCGCTGAGCACGTCGATGAGGTCGTCGGACAGCTGGAACGCCAGACCGATGATCTCGCCGAAGCGGGTCACCGTGTCGACGTCGGCCGGCGGAGCGCCCGCCATGAGCGCGCCCAGGCGCGCGGAGGTCGAGATGAGCGCACCGGTCTTGCCGCGCAGGACCTGCAGGTGGTGCTCGACCGGGTCCTCGTCCCCGGCGGGGCCGGCGGTCTCGGCGATCTGCCCCTCGACGAGCCGGGCGAAGGTGCGCGACTGCAGGTGCGTCGCCTCCGTGCCGAGACCCGCGGTGAGGTCCGACGCGCGGGCGAACAGGTAGTCGCCGGTGAGGATCGCGATGGTGTTGCTCCACCGCGCGTTCGCCGACTCGGCGCCGCGCCGCACCGCGGCCTCGTCCATCACGTCGTCGTGGTACAGCGACGCGAGGTGCGTCAGCTCGACCACGACCGCGGCGTCGACGACGCCGGGCGCCTCGGGGTCGCCGAGCTGGGCCGCGAGCAGCGTCAGCAGCGGCCGGAACCGCTTGCCCCCCGCCTCGGCGAGGTGGCTGGCCGTCTGCGTGAGCATCGGGTGGGCGCTCACGACGACGTCCCGCAGACGCGCCTCGACCTCCTCCAGCCCGTTCTTCACGGACTGCGAGAGGGCGGGGTCGGCGGCCTCGAAGGCGCCTGCGGAGATCCCCATCTAGGACACGAACCGAGCGGCGTCGTCGACGAGGTCGAGCACCGGCTGCGGCAGCACGCCGAGCACGAGGGTGACGGCGGTGCCGAGCGCGATCGCGACGGCGGTGAACACGCTGGGGACCGCGACCGTGGGGCCGTCCGGCGCCGGCTCGCTGAAGAACATGAGCACGACGACGCGGGCGTAGAAGAACGCGGTCACCGCGCTGGTGATGACGCCGACGACGACCAGCGCCGTCGCGCCCTCCTGCACCCCGGCGGTGAAGACGGCGAACTTGGCCATGAAGCCGCTCGTCAGCGGGATGCCGGCCAGCGCGAACAGCAGGAAGGCGAACGTGCCCGCCACCAGCGGGCTCTTGCGGCCGAGCCCGGCCCACTGCGACAGGTGCGTCGCCTCACCGCTGCTGTCGCGCACGAGGGTGACGACGGCGAACGCGGCGATCGTCGTGAAGCCGTACGCCAGCAGGTAGAACAGCGTCCCGGACAGGCCCTCCGGGCTGACCGCGATGACGCCGATGAGCAGGAAGCCGGTGTGCGCGACCGAGGAGTAGGCGAGCATCCGCTTCACGTCGGTCTGCGTGATCGCGAGCACCCCGCCGACCACCATCGTGAGGATCGCGACCGCCCAGAACATGGGCCGCCAGTCCCACTCGGTGCCGCCGAAGGCGACGTACATGACGCGCAGGAGCGCGCCGAAGGCCGAGATCTTCGTGCAGGCGGCCATGAGGGCGGTGACCGGCGTCGGCGAGCCCTGGTAGACGTCCGGCGTCCAGGCCTGGAACGGCACCGCACCGACCTTGAACAGCAGGCCGACCGCCAGCATCGCGAGGCCCAGGAACAGCAGGCCGTCGTTCGAGGCGGCCAGTCCGGTGGCGGTGAAGATCTCGTCCAGGTCGACGCTGCCGGCGTAGCCGTAGAGCAGCGCGACGCCGTAGAGGAAGAACGCCGAGGCGAACGCGCCGAGCAGGAAGTACTTCACGGCGGCCTCCTGCGACAGCAGGCGACGGCGGCGGGCGAGCCCGGCCATGAGGTACAGCGGCAGCGACAGGACCTCGAGCGCCACGAACATGAGCAGCAGGTTGTTCGAGGCGGGGAACAGCATCATCCCGCCGAGGCTGAACATCGCCAGCGGGTAGATCTCGGTCTGCACCTCGGTCGCCTCGGCGAGCGCCGCGTCCTCGCGCGAGCCGGGCAGCACGGCGGCGCGGGCGACGACGGCGCCGCCCGAGCTGTCGAGGGCGCGCTCGGACAGCAGCAGGACCGCCACCAGGCCGAGCACCGCGAGCGTGCCCTGCAGGAACAGCGCGGGTCCGTCGACGGCGAGCGCCTTGCTGTAGACGAACTCGTCCGTGCCGGCGAGCAGCACGGTGGCGACGAGCGCGCCGAGCAGGCCCAGGACGCTCACCGCGATCTGCAGTGCCCGGCGCGACCCGCGCGGGGCGAACGCCTCGATGAGCACGCCGAGCAGCGCGGCGCCGAACACCAGCAGCAGCGGTGCGATCTGGGCGTAGGCGACGTCCGGGGACGAGATGTCGGTGGGCATGTCGCGTCCTAGCGGTCGGCGGCGGCAGCGCCGCCGCCCTGGGTCGGGGCCGGGTCGGTGCGCCCGGCGTCCTGCATGGTGGCGTCGACGGCGGGGTTGATGACGTCCGTCAGCGGCCTCGGGTACACCCCGAGGAAGATCATCAGGGCGAGCAGCGGGGCGACGGCCAGGACCTCGCGCAGGTGCAGGTCACGCATCCGGCCGCCGAGGGCGGCCGGCAGCTGCAGCGGTCCCTGCATCGTGCGCTGGTACATCAGCAGCACGTACAGCGCGGCGAGGATGACGCCGAGCGCGGCCAGCACGGCCGCCACCGGGTAGCGGCTGTACGTCCCGAGCAGGACGAGGAACTCGCTCACGAAGGTCGACAGCCCGGGCAGCGCCAGCGAGCTGAGGCCGGCCAGCAGGAACGTCCCGGCCAGGATCGGCGCGACGTTCGCGACGCCGCTGTAGTCGGGGATGAGCCGGCTGCGGCCGCGCACCACGAGGAAGCCGACCACCAGGAACAGCGCGCCGGTCGAGAGGCCGTGGTTGACCATGTAGAGCACCGCGCCGGTCTGGCCCTGCGTCGTGAAGGCGAACACGCCCATGCCGATGAAGCCGAAGTGCGCGACGGACGTGTACGAGACCAGGCGCTTGAGGTCCTTCTGGCCCATGGCGAGCAGCGCGCCGTACAGGATGCCGATGACGCACAGCGCGATGACGTACGGCCCGAGGATGCGCGAGGCCTCCGGGAACAGCGGCAGGCAGTAGCGCAGGAAGCCGAAGGTGCCGACCTTGTCGAGCACGCCGACGAGCAGCACCGCCGCACCGACCGGCGCCTCGGCACCGGCGTCGGGCAGCCAGGTGTGGAACGGGAACAGCGGTGCCTTGATGGCGAACGCGATGAAGAAGCCGCTGAACAGGGCGATCTCGACGCCCTTCGACATCTCGAGCCCGACGAGCTGCTCGAACGCGAAGGTGCCCTCGCCCTGGCTGGCGGAGACGGCGTACAGGCCGATCACGGCCGCCAGCATGAGCAGCCCGCCGACGAGGCTGTAGAGCAGGAACTTCATGGCGGCGTACGAGCGGCGCGGGCCGCCGTAGCTCCCGATGAGGAAGTACATCGGGATGAGCATGGCCTCGAAGAAGACGTAGAACAGGAACACGTCGGTCGCCGCGAAGACGCCGATCATCATGGTCTCGAGCACGAGCAGCAGCGCGAAGAAGGTCTTGACGCTGCGCCGCGGCGCCGGCTCGTCGGTCGCGAGCTCGCGCTCGGCCGTGGTCGGCGGGTCGAGGACGGCGGTGCCGCCGCCGACGCGCCGGCTGGTGCCGGTCGCCGCCCCGTGCGCTCCGGCGCTCGTGGCCGCCGCCTCCTCGACGCCGGCGCGGCGGCGCAGCGGGTCGGCGAGCGGGTCGGCGTCGTACCAGCTGGCCAGCACGACGACCGGGACGAGCACGGCGATGAGCGCGATGAGCACCAGCGCGATGCCGTCGGCACCGACGGCGTACTGCACGCCGAAGGCCGGGATCCAGTCGTAGGACTGGACGAACTGGAAGCGGTCGCCGTCCGGCTCGAACGCCGCGCACATGACGATCGTCAGCCCGAGCACGACCAGCGACGTCAGCAGGGCGAGCTGCTTGGCGAGCGCGTCGCCCCCGCTCGGCAGGACCGCGATGACGAGCGCACCGACGAGCGGCACGAGGCCGAGGACGGTCAGCCAGGGGAGGTCGGTCGTCACGAGCCGACCCTCACCAGCAGCAGGGCGGCGACCACGAGAGCAGCTCCTCCGAACATGGACAGGGCGTACGACCGCACGAACCCGTTCTGCGCCCGCCGCAGCCGGCCGGACCCGCCGCCGATGCCGGCCGCCAGGCCGTGCACCGCGCCGTCGATCCCGCGGTTGTCGACGAAGACCAGCGCCCGGGTGAGGTACTGGCCGGGACGCATGAGCAGGTTCTCGTTGAGCGAGTCGAAGTACAGGTTGTTGCGGGCCGCGGTCGTCAGCGGCGACACCGCGACGGGCGCCGTCGTGGGGACGGGCTTGCGGGCGTACTGCTGGTACGCGGCCAGCACGCCGAGCGCGCTCACGAGCGTCACGATGACCGTGACGACGATCGGCTCGAGGACGTGGTCGGCCTCCTCGCTGCCGAGCACGGGGGCCAGGAACTCCTGCACGGAGAAGACGTTCACGAGCAGGAAGCCCGACACGACCGAGCCGATCGCGAGCAGCACCATCGGGCCGGTCATGACTGCAGGCGACTCGTGCGGGTGCACGTCGTCGGTCCAGCGGCGCGGCCCGAAGAACGTCATGATCATCATGCGGGTCATGTAGAAGGCGGTCACCCCGGCGATCGCGATGGCGATCAACCCGAAGGTCCAGCCGCGCACGCCGCCCTGGTCGAGCGCCGCCTCGATGATGAGGTCCTTGGAGAAGAAGCCGGCGAACAGCGGGAAGCCGATGATCGCCAGGTAGCCGGCGCTCATGCAGGCGAAGGTGACCGGCATGGCGGTGCGCAGCCCGCCGAAGCGGCGCATGTCGACCTGGTCGTCCATCCCGTGCATCACCGAACCGGCCGACAGGAACATGCAGGCCTTGAAGAAGCCGTGGGTGAGCAGGTGCAGGATCGCGACGCCGCCGGCGCCCGGGAGGGCCACC
>CAXTFU010000041.1:0-20530 GCA_964243385.1 uncultured bacterium | reverse complement strand
GAGCAGGCGCGACCGCCCCTCGCCACGGACCGTCCCGGAACGTGCAGCACCCTCCGACCGGTGTGCAGCACGGCCTGCGGCTCCCGCGTCGGGGACTGCGGCGGGACGCAGATGGTCCCGGGCCGGCGGCGCTGGAGGACGGTCGTGGCCGGGGCAGCCGGTCCGCGAGGCGTCACGGAGAGGGACGTTTGTGCGCGCACGTA
Organism: uncultured bacterium; assembly: GCA_964243385.1. Taxonomy (GTDB): domain Bacteria; phylum Actinomycetota; class Actinomycetes; order Mycobacteriales; family SCTD01; genus SCTD01. The sequence continues at coordinate 20,327 of CAXTFU010000041.1, read as the reverse complement.
CCCGTGACGTAGGCTCTGCCCGCCCTCCCGAGGAGGGCATTCGCGCGTCTGCCAAAGCCTGCCCACGCGCGGATCGCCGAAAACTTCCAAGGGCAGGCGCGGGGGAACCACGCATTCGGTCGCGTTCGCGACCTCGGGGTGCAGCCACCAGTGGTGGCGGAGCAGCTTCCGGCTCTAACCCGACAGCTAACCTCGCCGGCGTACGGAGAAAGAGCTGTCGATGCGCTTCGCCATGCGCTCAGCACGCCCGGCCACGGCCGTCCGGCCACTGCCGGAGGACGTCTGCACGCCGCAGCGGGCCGCGTCCCGCGACTCGCCGTCACCGGTGCGTCGGGCCGGCAGTGCCGCCGTCGGCCTGACGGTCGTCGTGGGCATGTCTGCCCTGACCCCCAACGCCTCCGCGGACACGCCCGCATCGTGGAACTTCGGCACCGCAGACCGCGCCGTCACCGACGAGCTCGGCCAGGTCTGGCAGGCAGCACAGGGCTTCGAGGGCGGATGGTCGTGGTCGACGAGCCCTGACACGAAGATCTCCGGGACCGACCGAGACTCGGTCTACCGGACCGAGCACGCGGGGATGACCGCCTTCCGGACGGACCTCCCCAACGGCACCTACGCCGTGCAGCCGCGCTTCGCGGAGATCTACCACGACGGGCCCGGCCAGCGGATCTTCGACGTGGCCATCGAGGGCAAGCTCGTCCTGGACGACCTCGACATCCACCAGCGGGTGGGCAGGTACGCCTCCTTCCGCCCCAGCTACGAGGTCACCGTCGCCGACGGGCGGTTGGACATCGAGTTCGCCGCCGTGGTCGACAACCCGCAGATCAGCGCCGTGGAGGTCACGCTCCTCCAGGCCGCCCCGGTCAGCCCGCCCCCGGTCAGCCCGCCCCCGGTCAGCCCGCCCCCGGTCGTCCAGCTCCCGGTCCTGCCGCTCGTCGCGGGTCGCCCGGGCCCGGACAACACCGGGGTCCCGTCCGGCACGGCGCTGACCCCGCGCTACGGCGACCTGGTCGTCACCACGCCCGGGACCCGGCTGGACGGCATCGACCTGCACGGCTTCCTGGACATCAAGGCACCGGACGTGGTGGTGACCAACTCGGTGATCCGCGGTCGGGCGACCTCGACGAACAAGTCCCTCATCCACAGCACAGGCGCGCGCGTGACCATCACCGACACCACGCTGGTCCCCAGCAACCCGTCGGTGGACGTCGACGGGTTGAAGGGCTACGGCTTCACAGCCAGCCGCCTGGACATCTCTGGCACCGTTGACACCGCCCTCATCTACGGCAGCGACACGAGCATCACGAACAGCTGGCTGCACGACAACGCGCACTACGCGTCCGACCCGAGCCAGGGCGGCGGACCGAGCCACGACGACAACGTCCAGGTGCAGGGTGGCAACAACATCCGCATCAAGGGCAACAGCATGTCCGGCGCGCACAACGCTGCTGTGCAGGTCACGCAGGACTACGCGGTCACCAGCGACCTGCAGATCACCGGCAACTGGCTCGGCGGCGGCGGCTGCACGGTCAACATCGCGCAGAAGGCTCGCGGGCCGATCTCGGGGCTCGTGCTCGCCGACAACCGCTACGCACGGGACAGCCGCCTGGACTGCGCCGTCATCACCCCCACCACGACCCTGCTGTCGGCCTGGAGCAACGTCTGGGCCGACACGCTGACGCCGGTGCGCATCCGCTACAACTGATCCCTCAGCGCACCCACCGGCAGCGACGGACCGCTGCGTCACCTCGACCGCCCCAGGGGGGACGGACGGCGACGCAGCGGTCCGCTGCTGCTCCAGCCCCGCTCACCCCCGCTCCACCGGTCGACGAAGGCGACGACGTCCATCGCGGCGCCGACCTACAGTTGACGCCGGACGGAGCCGAGGGGTGACGGTGGCAGGAGTCGGGTGAGCGCAGCGTCGGGTGCCGGCTCCGGCGGGCCCGCGTCCGCGTCGCTGGCCGACGCAGCGGCGCGGGGGACGGGTGCCACGCTGCTGACGCAGGCGGTCCGCGCGGTCCTGCAGTTCGGCTCCGTCGTCGTCGTCGCCAGGTTGCTGACGCCCGAGGACTTCGGCCTGATCGCCATGGTCGCCGCGGTCATCGGCATCGCCGACCTCGTCCGGGACTTCGGCCTGTCCACGGCGGCGATCCAGGCCAGCAGCCTGTCCGACGACGAGCGGACCAACCTGTTCTGGGCGAACCTCGGCCTCGGTCTGTCGTGCAGCCTGGTGAGCGTCGCCGCGACGCCGCTGATCGTCGCCGCCTTCGGCGAGCCCCGCCTCGGCTCGATCGTGCTCGCGCTGTCCTGCGTCTTCGTCGTGAGCGGTGCCGACACCCAGTACCGAGCGGACCTGACCCGGTCCATGCGGTTCGGGAGGCTCGGGACCACGGAGATCCTCGCCCAGTCGAGCGGCATCGGCGTCGCAGTGGCGTCTGCCCTGCTCGGCGCCGACTACTGGGCGCTGGTCGCCCAGCAGATCACCGTCGCCGTCGTGAACCTGGCGCTGAACGGGCACGCGGCCGGCTGGCTGCCCGGGCGGCCTCGACGGTCGGTGTCGCTCCGCCGCTTCTTCCGGTTCGGCGGCGGACTGCTCGGCACCCAGGCGGTCGGCTACCTCATCAAGAACATCGACAACATCGCCCTCGGCGCCGTTGCCGGACCGGTGCAGCTCGGCGTCTACAGCCGCGCCTACCAGCTGCTGATGACCCCGCTCAACACCATCAACGCACCTCTGACGCGGGTCGCCGTGCCGGTGCTGTCCAAGGTGCAGCACGACGACGCGACCTTCGCCCGGTACGTGTCCCGGGTCCAGGTCGTCGGCTGCCTGGTGACGGCGACGGTCTTCGCCGTCGCCGCAGGACTGGCCGGACCCCTCGTGGCGGTCCTGTTCGGCCCTCAGTGGTCGGACGTCGCACCGGTGTTCGCCGTGCTCGCCGTCGGCGGCGTCTTCCGCGCGGTGTCCCAGATCGCCTACTGGGTGTACCTCGCCCGCGGCGTCCCCGGTGCGCAGTTCCGCATGTCGCTCGTCATGGCCCCAGTGATGATCGCGCTGATCCTGGCCGGCCTGCCCTGGGGCGCAGTGGGCGTGGCGACCGGGCACTCGGTCGCGTACTGCGTGATGTGGGTGGTGACGCTCGCCCACGTCGGTCGGGCGGCCCGGATCGCGAGCCTGCCGCTGTTCGCACAGGCCGTGCGCACCCTGCTGCTCGTCAGCGTGCCGGCGGGGGTCGCCGCGCGGCTCGGGGCCTCGCTCGCCGGTCCGGCGCTCGCGCAGCTGGGGAGCGGGCTGTCGTTCGCAGCACTGGCTGTCGGCCTCGCGCACCTGGCCGTCCCCTCGCTCCGGCGCGACACCGCGGTCCTGGTGCGCTTCGCGCGGCGGGCCGCAGGTCGGTGATGCCCGTCCGTCATCGGCGCTTGTGTCGCGGCGGCTGCACGGGGCATCGTCATGTTCTCCCTCAAGGTGAGGGCCGGGGCGGTCGATGCCCGACGGTGCCGCGGCCCCGCGGCACGACGCAGGTGTTGGACGGAGGCAGGCGTGTCCCTCGGGCAATGGTCGACCGCTCTCAGGCGCGCATGGCCCCTCGTCGCGGTCCTGACCGCTCTCGGCGTGGCCGCGGCGGGGTTGTACCTGGCCCGTGCGGTGCCGCAGTACACCGCGCAGACCACGGTCTTCTTCTCGTTCGCCCGCGGCGGCACGGCCAGTGAGCTGAACCAGGGGACGACCTTCACCCAGGGCCTGGTGAAGACCTTCGCCGAGGTCGTCACGACCGAGCAGGTCCTCCTGCCGGTCATCGAACGGGAGGACCTGGACGTCAGCGCAGCGCAGCTGGCGCGTCGGGTGGAGGCGCTGCAGCCCGAGGACACGCTGCTCCTGCAGATCGCGGTCACGGATCCGGCACCCGAGACGGCCGCGCGCACCGCCGACGCCATCGCCGACCAGCTGAACCGTTCCGTCGCCGACCTCGTGCCCTCGTCCGGCACGAGCGCCGCCACGGCGACGGCCGAGACCATCAGCGTCACCGAGCTGGCCCGTGCCGAGGTGCCGACGTCGCCCTCCTCACCGCGCAGCACGCCCCTCGTGCTCGGCGTCGGGGTGCTGCTCGGGCTGCTCGGCGGGCTGGCGCTGGTGACGCTCGCAGCGCTGTTCGACGACCGCATCCGCACCGCGCGTGCCCTGCGTCTGGCCACCGGGGCCCCTGTGCTCGGAGAGCTGACCCCCCGGGCGAAGGGCGTCTTCTCCCAAGGGCGGCCCGACGCCGTGGAGCCCGTGCGCCGCATGCGCGCTCACGTCGCGACCGTCCTGCACCGCACGCAGGTGAACACGGTCCTGCTCACCTCGGCCGGGCGTGGGGACGGACGCACCAGCACCGCCATCGCGCTCGCCGAGGCCTTCGCAGAAGCCGGCAGCTCCGTCGTCCTCGTCGAGGCCGATCTCCGGCAGCCGTGCCTCGCCCGCCGGCTCGTGCTCGACGCAGGGCCGGGCCTCAGCGAGGTCCTGGGCGGGACCGCCCCGCTCACGACGGCGCTGCAGCCCGGGCGCGTCGAGGGCCTGTCCGTCGTCGTGGCCGGCGCGGCGCCGGCCGATCCCGCTCCGCTGCTGGCGTCATCGGCGCTGCCGCAGCTGCTCCGCGAGCTGTCCGCCCGCTTCGACGTCGTCCTCGTCGACGCGCCCGACCTGACGACGACCGCCGACGCGATCACCCTCGGCAAGCACGCACCGGGCGTCCTGGTCGTGGCGAGGCACGGGCGCAGTCGCGTTCCGCAGGTGGAGCGCGCCTGCGAGGCGCTGTCCCTCGCGGGCGTACCGGTGCTCGGTGCCGTGCTCGACAGGGCGGGCCGGGTGCGGCAGTCCGTGCACCTGCGCCACGACCCTGCGCGGACGCCCGCGGCGGTCGGTCCGGAGGGCCGGGATCAGGACGGGGAGTGGCTGCTCGGCGGCCCCGACGCCGACCCGGCGGGCACGGCGCCCTTCAGCAACCGTCGGTAGACCTCCGCGTGCTGGCGTCCCAGGTCCGGCCACCCCCGTCGCCCGAGGTCCGGTCCGACCACCGGGCGTCGGTCCGTCTGCTGCAGCGCGGCCTCGAGGACGTCGGCGGTCAGCGGACCCGAGTAGGTGTGCACCCAGCCGACCCCGACCTCCTCGCTCAACGCCCGCGTCACCGGGTTGGACGGGACGAGGACGGGGCGGCCGAGGGACAGCGACAGCAGCAGCGCGCCTGAGTTGTGCAGCTCGCGGTACGGGAGCACGACGAGCTGGGCCTGCAAGACGGCCGTCGCCAGCTCGTCGTCCTGCGCGTGGCGCAGCGCGGCGGTCACCCGGGGGTCCGAGGCCGCCGCGCGCTCCACCTCGTGTCCGAGCGCTGGCGGCGACGGGTTGCCGAGCACGTGCAGGCTGAGTCCGCTCCCGCGCACGCCGGCGAAGGCGGACAGCAGCTCCGGCACGCCCTTGTAGGGCCGAACGAGGCCGAAGTACAGCAGCCGTCCGGGCACCTGCTGCGCGACGGGCGCGCCGGCGAACCACGCGCGGTAGTCACCGTGGAGCACGAGCGTGCTGCGTCCCGCCGGTGCAGGGGTGGTCTCGTTCAGCACGATCCAGTGCCGGGTCAGCCGGTCGAGGGCTGCGAGCAGGAGCCGGTCGACCCGTCCCTTCTGCTCGTGCGGGACGAGGTTGTGCGCGGTGCGGACCACCGGCGTGCGCGAGGCGGCGAGCCGCACCACCAGGCAGGCGACGCGCGACCGCGCGAGCACCCGTCCGGACCTGCGGGGCTTGTCGAGGAGCACGTCCGGCCAGTGCAGGTGCAGGACGTCGTACGGCCCGAGCAGCGCCTGGCGCCAGCTGAACCACGACGCCTCGACCTCAGCAGGCATCGACCGGACCAGCTGCACGACGTAGGGGTTCGTCGCCGGCCCGGGTGTGCCGACGGACTGCAGGACGCGCACCGAGGGACCGCGTGCTGCGCGGCGCACGGGGCCACCTCCTCGTCGTGGACAGCGCCCGCAGGACGGGCGTCGACGGACATGATGCCGCAGGTCGGTCGTTCCGACGGGCAAGATGGCAGGCTGCGGAGGTGTCCACCGCGACCGCAGTCACCGGCCTGAGGCGTCGACCCGCCGTGGGCGAGCGCCGACCGCACCCGGCCAGCCTCGTGCTGGTCCTCGTATGGGCCTCGGTCGTGCTCCCGCGGCTCGTGCAGAGCCTCACCGTCGACAAGCGCCGGGCTACGGTCGACGACCCGCTCCCGTTCTCCGTCCCGGGCCTGCTGACCGACCGGCTGCTCCAGCTGGCGCTGCTGGTCACCTGCGCACTGGTGGTGGTCCGCTCCCTGCAGTGCCTGCCCGACACGCGTCGCCGCGCGCTGGTGCTGCTGCTGGCGCCCTGGACGTACACCGTCCTGCGCGACTTCTACGAGGGACAGGCCCTCACCCGGACAGCGCAGCTGCTGTTCCCGGCGGTGGTGCTCGCCCTGTGGGTGGCGCGGGTCGAGCTGCGCCACCTCAAGGTGCTCGGCCACCTGCACGGCGTCCTGGTCGTCCTGAGCATCTTCCTGGCGGTGGTGCTCCCCGAGAAGGGCATCTACCAGGCGGCTGGAGGCGGTGCGGTCGAGCCGGCCAAGCAGATCCTCCCGATCGGGATCCTCATCGGGCCCTTCACCGACGGCAACAACTGCGCCCAGGCCCTGCTGCTCGGTCTGCCCGCCGTCGCCTTCCTGCCGCGGGCCGGCGTGCGCCGGGTCCTCGTCCTGCTCACCGCGTTCGCGCTGGTCTGGACGTCCTCACGGTCGGCCCTGATCGGCCTGGCAGTGATGGGCGCCGTGCTCGTCGCGCTGCGCGTGCTCCCCCCGGCGCTGCGCGGAGCCGCCTCCGCGACCGTCCTGCTGGCCGCGAGCCTGTCCTTGATCGCCCTGCCACTGCTGACGTCGAGCCCCATGGCCTTCACCAACCGCGGCTTCATCTGGCAGCAGAGCCTGCAGGCGTGGTCGGAGTCCCCACTGCTCGGACGCGGCAGCGGCTTCTACAGCGATCTGGCGCGCTTCGCCAACCCGCTCGGCGGCTTCGCGTTCCACGGGCACAACCAGGCCGTCCAGGTGCTCGTGACGACCGGCCTGATCGGCGCTGCGCTGGTCGGTGCGCTGTACCTGCTCGTGACCCGCCGGGCCGCCGGGTGGGCGCAGCGCGGCGTGCTCCAGCCGACGACGTTCCTCGTCGCCCTAGTGGTCTCTGGCATGCAGGAGGTGTCCTTCGGCTTCGTCGACCGCAGCTTCCTGCTCGCCGTCGCCATGGCGCCGGTCGCTGTCCTCGCGCTGTCGACGCCGACGCCGCAGCGCGTCGAGCTGCACGGCGGCGAGGATGCCGACGCCCGTGCCGACGACGGCGCTCACGACCAGGTTGAGCCGCGTGTAGGAGCCGAACGGCACGCTGGGGACGCGGGCCCGGGTCACCGTCGTCACCTGCACGGCGGCTGAGCGCTCAGCGGTCGGCCCGAGGTCGGCCACCGCCCTGGTCAGCTCGGCGGCGACGGCGTCGGCGGTGCGGGCGGCCCCGCGCGCGTCCGGCCACCGCACGGAGATCCGGGCGATGACGGTGCCCGCGGGGGTCTGCACCTCCACCCGCTCCGCCAGCTCAGCGCGCGACACCGTGAGCGACAGCCGCTCGCGCACGCGGTCCAGCACGAACGGGGTGGTCGCCGTCAGCACGTACGCACGCACCTGCGACTGCGCCAGCGTCAACGAGCGCGACAGCTCCCCCTGCGTCTGGCCGGCTGGTACGCCGAAGAACACGACGGCCTGCGCCCGGTAGCTCCTCGGCGATGCCAGCGCCAGCCCCGCCGTCAGCAGCACGGACGAGACCAGGACGACGGCGACGACGCGCCAGCCCGCCCGGACCACGGCGGCGTACTCCGTCAGCGTCACCTGTGCTCCACCCCGTCCGTCACGCCCTCACCCTGCCTCACGCACCGCACGACGCGGTGCGTCGGCCCGGGTCGAGCGAGGTCGGGCCCGGCTGTCGGCTGTCCTCCGGACGAGTCTGCTCGACGAGCACCGACCGCGCACGCACGAAGGCCCCGCGCGTCGGTGCGACGCACGGGGCCTTCCGCGACGATCAGCGCGTCGGGCCGACCTGCAGGTCGTCGAAGGACACCACGACCGGAGCGTTCGTCGCGCTCCCGGACAGGTAGCCGATCACGCCCGCTGAGCCGGTCGTCTGCAGCGCTGCCGTGGTGTCGGTCGCCGACACCGTCCACGCCGCCGGCTCGGCGGTGCCGGACGCCCACGCCTTCGCCCGCAGCACGGTCGTACCGGTGCCGGAGACCTGCAACCGGACCTGCAGCACCTGGCCGGCCGTCAGCGTGCCCGGCAGCGGCACGGTGCCCAGCGAGGTCTCCACGCCTCCCGAGGTCCGGACGAGCCCCACGGTGACCTGGCCCGTGGACAGCATTCGCACCTGGGTGCGGTAGCTGTCCGCCGCGATGCGGCGACCCACCACGCTGACGTAGACGCCACCACCGGTCGCCGGCTTGTCGACCGACATGGCCACCGCGACCTCCGTGTCGCTGGACGAGACGGCGTTGAGGTAGGCGGCGTTCTGCGCACCTGCGGTGGGCAGCCGCAGCCGACCGGCTCCGCCACCCACGGACAGGTCAGCGGCCCGTCCGACCGTCGACCAGGCGCCGCCGGTGTCCGCGGTGCCGAACCCGCCGGTGACGGTGCGACCGAAGGCGTCGGTGGCGTAGGAGGTCGGCGTCGCCGGTCCCGTCACGGTCACGGACCGGGTGGTCGTGCCCGTCGCGCCGTCGTCGTCGGTGACCGTCAGCCCGACCGTGTAGGAGCCGGCTGCGGCGTAGGTCCGGGACGTCGTGCGACCCGTGCCCGTGCTGCCGTCACCGAAGTCCCAGGCGTACGAGGCGACCGTGCCGTCCAGGTCGGCCGAGGCGGTCGCGTCGAACGAGGCGACCAGGCCGGTGGAGCTCGACGTGAACGACGCCGTCGGCGCCGCGTTGGCCGCCGCCACCGCCACGGTGCGCGTGGTGGTGCCGGTCGCGCCGTCGTCGTCCGTGACGGTCAGGCGCACGGTGTAGGAGCCGGCCGCGGCGTAGGTCCGGGACGTCGTGCGACCCGTGCCCGTGCTGCCGTCACCGAAGTCCCAGGCGTACGAGGCGACCGTGCCGTCCGCGTCCGCCGAGGCGGACGCGTCGAACGACGCCACCAGTCCGGTGGACGAGCTGGTGAAGGAGGCCGTCGGTGCCGCGTTCGCCGGTGCGGTCCCCGTCCCGGCGGCGTAGTGCCCGGCCACGTCGCTGGCGCTCAGCGCCTTGCCGTAGACGGCGGCCTCGTCGATCGTGCCGGCGAAGTAGTTGCTGCTCGCGCCGCCCCAGGTGTTGTCACCGCCGACTCGCCAGTAGCCGGTGTACTCCTGGGCGCCGGTCTGGGCGTTCGTGCCGGTCAGCGCTCCGTCGACGTACAGCGCCATGCCGTCGCCGCCCTGGGTGGCCACCATGTGGTGCCAGGCGCCGTCGTTGAAGGCGCCCGTGGTGGTGATCGTGTTGAGGACGCCCGTGTAGGTGCCGAACAGCAGCTGGCCGCTGTCGAGCATGTACACGTGCCGGTCGTAGCCGCCGCTGCTGCCGGTCTGCGCGGTGCCGAACCCTATGAGCTTGCCGCCTCGCGACGTCGTCGTCCTGAACCACAGCTCGGTGCTGTACGTCCTGGGGTTGTTCACGGGCTGCGACGCCGCCACGACCCCGTCGACGCCGTCGAGCGTGACCGCTGTGCCGCCACCGGTGACGGCGCCGGCACTGCCGAACGTGACGCCGCCTGCGTAGACACCGTCGTAGGCCTGGTCGACGGAGTTGGGCGAGGCGTCCCGGGCCACGGGGCCGCCGTTCTCGCTGAGCCGCCACCAGCTGTCGGGTCCGGCGCCGAACACCGCGGCGCCGTAGGCGTCGGTCGGCTTGGGCGCGGTCGGGATCGTGCGGCCGCTCGCGGCGTAGTGCTGCTGCACCTGCTCGAGCGACAGCGCGTTCGGGTAGACGGCGACCTCGTCGAGCGTGCCCTCGAGGTTGCTGCTCGCCGGCTGGTTGGGCCAGCCGTTCAGGTTGTCGCCGCCGACGCGCCAGAAGCCGGTGAAGCTCTGCCCCGCGGTCGTGCCGTTCGACCCGACCTTCTTGCCGTCGACGTAGAGCGCCATGCCGCTGCTGCTCATGCTGCCGACCACGTGGTGCCAGGCTCCGTCGTTCAGCGCTGCGGCGGACCGCAGCACGACCGTGTCGCCGGTGTAGACGCCGAAGCTGAGGCGTCCGGTCGAGTCCAGGTAGAGGTGCCGGTCGTAGCTGCTGCTGTCCCCGGTGGCCGCGTTGCCGAAGCCGAGCAGCTTGCCGCCCGACGTGCTGGTCGTCTTGACCCAGGTCTCGACGGTGAAGGTGTTCGGGGCGGTCGCGCTGGCCCTGTTGGCCGCGGTGCCGGCCGGCGTGCCGTCGAAGGTGCTCGCGGTGTCGCTGCCGCCGACCGCGCCTGCCTGGCCGCGGGCGATCCCGCTGCCGAGGGTCAGGTCGTCGAAGCCGGCGCTGTCCACACCGATCGTCCCGCTCGGTTCGCCCAGGCGCCAGAGGCTGGTCGGACCGTCGGCGAGGACGGCGTCGCGGTAGGCGCTCGCCGCTGCAGCACCGGCGGTCACCGTCACGGTCTCGCTCGTGGCGAGGTTGCCGAAGGCGTCCTGCGCGGTGATGCGGTAGCGGTAGGCCTGCCCCGGCACGACGGCCTTGTCCTTGTAGCCCATGGCCGGACGGCGCCAGAACGTCGATGCCTGCGTGGAGGTGGCGATGACGGCGCCGTCGCGCAGGACCTTGTAGGTCAGCGTCTCGTTGTCCTGGTCGTGGTTGGCCTGCCAGGCGAGCCGCAGGGAGCCGTCGCTGAGCGGTGCGATGGTCGGGTTGAAGGCGGCACCGCTGACGCGCGGCCCGCGCTTGTTCGGGGCCTTGCTGTCGACGGCGAAGCGCACGAGGCCCTGCTGCGGCACGTTGTTGACGCGGGGGAACTCGCCGGCCATGACGACGTAGTCGGCGCTCCCGGTGACGTTCCAGGCAGCCTGCGACTGGCCGGTGAAGGTGCCGGCGTCCAGCGTCGGGTACCACGTCAGCAGGCTCGCAGCCGGCTGACCGCCGAAGTCGGCGTAGCTGCCCCTGCGCCCGTCGAGCAGGGTCCCGGTGGCGGCGGCGGTGAAGGCCAGCGCGTAGGTGTACGAGCGCGGGTTGGTCTCCGGAGGTCCGGGCAGGTTCGCGCAGTCGTGTCCGTGGCCGGCGGTGTAGGCGACCGTGCCGTTCGACCAGACGCCGTAGTGGTCCCCGCGGCAGTCCTGGATCCAGCGGATGCGCCCGGTGTCGGGGTCGGCCGCGAACGTCCCCTCGAAGTTGCCGGCGTTGCCGCCGTTGATGAGGTAGGCGTAGCCGGTGCCGTACACGTTCGTGCCGTCGGTGGACAGCGAGTTGATGGCCGAGTCCGGCCCGGCGTTGCGGACGATCTCGGTGGCCGCCCACGGACGGCTCGCGCCCGACACCGGGTCGAGCGCTGCCATGCCGTACGCGGGGGCGCCGTTGACGTTCTCGAAGCTGCCGCCGATGACGATCTTGCCGGCCGCGCTCACCATGGCCAGCACGTTCCGGTCCGCGGAGGGGGCCCAGGGCAGCAGCGCGCCGTTCGTCGTGCTGAAGGCCGCGAGGCGGTTGCGGGTGGCGTTGTTGGCGACGCTGAAGGCGCCGCCGACGTGCACGGTGGTCCCCGAGACGACCAGCGTGGACGCACGGAAGTTCAGGCTCGGGGCGAAGGACGAGACGACGGCGCCGCTGGTCGCGTCGACCGCGGCGATGCGGTTGCGGGCGACGCCGTTGACCGAGGTGAACTCACCGGCGAGGTAGAGCCGACTGCCGTCCGGCGACGGGGCGACGGCGAGCACCTGTCCGTTCGTGTTCGCCACGAAGGCGGTGTTGAGGGCCCCTGTGGTGAGGTTGAAGGACAAGAGGTTGCTGCGCGGGGTCGTGCTCGACCCCGGCGCTGCGCCCGCCGGCCGGGCGGTGGTGAACCGGCCTCCTGCGAAGACCCTGTCACCGCTCACCGCGGTGTGCCAGACGACGCCGTCGACCTGGACGGTGGGCAGGCCGTCCGCGGCGACCGTCTTCGGGACCCCGGGTGTCACGGGGGCCGTGTCGGCCGTCGCAGCTGGGACCCACAGGGCTCCCGAGCCGACGACGAGCAGCGTGGCGAGCGCGCCGGTGAACGTCGAGCGGAGTGCGCGCAGCGACCTTGACATACTGTGTCTCCCTCATGGGCGCCGAGCCACCGTGCGGCTGAAGTGCGGCCCAGTGACGGTAACCCGCTGCGGCTCGCGGGGAAGGGCTTCTGTGAAACACCGGCGAATACACCCGATGTGAGTAATCGAATGATCGCTCAAGGCAACCGGAATGGGTTCGCAGGCCTGTGCCTGGTCCGGATCACGGCGTTCGTCGCCATCCTCGGCGCGGCCGCGTGCTCGTCGTCACCGGACGCGCCGACCGTCGCGCGGCCCTCCCCGTCCAGCTCGGCCGCCGCCCCCGACGCGCCGTCGTCGGGGCCGTCGTCAGCGCCGTCGGACACGCCGTCCGGTGCGCCGTCCTCGGGCTCCCCCGCCGGGCCGCCGGCCACCGGTGCGCCGGGAGTCGAGCCGACGCCGTCGCCGGCACCCGCGCGGTCGGGCCCGCCGGTGCGCCCGCGCGTCACGCCCACACCCGCGCCCGTCGCGCCGGGCGTCGAGGTGGTCCTCACCGAGGTGCGGGCCGACACCGCGCAGGGGCGCGGTGCCGGTGTGATCGCAGGCAGCCTCGCCGTCCGGTTGGCCCTGCGGCTGACCAACCGCGGCGCGCGGCCGCTGAACCTGGACAGCACCGTCGTGGACCTGGCGGTCGGACCCGAGCGGCTTCCCGCGTCGCTGGTGTCGGACCCACCGACGAAGCCCTTCACCGGGCGCTTGGCACCGGGCGCGAGCACCGCCGCCGTCTACGTCTTCAGCCTTCCGGACGTCGCGCGCGGTCCTTCGGTCGTCAGCGTGTCAGCTGGGGCCGGCCTGCCGACTGCCCTGCTGCCGCTGTCGGTCTGACTGCGCTGCAGCGGCCCGGGACGCCCCCGGGCCGCCCACGTGGGCACGGTCGGTCCGCCCTGCAGCAGCCGGCCCCCGTCGAACGGCCCCGGGCCGGCCGACGGTCCTCGACGCGTCAGCCCTGACCGGTGACCAGACGTCGCAGCGCCGTGCTCGAGGTGGTCATGGTGTAGGGCATGTAGTGGACCTCCACACCCACCTCGGCGAACGCCTTCTCCATGCGCTCCGCCTTCGGCGTGCCCTGCCAGTCGTCACCCTTGAAGATGACGTCGAAGCTCAAGCGCTGCCACATCTCGAACTTCTCCTCGCTCTCGTCGGCGACGGCTTCGTCGACGAAGCGGATGCTCTGCACGATCTCGAGCCGTTCGAACAGCGGCACGATCGGTCGACGGCCCTTGATCTGCTCGACGACCTCGTCCGTGACCACTCCGGCGATGAGGTAGTCGCACTCCAAGCTCGCCCGGCGCAGGATGTTCAGGTGCCCGACGTGGAACATGTCGTAGACACCGGGCGCATAACCGACCCGACGCGCGCTGCTCATCCTCGTCCTCTCCTCGGTCAAGGAGTCGGACGGTACGCCAACGGGTCGGGCACGCACGGCAGAACGACGGCACTGCATGCGCAGCGCGACGATGCACCCGACGACCGGGTGAATGCCGTCACCCGGTTGCGGCAGCGTCGGCGACGGCAGCGCTGAGGACCGCCCATTTCAAGGCGATCACGCCGATTTCCGGTTCGCGAGGGTCGGCGGGCTCCGGGCGAGCAGTTCTGGAACTCCTCCAGCACAACTTGTTCATCTGGTGAACACACGACGGCCTGCGACTGTAATCTTCGCCTGCAGACCACAGCCAGCGCTCCTACGCGCTCGGAGGCCCCTGGTCCGGCAAGGGAGGACCACCATGACGCGGCTCGCAGGACGCCCTGCCACCGGCGAGGACCGCGCGGATCCCGCGCGCCTGATCTCCGCCATGACGCCGGACGCGACCCGTCCACTGCGCATCGCCCTGCTGGGCACCCGAGGCGTGCCCGCAGCGTACGGAGGCTTCGAGACGGCGGTCGAGGAGGTCGGCCAGCGACTCGTGAGCTGGGGCCACGACGTCACGGTGTACTGCCGCACGGCGAAGGACGAGGCGCACCCGGCCGCGCACCTGGGGATGCAGCTGGTCCACCTGCCGGCGGTCAAGCGCAAGGCGCTGGAGACGCTGTCGCACACCGCCCTGTCCGCCGCGCACGTCGTCCTGCGGCAGCAGCACGACGCCGCCATCCTGTTCAACGCGGCGAACGCACCCTTCCTGCCCGTCCTGCGCGCCGGCGGGCTGCCGGTGGCCACGCACGTCGACGGCCTGGAGTGGCGCCGAGCCAAGTGGGGCGGCGCGGGCAAGCGCTACTACCGCACCGCGGAGTGCCTCGCGGTGCGCTGGTCGAACGCGCTCATCGCCGACGCGCCCGGCATCGCCAACTACTACCGCGCGGAGTTCGACGCCGACACCGAGCTCATCGCCTACGGAGCGACGGTCCTGCGAGGGCTGTCGGACCACAGGCTGGCCGAGCAGGACCTGCGCAGTGGCGGGTTCCACCTCGTCGTCGCCCGGTTCGAGCCGGAGAACAACGTCGAGCTCAGCCTGCAGGGCTACCTGCGCAGCAGCGCCAGGGAGCCCCTGGTGGTCGTCGGGTCAGCTCCGTACGCCCACGAGTACACGCGCCGCATCCGCGAGCTCGCTGCGACCGACTCCCGCGTCCGCCTGCTGGGCGGCGTGTTCGACCAGGAGCTGCTCGACCAGCTCTACGCCCACGCGCTCACCTACGTGCACGGCCACAGCGTCGGAGGGACGAACCCGTCGCTGTTGCGGGCGATGGGCGCAGGCACGGCCGTCCTCGCCTACGACGTGGACTTCAACCGGGACGTCCTCGGTGAGCAGGGCAGGCTGTTCAGCGACGCTGATGACCTCGCAGCGGCGCTGCAGGCGGCCGAGGGCGACCGGACAGCGACCAGGGTCCAGGGTGAGGGGCACCGAGCCCGCGTCGAGTCTTGCTACCGCTGGGACGACGTGGCACGACGCTACGAGTCGCTGTGCCGGCGCCTGGCCGCAGGGTCGCTGCAGCAGAGCGCGACCGGCCGACGCCGTGCGCCCCGGTCCGCCAGCGTCTCGCTCCTCGCCCTCCCCGAGCCCCGGCCCGCGTCCGACCCGCTCGTGGTCCCGGACCTCGCGGCGCAGGCGCCGACGCATGCTCCGAGCTTCGAGCGCACGGTGAAGGGCACGGAGCTTCGTGCGACACCCGCGGTGGGCTCAGCCCGCGAGCGACTCGCCGCCGACGTCCCGGTCGCCGCGACGGAGCCAACCGAAGCCGAGCGGTCCGACACCGCTGAGCAGCTCGAGCAGATCGAGCTGATCCCCGCCGTCTGAGGCGTCCTGCCGGGCGCCAGCGTGTGCTCGCCGGGCCGCCTCGTGCTCACCGACCGCCGCAGGGCAGTCGGCGGCACGACGGAAGAGCCTGCGCTCAGGCCGGTTCGGCGTGGAAGACGTTCTGCGCGGCCTCGAGCGGACCGGTCAGCAGCGCCTCGACCGCGTCGGCGGAGCGGTCGACGTGGAAGGGCAGCTCGCGCCGCTCGACGCTGGAGAAGTCCTTCAGCACGAAGTCGGCCGGGTCCTGCCGCCCGGGCGGCCGCCCGATGCCGACGCGGACCCGCAGGTAGTCGCGGGTGCCGAGCGACGTCGTGATCGACCGCAGCCCGTTGTGGCCGTTGTCACCGCCGCCGAGCTTGAGCCGGACGCTCCCGTACGGGATGTCGAGCTCGTCGTGCACGACGACGATGCGGTCGGTCGGCACCTTGAAGAAGCTCCGCAGGCTGGCGACCGGCCCGCCGGACTCGTTCACGTAGCACTTGGGCTTGGCCAGGAGCGCAGACTCGCCCACCAGCCGCCCCTCGACGAGGTCGGCGCGCCCCTTGTGGGCCTTGAACCGGCCCCCGACCCGCTCGGCGAGCAGGTCGAGGACCATGAAGCCGACGTTGTGGCGGTTCCCGGCGTAGCCGGGCCCCGGGTTGCCGAGCCCGACGACGAGCCAGCGACCGTCGGGCACCGCTACTGGGCGGGCGTCTCGGACTTCGGCGCCTCGGTCTCGCCGACGACGTCGCCCTCGCCAGCGGCGTCGCTCTCGGAGCCGACCTCGACCTCGCCGGACTCCTCGGCCAGCTCGGCGGCGGCGGCCTCGGCACCGGCCTGGCCGGAGCCCAGGTCGGCCTCCGCCTCGGCGAGCTCGGCCTCGAGCTGCTCCTCGGACACGACGCCCAAGAAGGCCACGATGACGTGGTCGCCGTCCTGCGAGAGCTCGGTGCCGGCGGGCAGGCGGACGTCGCCCGCGGACAGGCTGCTGCCCGCGCGCTTGCCCTCGATGCTGAGCTCGAGGTGGTCGGGCAGCGCGGTGGCGTCGGCCGTGACCGTGAGCGTCATCGTCTGCTGGTCGACGAGCGTCTCGGGAGCCGCCTCGCCGGTGAGCTGCACGGGCACCTCGACGGTGACCTTCTCGCCCTTGCGGACGGCGACGAGGTCGACGTGCTCGAGGTGACCCTTGAGCGGGTCGCGCACGACGGCCTTGGGGAGCGCGAGCTGGTCGCCGTCCTCGGTCGTCAGCGTCAGCAGCGCGTTGGCGTCGTGCCGGAGGGCGAGCATGAGCTCGTGGCCGGGCAGCGAGTAGTGGCGCGGGGCGTCGCCGTGGCCGTACAGGACGGCCGGCACCTTGTTGGCCCGGCGGACGCGGCGCGCTGCACCCTTGCCGAACTCGGTGCGGGGCTCAGCGGCGATGCGGACCTCGGACACAGCGGGACTCCTCGAACGGATGCGGGTGCGTGCAGCAAGCAGGCAGTGGGCGCGAGTGCGCAGTGGTCGAGTCTAGCCCCGTCCCCGTCCGGCCCCGGAGCCCAGGCGGGTCGGGGGCCGACGGGACGGCCGCCGGCGCGACGGGTCAGGCCGCGCCGTCGAACAGGCTCGTGACCGAGCCGTCCTCGAAGACCTCGCGGATCGCGCGGGCGATGAGCGGCGCGATGGACAGCACCTGCAGCCCGTCGAACCGCCGGTCGTCCTCGATGGGCAACGTGTTCGTGACGACGACCTCGCTGACCCGGCTGTTCTTGAGCCGGTCGATGGCCGGACCGGAGAGCACCCCGTGCGTCGCGGTGACGATGACGTCGGCCGCGCCGTTGTCGAACAGCAGCTCCGCGGCCTTGGTGATCGTCCCACCGGTGTCGATCATGTCGTCGACGAGGATGCACGTCTTGCCGGCGACCTGGCCGACGACCTCGCCGACCTTGACCTCGTTCGGCACGTTGGGGTCGCGGCGCTTGTGGATGATCGCCAGGCCGCAGTGCAGCCGGTCGGTCCAGCGCTCGGCCACCCGCACGCGGCCGGCGTCCGGGGAGACGACGACGAGGTCGCGGTCGCCCCAGTTCGCCTCGACGTGCTCGGCGAGCAGCGGCATGGCGAACAGGTGGTCGACCGGGCCGTCGAAGAAGCCCTGGATCTGCGCGGTGTGCAGGTCGACCGTCATGAGCCGGTGCGCGCCTGCCGTCTTGAACATGTCGGCGACCAGGCGCGCGCTGATCGGCTCGCGGCCGCGGTGCTTCTTGTCCTGCCGCGCGTAGGGGTAGAAGGGCAGCACGACGGTGATGCGCTTGGCCGACGCCCGCTTGAGCGCGTCGACCATGAGCAGCGTCTCCATGAGCCAGGTGTTCACCGGCGTGGTCACGCTCTGCACGACGAAGGCGTCCGACCCGCGCACCGAGTCCTGGAACCGCACGAAGATCTCGCCGTTGGAGAACTCGTAGGCGCTCGTCGGGACGGGCTGGACACCCAGCGCGGTGCCGATGTCCAACGCGAGCTGCGGGAACGCGCGGCCGGAGAACAGCATCATGTTCTTGCGGCTGTCGATCTGGATCCCGCTCATCGCGCTGTCCCCCGGTCGTCCTGCAGTGGGTGGTCGTGCCCTGTCGAGTCGTGCCCCGTCGAGCCGGCCGCCGGGTCGTGCGGTGCTGCGTCGTGCGGTGCTGCGTCGTGCGCTGCAGCGGGCCGGTCGGCGCCGCCCTCCGCAGGAGGGTCGTTCCCGGGACCGTGCGCACCGGAACCGGACGGGGCTCCGGCGGACGACCCGCGGCGGCGGGCCACCCAGCCCTCGAGGTTGCGCTGGCGGGCGCGGCCGACGCCGAGCGCTCCGGCCGGCACGTCGGATGTGATCACCGAGCCCGCCGCGGTGTAGGCGCCGGCGCCGATCTCGACCGGCGCGACGAGCATCGTGTCGCTGCCGACGCGTGCGCCGTCGCCGACGGTCGTGCGGTGCTTGTCGCGGCCGTCGTAGTTCACGAACACGGTGGCGGCGCCGATGTTCGCGCCCGCGCCGATCGTGGCGTCGCCGACGTAGGACAGGTGCGGGACCTTGCTGCGCTCGCCGACCGTGCTGGCCTTGATCTCGACGAACGCGCCGGCCTTGCTGGACGGGCCGAGCTCGGTGCCGGGCCGCAGGTAGGTGTACGGCCCGACGTCGGCGCCGGCGCCGATGCGCGCGCCGACGGCGTGCGAGCGGACGACGCTCGCGCGCTCCCCCACCTCGCAGTCGCGCAGCGTCGTGTCCGGTCCGACCACGGCACCGGCCGCGACGCTCGTCGCGCCCTGCAGCTGACAGCCAGGCTCGAGCACGACGTCCATGGCGAGCTGCACGTCGACGTCGACCCAGGTGGTGCGCGGGTCGACGACCGTGACGCCGGCCCGCTGGTGCTGCTCGACGAGGCGGTCGCGCAGCAGCGCCCGCGCCTGCGCGAGCTGCACCCGGTCGTTGACGCCCATCGTCTCGGCGGCGTCCGGCGCCACGGACGCGGTGACGACCGCGCCGGCCTCGCGGTGCAGACCGACGACGTCGGTCAGGTACTCCTCGCCCTGCGCGTTGTCGGTGGTGAGCCGCTGCAGCGCGGCCGTCAGCAGCATCGCGTCGAAGGCGTAGACGCTGGTCGCGACCTCGCGCACGGCCAGGACGACCTCGTCGGCGTCGCGCTGCTCGACGACGGCCACCACCGCGCCCTCGTCGTCGCGCACCACGCGCCCGTAGCCGGTCGGGTCGTCGAGCACCGCCGTCAGGAGCGTCGTCGCGGCACCGGCCTCGGCGTGCCGGCGGACGAGCGCGGCGAGCGTGTCGGACGTCAGCAGCGGCGCGTCGCCGGGGACGACGACGACGGTGCCGGTGAGCGGCTCGCCGGAGATCTCCGCCAGCGCCGTGAGCGCGACGCGGACGGCGTGCCCGGTGCCGTGCTGCTGCTCCTGCACGACGGCCCGTGCAGCCGGATCGACCTCGGCCAGGTGCGCGGTGACCTGCTCGCGGGCGTGCCCGACCACCACGACGAGCTCGTCGGGGTCGAGCGCCCGCGCGGCGTGCACGACGTGGCCGAGCATCGTGCGGCCGCACAGCGGGTGCAGCACCTTGGGGGTGCTCGCGCTGCGCATCCGGGTGCCCTCGCCGGCGGCCAGGACGACGACGGCGGCGAGCCGCGGCTCGGTCACGACGGGCTCCTCGCGGCGGGCAGGACGCCGAGAGCCGACGCCGGACCGATGCTACCGGGGGTCCCAGCGGGACCCGCCGCGCTCCCGGGGGAGGAATCGAACCTCCGTTCAGGGATTCAAAGTCCCTTGTCCTGCCCCTGGACGACCCGGGATCGCGCTCGCGCGCGTCCGACCATGATGCCCGAGCGCTGCCGTCGGCGGGTGCGGAGCCGCTCCGACGGGAAGGGGTCTCCACGGGCCGCAGGACGGCGCACCGGGCATGGATGCCCGTCTTGTGCTGTTGTGCGACGTCACGCAGGACGACCGGAGGCCCCTCCCGTCGTCCTGGCAGTCGAGGGCCATGCAGCCCCGCCGCACGCACGCCGTCACCGCCTCGCACGCCACCACCGCACGCACGCACGCCGCCACCGCCCGCACCGCCCGCACCGCCCGCCGGACACGCCACCGCTGCTCGCCGCCACGGCCCCGCTCCGGGACCCGCCCGGGGACCGCCACCGCGGACAGCCCACCGCGGACCTCCACCGCCGCTCGACCTCCGCCACCAGGGAGACACCCTCATGACCACCTCGTCGACGCACCCGTCCTCGACGCGACGCGCCGGCCGTCGGGGCGCCCTCGGCGCCGCGCTCGCGCTGGGCCTGCTCACGGGCAGCGTCCTGC
>CAXTFU010000040.1:0-20581 GCA_964243385.1 uncultured bacterium | reverse complement strand
GACGCGGACCTCCTGGCGCACCCCGCCCGCGCGCCGCCGGCGCCGGGCGACACCCGCCCGCAGCCGCAGCCAGCCGGCGAGCACGACCAGCGCCTGCGGGTCGCGCGCACGCAGCCACAGCCCGAGCATCGCGCCCGTCCCGAAGCCGTAGCTGCCGCGGCGGCTGGTGAACTCCGCGAGCGTCGAGCGCTCGTGGTGCACGAGCAGCTCGGGCTCGTAGCGGGCCCGCACGCCCGAGGCGACCAAGCGGTGGAACAGGTCGAGGTCGTTGCCGCCGCGGCCGGGCGAGCCGGTGCCCAGGCGCTCGTCGTTGCCGCCGACGGCCTCGTAGGCCACGCGCGTCACGGCGTAGTTGCCGCCGGTGCCGAGGTGCCACGGCATCGGCGGCGCGGCCCACTCGGCGGCGTCCGGCCGGTCGCGGGTCGACACCGCGGCGACCCGGTCGCCCTCGGGCGGGCGCGGCAGCACCCGTCCGGTCAGCAGCAGCGGGCCCTCGGCCGCGGCGAAGGACCGCTCGACCACCTCGACCCAGCGCCGGTCGGGGACGCAGTCGTCGTCGACGATCGCGACGACCGGTGTGCGGGCCGCCGCGACGCCGGCGTTCTGGCTGGCCGACAGCCCCCGGCGCGGCTGCCGCAGGTGCACGACGTCGAGCCCGCGCTCCCGGGCGCGCTCCACGGCGCGCGCAGTGCCGTCCGCGCCGCCCTGGTCGACGACGACGACGGCCCGCGGCTGCCGCGACCCGTCGAGCAGCGCCTCGAGGCAGCGGGCGAGCAGCGCGGGCCGGTCGACCGTCGAGACCACCACGGTCACCGGGGGCGCCGCACGCGTCGCGCTGTCTGCCATGCGCTGCGGGCTCCTCGTCGACGTCGGGCGGGCGCCCCGATGCTACGAGCCGCCCGGCCGGTAGCCTCGCGCACGCCCGCGCTCGCCCCGGCGCGACGGCGCGCCTGCACCGGCCGCGCGCGAGACAGCGAACGGAGCCGCCCGTGGCCCTCCGCCCGCTCGACCCGCTGGTGTCGGTCGTCATGCCGTTCAAGGACGCCGCCGCCTACCTCGAACAGGCGGCCGCCAGCGTCCTCGCGCAGACCTGGAGCGCGGTGGAGCTCGTCCTGGTCGACGACGGCGGGACGGACGGCAGCCTGGCCGTCGCCGAGCGCGTGCGCGACGCCCGTCCGGAGCGGGTGCGGCTCGTCAGCCACCCGGGCCGGGCGAACCGGGGCATCGGCGCGAGCCGGCGCGCCGGCTTCGCGGCGGCCCGCGGGCAGCTCGTCGCGAACCTGGACGCCGACGACGTGTGGGAGCCGGGGCACCTCGAGCACCAGGTCCGGCTGCTGCAGCGCTCCCCGGGCGCCTCGGTGGTGGTCGGCCGGGCCTGGAGCTGGCGCAGCTGGCGCGACCCCGGGGCGCGGGACGTCCTGTCGCTGCTGGCGTTCGCGCCCGGCACGGTGGTGCCCGGCGAGCGGTTGCTGTCGGCCGTGCTGCGCCACGGCGCCTACGCCACGCCGACGTGCAGCCTGCTGGTGCGCGCCGACCTGCTCGGCGCGTGGACGTCCGACCTCGAGGCGTTCTCCGGGATGTACGAGGACCAGGTGCTCAACTCCGCCGCGCAGCTGCGGGGCACCGTGGTCATGAGCGGCGCCACCAGCGCCTGGTACCGGCTGCACCCGTCGTCCATCAGCGCCACCGGGCTGGGCGCCGACCCGGCGACCCGGTACGACACCGGCCGGGCCGGCTTCCTGGACTGGCTGGGCGGCCAGGAGCTCCTGGGCGACGAGCTGCGCGCCCTCGTACGGGAGGAGCGGCTGGCGCTCGAGGGCCGGACGGGCGTCGCCGCGCCGGCGCCCGCGCGGTCCGGCGGTGCGGTCCGGCTGGGCCGGGCGGTCGAGCGGGGCCGGCAGGTCGCCGGGCGGGTCGTGCGCCGGACGGCGCCCTCCCGGCACCGTCGCGCCGACGCCCCCCCGCCGTCGGACGAGCAGGTGGCGCGGGCGCTGTCCCGCTACGCCGAGGACCTGCGCGGGCCGGTGCTGCTCGTCGGCGGCGACGTCGCCGGCCGCGCGGCGGTGCCGGAGCTGCGCTGCGAGGTGCCGCTCTCGGCGCGGGGCGTGCGGACGGGTCCGCACCACTGGCTGGCCGGCGTCCCGGGCGGGCGGCACGCGTGCGCGGTCGTCGTGGAGCGGTCGGTCGACGCCGACTGGTCCGCGGCCGACCTGCGCCACCTGCGCCGGGCCCTCGCGCCGGGCGGCGTGCTGCTGCTCCTGCTGCCCGGGCTGACGGACGCGACGTCCTCGGCCGTCCGCGAGGCGTTCGGCGTGGACGCCGTGTCGACCCGGACCGGCGCGCCGGCCGGCGACGGCCGGGCGCCGCTCGCAGTGGTGCGCGCCGCCGTCCCGACCGGACCGGGCGCCTGAGCCCGGTCGGGTGCAGCGGCTAGAACAGGGCGTTCGACAGCGACCGGCGTCCGGTGACGATGCGCGGGTCGTCGGGGTCGAGGGCGTCGAACAGCGACAGCAGGTGCTTGCGGGCCGTGTCGCGGTCGTCGCCCGCGCTGCGCCGGACGTAGGCGATGAGGCGCTCGATGGCCGCGTCGATCTGCTCGGTGAGCACCTCGACGTCGGCGGCGGCCGTCTGCGCCGCCGCGTCGTCCGGCGCTGCCTGTGCGGCGGCGAGCACCGCGGCCGGGTCGAGCTCGGCGCTGCGGGCGAGCAGCGCCGACCAGGCGATGCCCGCGACGGCCTCGGGGTCACCGGGCTTGCGGGCGAGCAGCGCCTCGTAGGCCGCGGTCGCGCCGGCGTAGTCGCCCTCGGCCATGGCGTCCTCGGCGGCGACGAGGTCGGGGTCGGCGGGAGCGGCCGCGGGGGCCTCCGCACCGCCGTCGACGGGTCCGCCCAGGCCGGCCTGCGCGGCCGCGGCGAGCACCTGGTCGAGGAAGGCGCGCAGGTCGCGCTCGGGCAGCGCGCCCGTGAAGCCCTGCACCAGACGGCCGCCGATGGCGAGCAGCACCGTCGGGATGCTCTGGATCTGCAGCTGCCCGGCGATGGCCTGGTTGCTGTCGACGTCGATCTTGGCGAGGACCCAGGCCCCGCCGCCCTCGGCGGCGAGCTTCTCGAGCACCGGCGAGAGCTGCTTGCACGGGCCGCACCACTCGGCCCAGAAGTCGATGAGCACCGGCACCGTGAGCGAGCGCTGCAGCACCTCGCGCTCGAAGGTCGCCTCGGTGACGTCGAGGACGTGCTGGCTGCGCGGGCCGGCGGCGGCCGGTGCCGCGGCGGCCGGCGCCCGCAGCGACGACAGGTCGATGGCGCCGGCGATGTTGATGTCCGTGGGACGCATGCTCATGCACCCATCTTGCCTCCTGCCCGCGCGGGCGTGGACGGCGCCGGGCGGCCGGCGTCCGGGCGCGGTGGCAGGCTCGTACCATCCTGCCGGTGCAGGACGGACGCCAACCCCCGCGACCGGCAGCGCCGCTGCCGGAGCTGGAACGGGACGGTTCCGCCAGTGCTGCCGGGACGGCGTGGAGCGTCGTCATCGCCACCTTCGACGCCGCCGAGCACCTGCCCGCGGCGATCCGGTCGGCGCTGAACCAGTCCCCTGCACCCGCGGAGGTCGTCGTCTGCGACGACGCCTCCTCGGACGCCACCGCCGAGGTCCTGGCGAGCTTCGGCGACGCCGTGCGCGTCGTGCGGCACCCCGTCAACCGGGGCGAGGCCGCAGCGAAGAACTCGGCCGTCGCCGCCAGCACGTCGCCCTTCGTCGTGTTCCTGGACGCCGACGACGAGTTCCTGCCGGGGCGGCTGGCCGCCCTGGAGGCAGCGCTGCGGCAGGACCCCGGGCTGGACGTCGTGACGACCGATGCCCTCCTGGTGCAGGGTGACGTCACCCTCGGACGCTGGTACGGGCCGACGAACCCGCTGCCAGGACCGGACGTCCGCCGGACCGTCCTGGCGTACAACCCCGTCTTCGGCCACGCTGCGGTGCGGCGGTCGGCATTCCTCGACGCCGGTGGCTTCGACGAGACGATCCGCTACGCCACCGACTGGGACCTGTGGATCCGGATGGTCCTGTCGGGCAGTCGCCTGGGCGTGGTCGACGAGCCGCTGTCGCTGTACCGGATGCACGGCGGCAACGTCAGCGCCGACCGGCCGCGCATGCTGGCGTCGGCCGTGGAGCTCCTGACGCGGACCGCGGCGCAGGCGGACCTGTCGGCGTCGGAGCAGGCGGTCCTGGCGCAGACCATCGCCGAGCACCGGCGCGTCCTGTCGCGGGCGCAGCTCAAGGCGGCGCTGCTCGACGGGGGACCCGAGGTGCGGCGGCTCGCCGTCACCGTGGCGCGCGACGGCGGTCAACCACGCCGGAGCCGGCTGCTCGCGATGGGCGCCGCCGCCCTTCCGCGCGCGGCCGCAGGGACCTGGCGTCGGCGCACGAGCGGGACCTGGACCGGACCGGGCGGACGGCAGCTGAAGGCCCACGGCTGAGGCGGAGGCGCCCAGCTCCTGCCGTCGTGGTCCGGGCGGTCAGACCGGCTGCCGGCGCACGCTCGACGCGACGACGGCAGCGAGGGCCGCATCGGCGACGTCCGGGGTGAAGCGGGCGCGGTAGTGCTCGTGACCGGCGTCGGCGTAGCGCTGCCGCAGCGAGCGGTCCTCCAGCAGGCTGACGGCGGCTGCCGCCAAGGAGGTGGCGTCGTCGGCCACGAGCGCGTGGACGCCGGGCAGGAGGTCGAGCCCCTCGCAGCCCAGGCTCGTCGACACGAGCGGCAGTCCCCAGGCCAGCGCCTCGAGGACCTTGAGCCGCGTCCCGCCGCCGTAGCGCCACGGCACCAGGGTCAGGCTCGCCCGGCGGAGCTCGTCCCGGAGGTCGTCGACGTACCCCACGACCTGGACGCCGTCCAGTCCCACCAGGTCTGCCAGCCCGGTGCTGCCGGCCCCGACGAGACGGAGCTGCGCCGCAGGGACACGGCGTCGGATGAGCGGCAGGATCTCGCGGGCCGCGAACCGCGCGCTGTCCGAGTTCGGCCCGTACTGCCAGGTCCCGACCATGAGCAGGACGGGTGGGCCGTCCTGCGGGACGACCCGCTCACCGGGATCCGCGTACGTGTTCGGCACGACAGTGGCGGAGGGGTGGCCGAGGCGCTCGCGGTCCAGCTCGCTGCAGACGAGGACCGCCTCGTTGCGCTCGCAGGCCTGCTCCTGGAGCCGCTGCCACATGGGGAGCTCCAGCCGCCGCTGCCCGCGTTCCAACCTGCCCCGGAGGTCACGTGCCTTGGGCAGGGCGAGGAAGGCGCACTGCTTGTCGGTCTCGACGTCGTCCAGGTCGACGACCGTGCGTGCCGCCGGCACCACCCCGCGCAGCGCGACCTCGTGGTCCAGGGACCCGAGGACGACGAGGTCGTACGGGGCCTGCGCCCACGCGGCCAGGGCCAGCTGCACCTGCCCGTAGCGGCGCACGGCCACCTGCCACGGGACCCGGTGACGGGCGACCCGCCACAGCGCACGCCAGCGACGGTGCAGCTCGACCGAGAAGAAGGCCGACCGTTCCGCGCCGAACGATGCGGGCACCGCCCCGTCGTGCGCGGCCTCGCTCGGGAGGAGCACCGCGACGTCGACTCGAGCGACTGCCGCGAGCCCGTGCAGCAGTGCCGCCTGGCGCATCCGCTTGCCGCGGTCAGCCGGGTGCGGCACGTCGGTCAGGGTCAGCAGGACGCGGGGGCGAGGGACGGCGGTCCGCGGTGGACCCTCGGCGCTCACGCGCTCGAGCGCTGTCGGGCGACGGCGACCGTCTCCTCAGCTACCTGCTCCCAGGTGCGGACCGGTCCCCCGGCGCCGGGTGGGCGTCGGCCGCGCAGGGCGCCCACCACCGCCTGGACCCACAGGTCGGGACGGTCGACCGGCACGTGCTGGGCCGCCCCGCCGCTGGCCTCCTCGAGCGCGGGATCGGTCGACGTGATGAGGGGGGCGCCGTGCGCGAGGGCCTCCACGGCGGGCAGCCCGAAGCCCTCGAGCAGGCTCGGGCACAGGACGACCGCGGCCCGCTGGTAGCACCAGCGCAGCTGCGCGTCAGGGACGCGGCCCAGGCTGACCACCGAGCCCGACGCGACGAGCTCGTCGAACGCCGCGCCGTAGCTCGACGCGGCCCAGGCGGGTGGCCCGGCCAGGACGAGGACCGCTCCGGGCTCCTGCGCCACGACCGCGCTCCAGCAGTGCACGAGCAGCGCGATGTTCTTGCGCGGCGACGGATCACCCACCGCCAGCGCGAAGACGCGGTCGCGCAGGCTCGGGACCGCCTCCGGGGCTGCTGCGAGCAGTGCGCTGGACACCGCCAGTGGGACGACGTCGGCCCGCGGGCCGACGGCGGGCAGCCGCTCGACGAGGCGGTCCCGCGTCGCGGCGCTCACGCAGACCAGCGCGTCCGCGCCGCGCAGGGAGGCCGCGTACGGCCCTCGGAGCAGTGACCGCTTCAGCACGCCGAAGTCCTGCGGCCGGTCGAAGGGCAGCATGTCGTGCACGGTCAGCAGCCGCACCCCGCTGGCGCGCACGGGCACCAGGTGCTTGACGCCCTGCACGACGTCGTACGGCCCTCCGCGCTCGAGCAGCGGCGTGGCGTACCGCTCCAGCACGGACATGGCGACGGTCGGCAGGCCGGGGACGGTCCGGACACGGGCCGGGCCGAGCAGCTCCGCGAAGAAGGGCTCCGCCGCGGGCATCACCAGCACGGTGAGCTCGACGTCTGGCCGTGCAGCGAGGGCGCTCGCGAGCTCGACGGTGTACCGGACGATGCCGCCGCCGCGTGCGCCCTCGGGGACGTGCGTGGCCAGCAGGAGCCACCGCAGCACGCCCCGCCCGGACAGCCGAGGGCCGTCCAGCCGTCCTGGCGGGCCGTTCATGACCGCCTGGCCGGCTCAACCCCTTGCACCCGGTGCCGGCTGGTGCGCAGGAGGACGACAGCCCCGATCGCCAGCACCAGCGTCGCGAGCCCCGCGAGGACGCCGCGCCGCAGCGCCGACCCCGTCCGCGAGGCGTCGTGGATCGTGGCGGCGCTGATGACCGTGGACCCCTCGAAGCTGGCGGCAGCCAGCCGCACGTCGTTGAGCGCCGCCGTCAGCCGCGCGTACTCGCTCACGACAGCGGTCGCGTCGTCAGCACCCGGCGGTGACTCGGTCTCCAGCGCGGCGAGCTGCTGCTCGAGGGTCGCCGTCCTTCGACCGGCACGCTCGTCGAACGCCTGGCTCCGCCTGCTCGTGTACAGCTCCACGACGCGGTTCGCGGTCGCCACGGCCTCGGACGCTCCGGGCGCAGTCACCTCGACCTCGACCGCGTCCGTGATCCCGACCTGCCGAGCGACCAGGGACGTGCCCTCCTGCTCCTGGCCTCGGGCCTCGGCCAGGAGGTCAGGTGCCTGGATGACGATGACCTCGCCCTGCACGAAGCGGTCCCGGAGCTCGGCGGACGCTCCTTCGGTCCCGCCGAGCGCCGGGGGGTCCTGCTGCAGGTCGATGACGGCCGAGGCTCGGTACTGGGGGGTCAGCAGGGTCTCCGCGACGGGCCCGGCGAGGACCCCCACCGCGATCGGGAGGACGACGAGCAGGCCCGCGAGGGCGCCGATCCCCGGCCCCCGACGGGTGACCGGCCTGGCGCGAGCGATGATGCGCCGCCGCGCGTCCGAGGAACCCGGTACGGACCGCCCAGCCACCACTCTGGGAGCCTCGTGGTGCGCGCCGTCGCCGGTCACGAGGACAACTCGCTCACGCGGACGTGCTCCTTGCAGTCGGGGCGCAGACGGCGCGGCGGGTCGCGGTGACGATACCCCCGCAGGTGATCCTCGGGGACGGACTCCGAGCGTCTCCCACGGCTGGTCAGCGCAGTGGCACGCCGTCGGACGTCCACCCGGTGCGGCTGTAGGAGGACGCCGGCACGTTGCTGTGGAACGGGTGCGGCGCCGGGCCGGTCAGGGCGATCCGTCGGAAGGCGGCACGCACGACCCGACCGCCGTCGCTGACCACCCCGACGTTCCAGCTCGCCGCCAGACGGGTGCCCGAGATGGACAGTCCTTCGACGACCGTGTCGGCCACCTCGGTACCGGCCTGAGCGCTGTAGAGCAGGACCGCGCCGTGGTCGATCGCCGGGTTGCGGTTGCTGTTGCGCAGCTGCCCGCCGACCACGGAGACGCGTCGCGTGCCGAAGGTGAAGTACGGGGCGCCCTCGTTGGCGACGTAGACGCCGGCCGCGTTCGAGCCGTCGACCAGGACGTCCCGGTAGCGGATGTCCTCCCCGCCGACGACGCTCAGCCCCCTGCCCCAGGTCGTGCCGAGCACGACCGGCGAGACGACGTCGATGTGGTGGGTGATGGCACCGTCGCCCTTGTACGACACCACGGCCACACCGTCGTCCCCGCTCTGGACGATCTTCGGTCGCAGCACCGTCCCGTCGTGCGAGCCGCCCGTGATGTGGATGCCGTCCGCGCGGGTGCTCCGGACGCTGACGTCCTCGAGGCGGAACCTCGCCGCTCCGCCCACGTAGATGCCGGCCGCTGCGGCACCGTCGATGGTGACGCCGCGCACGACGGTCCCCGTGTGCCCGTCGAGCCGGAGCTTCATCTGCTCGAAGGCGTCCCACCGGCGCGTGGACCGCGCCAGGCGGAGCACCAGACCGCCGTCGAGGGTGACGTCGTCCGCTGCGACACGGACCGCGGACCGCGCCTCGTCGGTGGCCAGCAGCGTTCCGGGGCCGGACAGGCGTACCCCGGGCCTCCTGAGGACGAGGACGTCGGTGTGGACGTAGGTCCTGCCAGCGGACAGCGAGAGGGTGGACCCTGGCGCCAGGCTGTCGAGGGCGCGCTGGAGCGCCAGCGTGTCGTCCGCCACGCCGTCACCCGCTGCGCCGAAGGCCTCGGCGCGCACCACGGGTCCTGCGGGCACGACCGGAGCGCTCGGCCGCTTCGTCGGCGACGTCGTGCGGACGATCGGGGCCGTCCGCTCACGAGCGCGGAGCTCGGACGAGGAGCTGACCTCGGCGACTCGCGCCGGGCGGTGCTGCGCCGCCGCCGCGACCGGAGCGCCTGCGACCTGCGTCGAGAGCGCAGCGACCAGGGCCGAGAGGGTCAGGACGCTCAGTGGCTTGCGCATGACTCGACGGATCGGCCGGGTCACGGCGACCCGGGATCACCCGAACAGGGGTACGCCCGGCAGCGCCTGCGTCCTGCGCCTGACGGGACGAGGTCGACGCGTCACACGTCACGTCCCGTGAGCAGGACGTGCTCCAGCTCCGGCGGCGGCGGTCCGCTCCCGGTCAGCTGCAGGGTGAGCAGGGCCAGGCCTCGCGACAGCCGACGGGCACCGCCCCAGTCAGCACGCCGGACCGCGGAGGACAGCCGCAGCGCACAGCGCGCGATGCGCCGGAGCTGGGCCCAGCGCCAGGCGATGACGGCGGCGCGTCGCTGCCGGTCGGTGTTCTCCGCCGACTGCCACGCCTTGTGCCGCACCGTGTCGTTCGCGAACCAGAACTCCGCACGGCGTTGCGTCATCTGGCCGGCGTGCTGCCGGTACCAGGCCACCTGCTGACCGAGCGCGACGTAGTGACCGTGCCGTGCCATGCGCGTGTAGAAGTCGACGTCCTCCGCCTGCCGGAGGGACGTGTCGAACGGCCCCACGAGCTGCACCGCTGCCCGTCGGTGCAGTGCGACGGCCGGCGGCCACACGGGCCCGGCGACCACGAGCTCGTCGAAGGTGAGCGGCTCCCGCTCGGCGACCCGACGGACCCGCAGTCCCTCGACCCGCATCCTGGCCCGCTGCCGCTGGGGATGGACACCGGGATCGAGCGGCCTCCCCTGCTCGTCGATGAACTCCGCGTACCCGTAGGCGCCGACGGCGCGCTCATCACCGGCCAGGGCCTCGACGAGACGGCTGAGCGCGTCGTCGAGCCAGAGGTCGTCGGAGTCCAGGAAGGCGACGAACTGCACGCTGTCGGACAGCTTCGCGATGCCGGCGTTCCTGGCTGCGGACAGCCCCTGGTTCGCTTGCCTCGACAGGCGGATCCGCGCATCGTCGGCCGCGATCCGCTGCACGACGGCCGCCGTGTCGTCCGAGGACCCGTCGTCGATGACGACGCACTCCCAGTCCTGCAGCGTCTGCGCCTGCACCGAGCGCAGGGTGTCCCCGACGTACTTCCCGACCTGGTACGCGGGCACGACCACGCCGACCCGCGCGGCCGCCCGGTCGCGTCCTACCGGGTCTGGGTGCTGCATGCTTCCTCCACTTCCGACCGTGACCACCTCGAGCGCAGCGACCGTCCCCGTCCGTGAGCCGGACGGCTGCCTGCGGCCGGGGCCCGACGCAGCACCGTCCGTCCGCTGGGGCTCACGACGTCCGCGCCAGCAGGCCCTCGATCCTGCCCAGCGAGCGTGCGTACGCGAGGCGCAGGCCCAGTGCCGGCGTGTCGGCATGCTGGGTGATCTTCACCCAGGGCGCCACCACGATCCTGCACCTGGCTGAGAGGGGGTAGTGGTGGAGCCGGTACACGTACCCCGTGCCTCGTGCGTACCGCCGGTGCTTGCTGACGAGCTCCGCGTCGCTCAGGGTCCGGCGCTCGCCGAAGCCCGTGACGGCGATGTCGGGACGGCTGGACACGACCTGGCCCGACGCCAGGATCCTGAGCAGCAGCTCGGTCCCCTCACCCGACTGCCACGGCGTCGCGCAGCCGGTGCCCAGGTCCTGTCGGAACCCCTGCAGTGCCCGGAACACCGGGACGCGCACGAAGGTCGCCGGTTCGATCGCCCGCCAGACGCTGCGCCGGTCGAGACCGCCGCCGCGCGGGAGCTCGAAGCGCGGGCGTCCCTCCTCGACCAGGCTGCAGGCCACCGCAGCGCCAGCGTCCGCCGCGAACGCTGCGCCGACCCTCGCGAGCGTCTCCGGCGGGTACACGGTGTCGTCGTTCGGGAAGCCGACGACGTCGGCATCGGCTCCGAGCAGCTCGACAGCGGCGTTCCGTCCGGTGCTCAGCCCGCCGCTGCTGCGCACGACCCGGACCGGGAAGGGCCACGAACCCGGCACCAGCTGCAGGCCCTCCGGCGACTGGTCGGCGATCCCGACCGCCGAAGGACGCTGCGCGGAGCCGGTCAGGCTGTCGAGCAGCCTGGAGAGGGTGGGACGACCGATCGTGGAGATCGCGAGCCCCACGCGCGCCGGTCCGCCCGTCACGGTGCCACGTCGTCTCGGCTGCGCGGCCTCCGGCCGGCGAGGCGGGGTGACGCGTCGGCTGCCGGCCCGCTCACCAGGGCCAGCCGCCCGTCACGCGGCACGGTGCGCCCGCACGCGACCCCGCGCAGCGCGCGGCCGGACCCGCTCCAGCTCGCGTTGGAGCACCTCGACCCGCGCGTGCCCTCCCTCGGCCAGCAACGCCGAGAGCTGGTCGAACTCGGCCGACCGGTCGTACGCCACCCCGGGCTGGGTCAGGTGGTCGATCGACGTCGCGTCGACGATGGCCATCCGCAGGTCCCGTTCGAGCGCGAGGCCGGTCCAGCGCACCTCGGCCCCCCAGCCCATCCCGAGGTCCTCCGGCAGCGGCAGGAGGACCTCCTGCGCAGCCGCCGACAGGACCACGACCGGACCCTGCTCCACGAAGGTCGTCCGCCGCAGGCAGGTGTTGGTGCGGCGCCGCACGAACGGATAGCTCACCCAGCTGGAGGCGGAGTGCCCCGGCTGCCAGACGTCGAGCGCGAACGGCGGGCCCATGGCGAGCAGCTGCTCCAGCGAGCCGACCCGGAAGGCGTAGTCGTCGTCGGACAGGATGAGTCCGGCCGTGCGCGAGGCTGCCGGGATCGTGGCGACCAGCGCGTTCAGCAGGGAGAACCTCGTCCCCGGACCACTGCCGACGGTGCACGCCGCCAGACCCGCAGGAGGGGTGTCCAGGCACCACAGCCGCACGGTGGCGCCGTCGGGCAGGCCGGACAGGAGCTCCGCGAGCACCGCGGCGTTCCGAGCGCGGTAGACGCAGACGAACCCCGCCGGCACCG
This sequence comes from uncultured bacterium, assembly GCA_964243385.1. Classification (GTDB taxonomy): domain Bacteria; phylum Actinomycetota; class Actinomycetes; order Mycobacteriales; family SCTD01; genus SCTD01. The sequence goes on along the minus strand of CAXTFU010000040.1, from coordinate 8,575 downwards.
ACGCCCCCGCTCGCGACGGCAGCCCGAGCCGACTGGGATCGAGTGCCTGCAGACGCTCGAGGCCGGCGCGCAGCGCTCGACCGGACGCGACTCGGGCCCGGCTCTTGCGCCCCAAGTCCTGCATCCCTCCTCGACGAGTCGCCGGGAGCGTAACAGTCACCCGGAACGGTCCTGGCGGGCCGCGCACCGCCGCTAGCCTCTGCACGGTGAGACCTCTGCGCTCCCGGCGACGCGGGCCTGCCGTCGCCGGGCCGGTGGCTGCATGAGCGGGACGCTGCGGACGACGCGGACCTGCGCGACCGGCGAGGGAGCAGCGGGGTGGCAGGACGCACCCGCGAACGCGGTCCGACGACGCCGTCGTCACGCGGGGCCGTGACGCCCCGGTGGCCGCGACGGCGGCTGCGGTCGTCGCTCCTGCTGCTGCTCGCCGCCTGCCTCGTGGTCGCGGCGTCCGTGGCCGCGGGGACGGCGGCCGTCCCCGCTCGACGCGCCACCGCGACCGTCGGGATCCTGGTGCGGGCCGATCCGCGCCTCGGCGAAGCGGCCGAGCAGGCACCCGACCGGTTCGTGCAGGACCAGCTGCGGCTGTTGCTGTCGCCGGCCGGCCGGGACCAGCAGCCGGACGACGACCCGTGCGGCCGGTCGACGGCCGTCCAGGCCGGCCTGAGCGACGTGGTGCTGGTGCGCACGTCCGCCGAGGACGCCGCCAGCGCACGACGCTCCGCGCTGGCGTGCGTGGACGGCTACCGGCAGGCCCGCCTCGCCACGGCGCAGCGCCGGGTGGACGAGCTGCAGGGCAGGGTGGCGGGAGAGCTCATCATCGTGCGCGACCGGCTGGCTGCCCTGGACCCGGGCGGGTCACGCCTGCAGCGGTCCGGCCTGGCTGCCGAGGTCGGTCGGCTGCTGGCCCGTCGCAACGACCTGGCGATCGACGGCCGCACGTCCGGCGCCGACCTGGTCCCCGTGGTCCGGGAGGTGTCCGTGCAGTCGGGACCCGGCGCTCGGCAGCGGCGCCTCGCCGTCCTGCTGGCACTGTGCGTCGGCGGCTGCCTGGCGCTGGTCCTCGAGCTCGCTCGACGCCGGTGGGAGCTGCGCGCGGACCTCCTGGCCGAGGGCGAGCCCGAGGCCGACCGTCGCAGCCCCGCCGCGCTGGTCCCGCGATGAGCGGGCAGCCCCGCGGCGTCTGGTGGCTGTCACCACCGGGAGCCGTCGTCCTGATCGTGCCGATCACGCTCTGGCTGGCCTTCTCCTTCGACGACGCTCGCTTCCGGTCCGCGTACGGCACGCCGAAGTCGCTGACCGACGCGACCGCCACGCTGTTCGCCGTCGGGGCGCTGATGTTCGCGATCACGGCGCTCATCCCGCTCGTCGGTCGCCGCAGGGACACCTCAGGCACCTGGCCGGACCTCAGCGCTCGGGAGCTCGGGGTCCTGCAGCGGTCCTCGACCGTCCTGTTCCGCGTGACGATGGTCGGCTACCTCGCGTTCGGCGTCGTGGGCGTCGCCAGGGGCGCACGCCTGTCCGACTTCGTGGCAGCCGCGACGAGCCAGGACAACTTCGGCTCTCCGCTGCGAGACCTGTTCGCACCGGTGGCCGGCATCACGACGCTCACGCAGGTCGGCATCGCCTACGCCGTCGTCAGCTGCCTCGTGCTCAGCAGCGTGCCGGACGGGCGCCTCGTCCGCCGTCTCGTGCTGGTCTTCGCCCTGGCCCTGCTCCGCACGTTCTTCCTGGCCGAGCGGCTGGCCGTGCTCGAGGTGGCGATCCCTGCGGTCACCGTCCTGGCCCTGTGGACGGCGTCGCGCCGGACTGGGGTCGGACGGCGTGTCGTGCGGCTCGCGCCCGTGCTCCTGGTGCCGTCCGTCATCGCGCTGTTCAGCGTGTTCGAGTACTCGCGCAGCTGGGTCTTCTACTCCCAGACGTCGCGGGGGTCGTTCGCCGACTTCGCCGTCGAACGGCTCGCCGGCTACTACGCGACCGCCTACAACAACGGTCAGCTCGCCCTGACCTACAACAACGGCGACGCCCGGCTGCCGTACGGCAGCGCAGAGGCCTTCTGGACAGCGCCGGTCGTGTCGCAGCTGCACCTCTACGAGCGGCTGACCGGCAGCGTCCAGCCGGACGACTACGACACGATCCTGCGCCAGTACGGCAATCCGGAGTTCAACAGCACCGGTGGACTCGCCATCCCGTTCGTGGACTACGGGGTGGTCGGTGGTCTCGTGTTCTTCCTGGTCGCGGGACTCGCGATCGGCTTCACCTACCGCCGGTGCTGCGAGGGCCGGGCGTGGGCCTACCTCCTCTACCCGGTGGCCGTCGTCGGCCTGTTCGAGCTGCCGCGGTACCTGTACTGGGGCCAGGGTCGCGTCGCGCCGGCCGTCGTCTGCCTCCTGCTGGTGCACTGGCGCCTGCAACGGTCAAGACGTCCGGAGCCAGCGGTGGCGCTGTCGTGACGGCGACGGCACCGGGCCGCAGCGTGCACCCTGCAGGTCGTGCGGTGGATGCCGCGCGCCGGCTGGCCGACCGCCGCCCCCGCTTCCCGCGCCGCTTCCGCGCCCGCGGCCGGGACGTCGTCGTGCTGTACCACCGGATCGCCCGCGAACCGCTCGACCCCACTGGGATGGTCGTCGACCCCGACCGCCTGCGACGCCAGCTGGAGGCGCTCCGCGAGCACTTCGACGTCGTCCCCGCAGCAGAGGTCCTGCAGCCGGCCCGCCCGGGGGCCCGTGCCCGCGCCGCCATCACCTTCGACGACGGCTACGCCGACAACCTCCACGACGCCGTGCCCGTGCTCCGGGACCTCGGACTGCCGGCCACCCTGTTCGTCGTCACCGACGTGCTCGAGGACCGGCGCGAGTTCTGGTGGGACCGCCTCGAGCACCTCGTGCTGGAGCTGCTCGGTCCTGGCCCGCTGGTCGTCCGGATCGGCCGGCGGTCGTCGGCCGTGGCGCTGCAGGACGCCGCTGCCCGTCGCCGCGCGCTGGGCCGGCTCAACCAGCTGCTGCTGCGTCAGCCGCCGGACGTCGTGGAGGCGGTGCTGCAGGACCTGCAGTCCCGGGCGGGCGGCGAGGTCCCGTCCTGCCCGCGCCACCGACGGCTGAGCGCCGAGCAGGTCGTCGAGCTGGCAGCAGACCCGCTGCTCGAGATCGGCTCGCACACCTGCACCCACAGCGCGACGGGACGGCTGAGCCGGCGCGCCTGCGCGAAGGAGCTGGTCGAGAGCCGCAGGCAGCTCGAGCGCCTCACCGGGACGGCGCCGCGGCTGCTCGCCTACCCCTACGGGGTCCCCGGCACGGTGCGACGTCGTGACGCGCGGCTCGCCGCCGGCGCCGGGTACCAGCTCGCCTTCAGCAACACGACCGGGCCCGTGGAGGGGTCGTCCGCCCACGCCGTCCCCCGGACCGCCGTGGGTGAGTGGGAGCCGGACGACCTCCTGGCGCGGATCACCCGGTGGAGCCCGTCGTGACCGGGTGGCCCTTCCTCGCCCCGCCTCCTGAGCGGGCCGCACGCCCGGGCGAGCCGACGCTCGGCGTCCTCGTGACCGCCTACGACGTCGCCGCCTTCCTCCCCGAGGCCCTCGAGTCGGTGTTCGCGCAGACCCGGCAACCGGACGAGGTGGTGGTCTGCGACGACGCGTCCACCGACGACGTGGACGCCGCGCTCGCCCCGTACCGGGACCGCGTCCGACTGGTGCGCCGGGACCGCCAGGGCGGCGAGGGCGCTGCGAAGAACACCGCGCTCGCTGCGCTGAGCACCGACTTCGCGGTCGTGCTCGACGGGGACGACGCCATGGACCCGCGCCGGCTCGAGGCGATCTCCTGGCTGGCCGTCCACCGCTCCGACCTCGACGTCGTGACGACCGAGTGGCGCACCTTCGGCACCGTCGACGAGGACGACTGGTCGCTGTCCGCGCACTTCCCCGTCACCGACCAGGTCGAGGCGGTCCTGCGCTGGAACTTCCTGCCCGCACCGGCGCTGCGCAGGAGCGCCGTGCTGTCCGTCGGCGGCTTCGACGAGACGCTCCGCTACGGGCCGGACTGGGAGCTGTACGCGCGGATGCTGCTGCGTGGCTCGCGGGCCGGCCTGGTGACCGCACCGCTCTACCTGTACCGCCAGTGGTCGGGGCAGCAGACCGCGGACCGCTCGCGCGTGCTCGCCGGTCGCGTCGCCGTCCTCGACGCCGTCCTGCGCGACCCGCTGCTGACGCCGGCGCAGCGGCGCGCCGTCGAGCGAACCCGTGCGCTGCACAGCAGCGCCCGGTGGCTGCAGGCGACGGCGGCCGGCACGGGACGCCGGCGGGACGCCCTGGAGGTGCTGCGGACGGGCAGCGCGACGCCGCGACGACGTGCGCTCGCCGCCCTCGCGACGCTGAGCCCCCGGTCGGCCACCGGCATCGCGCGGCGGCTCGGCCCCGACTGACGGCTGCCCCTGGCGGCACCGGCCATCCCGGTGCGAGCGCTGACGGCTGACCGTCGGCACGGTCCGAGCTCCGCGGAGATCCTGTGCGAGTCCTGCACGTCACCCAGCCCACGGTCGCCGGGGTGCCCGTCGTCGTGCGGCAGCTCGCCGTCGACCAGGCGGCGCACGGGCTGGAGGTGGTCGTCGCCTGCCCCGACGACGGCGACCTGCCGGCGTGGCTGGACCGTGCCGGCATCGCGCGGCTGTCCTGGCCGGCCACGCGCGCACCGGGTCCGCAGGTCCTCGGCGAGACGCGCTCCCTGGCGGCGCTCGTGCGCCGAGCGCGTCCGGACCTGGTGCACCTGCACAGCGCGAAGGCAGGGCTGGCAGGACGGCTCGCGCTGCGCGGCGCGACCGCCACGGTGTTCCAGCCCCACGCGTGGTCCTTCGAGGCGGTCGACGGGGTCCAGCGGCGGCTGGCCCTGCGCTGGGAGCGCGCGGCGTCGCGGTGGACCGACCTCCAGGTCTGCGTCAGCGAGGGTGAGCGCGAGACCGGTGCGCTGGCCGGCGTGCGCACGCCCGCGCTGGTGCTGCCGAACGGTGTCGACCTGCGGCGGCTGTCCCCGGCGGACGACGCGGCCAGGACGGCCGCCCGGCGGCAGCTCGGGCTGCCGGACGGTCCCCTCGTCGTCTGCGTCGGCCGGCTGGCCCGCCAGAAGGGCCAGGACCTGCTGCTGGCGGGGCTCCCGCGGCTGGCACGCGCGGTCCCCGGCGTCGTGACGGTGCTCGTGGGGGACGGTCCGGACGAGCCGGCCCTGCGCACCGCTGCCCCGCCCGCGGTGGTGTTCGCCGGAGCCCGGCCCGACGTCGCGCCCTGGCTCGTGGCCGCGGACGTGGTCGCGCTGCCCAGCCGCTGGGAGGCGGGGCTGTCGCTCGTCGCCATGGAGGCCATGGCGGTGGGCCGCCCGGTCGTGAGCGCCGACGTGGCGGGCGTCCGGCTCGGGATCGGCGAGACCGGGGCCGGCGCGGTCGTGCCGACGGACGACGCCGACGCCCTGGCCGACGCGCTCGCGGTGCGGCTGCTCGACCCGGCGCGGGCTGCCGCGGAGGGCCGCCGTGGCCGCGCCCACGTGGAGCTGCGCCACGACCAGTCGCAGACGGCACCTCGCGTGCGCCAGGCGTACGAGCAGGTGCTCGCCGGCCGGGCTACCGCAGGACGGCGGTGACGAGCAGCGGGCACTCGCGGTCGTGCTCGCCGAGCAGCGACGCGTCGAGGTCCTCGACGGCGGCGCCGAGCAGAAAGGCGCGGCAGGCCAGGACGTTGCCCGTCCCCCGCACGTCGCCGTGCAGCCCGGCGGAGGCTGCCAGCTCCTCGAAGCCGAACGGCGTCCAGCGCCAGCGGTCGGCCGGGCCGGCCGAGCGGCTCAGGCAGGGGACGGTCACGAGGAGCACGCCCCCGGGACGCAGGGCCCGCCGCAGGTTCGCCAGCGCAGCCGTGGGGTCCGGGACGAGCTGGAGCGTCTGGGTGAAGATGACGGCGTCGTAGCGCGCCGGCTCGAGCGTGCTCGGGTCGCAGACGTCCCCGACCACCGTGGCAGCCGGGTTCTCCGGGTCGATGTCGAGGACGTCGACGGAGCCGGCGCCGAGCTCCGTGGCGTACAGGTCCTCCTTGACCTCGAGCACGTGACCGGACACCAGCGCGGCTGCACCCGTCAGGAACCCGTCGATGTACCAGCGGTCGACGGGCTGCCCGCGCTCGAAGCCCCACTCGGTGAGCGGGTCGACGCGGCGAGTGCTGGTCCAGCGCGCACGGAAGGTGAGTCGGCGCGCGAGGCGCGACCGGGCGACGGCACGACGGCCGAGCTCGGACCGCGCGTGGCGCAGCGAGGGCAGGACGGGCACGCGGCGAGGCTAACCTGCCCACGCATGCGCTCCCCTGCCAGCGAGCCGCTGCCGTCGGGCTACCGGCTCTGCCTGGTGTCGGACTCCGTGGAGCTCGGCGGCGCGGAGCGCTTCCTGTCCTACCTGGCCGCGGCGCTGCCACCGCAGGTGGAGGTGCACCTGCTGGCCACCTCGTCGCAGGTGGCAGCGGCGGTCGCCCCGCACCGGGTCCGCTCGACCGTCGTCCCCGCCCTCGGGCTGCGGACCGCCCGCCGGGTGCTGCGCGAGGTGCGGCCGGACGTCGTGCACGCCAACCTCATCGCGTTCCCCAGCTGCCGGTCGGCGGTCCTGGCAGCGCTGTCCCTGCGCATCCCGGTCGTGCTCGTCGACCACCTCCCGACCCCCGGGCTGACCTGGCGCGGGCGGGCGGTCCAGCGGGCGATGACCGCCCGGTGCGCAGCGCGGGTCGCACTGGGCGAGGGCGCAAAGGCGCTGGTGGCGGCGTACGGCGGCATCCCCGTGACGCGGCTGACGAGCATCCCGAACGGGGTGCCGCACCGGGCCCTCCCGGCCCGGAGCCGCGCGGCCAGGACGCAGCCGGTGCTGGGCGCCCTGTGCCGGCTCGAGCCGCAGAAGGGCGTCGACGTCCTGCTGCAGGTGCTGGCGCGGCTGCCGGGGGTCCGGCTGGACGTCGCCGGGGACGGCTCGCAGCGCCGAGCGCTCGAGGAGCTGGCGGCCCGGCTCGGGGTGGGCGACCGGGTCCGCTTCCTGGGGTGGGTGCAGGACGTTCCGTCGTTGTTCGCCGGCATCGACGTCCTGGTCGTCCCCTCGCGCGAGGAGGCGATGCCGCTGGCGGTCCTCGAGGCGATGCACGCGTCCCTGCCGGTGGTGGCCACGCGCGTGGGCAGCCTCCCGGAGGTCGTGGTGGATCGCGGCACCGGTCTGATCGTCCCGCCGGAGGACGTCGACGCCCTGACCGGTGCCTGCCGGGAGCTGCTCGAGGATCGCGCGCTGCGCGAGCGGTACGGGGCGGCCGCAGCCGTGAGGGCGGCGCGCGACCACACCGACACGGCGATGGCGACGGCGTACGACCGCCTCTACCGCTCGGTCCTGGTCCGGCGCCGACCGGTCGCCGAGCGGGGCAGGACGGGCGGTCGCCGCTAGGACCCGCTCGCCCGCTCGCGCCGCGGCAGCAGCAGGCCGCCGGCCGCGCCCTGCCAGCGCTGCGGCAGCATGCCGGTCAGCCACCTGGCGTCGGGCCCGGCCAGCAGCGGCACCCCGACGACCGTCGCCAGCCGCGTCAGCAGCACGAAGGCGGTTACGAAGCACGCGGTCCCCAGGGCGGCGCCGGGCAGGCCGCCCAGCAGGTCGGCCGCGGCGCGCGCTCCCAGTCCGGACAGGGCGCTGACGACGAGCGCCGCGCACCACCCGAGCACCGCGAACGGGAACCGGTCGAGCGCCCGCCAGGTCAGCAGCAGGACGCAGACCGCGTCGACCGACTGGCCCGCCACGCTGGCCCAGGCGGCGCCGAGCGCACCGTGCTCGGGGACCAGCGCGAAGGCCACGCCCAGGTCGACCGCGCCGCCGAGGACCCCTGCGGCGATCGACAGGCGCAGGCTGCCGAGCGCCGACCACCAGGTCGCGCACAGCTGCCCGCTCGGCGCGGTCACCAGCGCGAGGGCGACGAGCGGCACGAGGTCCGCGGCGCGCCGGAACTCCTCCCCGTACAGGCCCGTCACCGTGTGCGGTCCGACCGCCGCGAGCAGCGCGACGAGGGGCAGCGCGGCGACCGCGGTGACGTGCAGCGCACGGACGAGACCGGCCCGGGCGCGGTCCCGCTCCCCTGCGCCCTCCGCCCGCGCCACCTCCGGCATGGACGCACCCGCCAGCGCGGCCGGGACCGCGCCGGCAGCCGAGACGACCATGACCGCGACCGAGAACGCGGCGATCTCGCTGCTGGTGGAGAACGCGGCCAGGAAGAGGAACTCGATGCGCCGGCCGACCACCTGGGTCAGCACCTCCCCGAGCGCGAACGTGCTCCAGAGCCGCACGACGGGTCGAGGCCAGCGCACGGCCCGACCGGGCGCGGCGAGCGCGGCCGGAGCGGCGGCCGACCGGCGCAGGGCGAGCAGCAGCCCGAGCGACGCGGCGGCGGTCGCCGCGAAGATGCCGTCGACGCCGTACCCGGTCAGGACGGCCGCGACGGCCAGGACCACGGATGCGAGCTGCGCCACGAGCCGGCGCCGCGCCACGGGCGCCCACCCGGCGGCGGCGATGATCCGCACGCCGTACCCCC
>CAXTFU010000039.1:11040-21406 GCA_964243385.1 uncultured bacterium | reverse complement strand
CACCGTGGGCTGGTGGGTATGGTGTAGGCGGATTGGTGCAGGACGGTGCCGTCGATGGCCCAGCGGTCGTCGTCGGTGGTGATCTGGCCGACGTGCGTGAACGGGCCGGTCGGGACGTCGGCGCTCAGCACGTGCATCCGGTGGTTCGAGCTGTCGCCGTCGTCGGCCGCCACGTACACCCACCAGCGCCCGTCGAGCAGGTGCAGCTCGGGGGCCCACAGCGTCTGCAGGTGCGACGGCGGACGCCACACCTCGACGGCCTCGGCGCTCCCGAGCCCTTCGAGCGTCGGGCTGGTGCGGACGTGCACCGACGCGTCGTCGACGACGTGGCAGTAGTAGTAGGCGCCCTCGTGCCGGACCACCCAGGGGTCGGCACCGGACTCGACGATCAGCACTCGCTGGACCTCCGGACGGCGGTGGGGCGTCGCGCGGCCGCTCGGGCGGGGAGCACCCTGCGAGAGCACAGCGCCGGTGACGTCCGAGGGTCCGACGTCGGGGTGTTGATCGGTCCCCGTCCAGGCGACCTTGAGCCGACCATCCGATGTCGGGACGGGGAGGCCCCGGCCTGGGTAGGTGAGCCGCATGCCGCGTCCCGACTGGCCGACCGCCGCCCCCTTCGTCCCGCCCGCCGCCGACCTGGCCGCGCTGTCCGCCGCGATGGACGGCTGCCGCGGCTGCCCGCTGTGGGAGCCGGCCACCCAGGCGGTCCCGGGGTCCGGGCCGGCGGACGCGCGCGTCGTGCTGGTCGGTGAGCAGCCCGGCGACTCGGAGGACCTGCAGGGCCGGCCGTTCGTCGGGCCGGCCGGGCGCCTGCTCGACGAGGCGCTCGAGCAGGCCGGCGTCGACCGCTCGACCGCCTACGTCACGAACGCCGTGAAGCACTTCAAGTTCCGGGCGCAGGGCAAGCGGCGCATCCACGCCTCCCCCGACACCTGGGAGGTGCGCGCCTGCACGCCGTGGCTGCAGGCCGAGATGGCGGTGCTGAAGCCCGAGGTCGTCGTCCTGCTCGGCGCGACCGCCGGCAAGGCCGTGTTCGGGCCGTCGTTCCGGGTGACCCAGAGCCGCGGGGTGCTGCTGCCGTGGCCGCCGTCCGGCGACGGCGACCGCTTCGGCTCCGGCCAGGCCCTCGCGACGCTGCACCCCTCGGCGGTGCTGCGGGCCGACGACCGCGACGCCGCCTTCGCCGGCCTGGTCGCCGACCTGAGGGTCGTCGCGACCGTCCTCTGAGGCCTGCAGGGGAGACTGCCCGCATGCGACTGGCTGCCCGCTTCAACGGCCCGCCCGGCTCGGCGAACGGCGGGGTGGCCTGCGGGCGCCTGGCTGCCTACGTCGGCGCTCCCGCCGTGGAGGTGACCCTGCGCCGCCCGCCGCCGCTCGGCGTCGACCTGCGGGTGGACGCCTCCGGCGGGACGGCCCGGCTGCTGGACGGCGACCTGCTCGTCGCCGAGGCGGTGCCCTCGACGGTCGGGCTCGAGCCGGGACCGGCCGTCGACGTCGAGCAGGCGGCCGGCACGGTGTTCGCCGGACGCACCCGGCACCCGTTCCCGACCTGCTTCGTCTGCGGCACCGAGCGCACCGACGGCCTCGGGCTGCACCCGGGGCCGCTGCCGGACGGTCGTGTCGCCTGCGTCTGGACGCCCGCCGACGACGACCCGGTCCTGGTCTGGGCGGCGCTGGACTGCCCCGGCGGCTGGTCGGCCGACCTGCCCGGTCGACCGCTCGTGCTGGGGCGGATGGCCCTCGAGCAGCACGGCGCCGTCACCCCGGGCGAGCCGCACGTCGTCGTCGGCTGGACCACCGGCAGCGAGGGCCGCAAGGTGCACACCGGCACGGCCCTGCACACGGCCGACGGGCAGCTGCTGGCGGTCGCGCGGGCGACCTGGCTGCAGGTCCCCGCCCCGGCGGCCTGAGGGCGGCGGACGTACCGTCGACCGGTGGAGCGCGAGGGGCCGGAGGTGACGGTCACCGACCCGCGCCGCCCCGCGGACAGCGCGCCGCGCGTGCGGGACGAGCCGGACGCGGGCACCCCGAGGCCGCACCGGCGCCGCGTGCTGGTCGCCGTGCTCGTCGTGCTGCTCGCCGCGGCCGGCGTGCGGGCGGGCCTCGCCACGGTGCAGGAGCGCCGGCTCGACCGCGAGGTCGACCTGGTGCGGGTGCCGTCCCTCGCGCAGGGCTCCTCCTCCTACGACCCGGGGCGCGGGACCGGCACCTACCGGACCGCCCTGCGCCTGCAGAACCGCGGGCCGCGCGACGTGCGGGTCGTGGCCGCGCGGGCCGGCGCGCTGCGCTCGACCGGCGAGCTGCGGCTCGCCGCGGACGGCGGGACGGGCGTCCTGCGGCTCGCGCAGACCCGGCCCTGTCCGCGCGACGGCTCGCGCCCCGAGCAGGCCGCCGGCGCCGACGACCTCGTCCTGCGGGTGGCCACACCGGGCGGGACGCGCGAGGTGCGGCTGCGCGCCGGCGAGGGCCTGGCGGGCAGTGCCCGCTCCGGCGCTCAGCAGGCGTGCGGCTACCCCGAGCTGCCGGACGCGGTGGTCGTCACCGCCCGGGCGGCCCGCACCGCGAGCCGCACCCTCGGCGAGCCGCTGACGGCCCGGGTGCACGTCGCCCAGCGCTCGCTGCGCAGGCTGCAGCTGCTGTCGGTCACCTTCGCGCGGGGCCTGGACGTCGTCGCCCTGCGCCCGACCGGCAGCCGGCGCCCGCTCGTCCTGCCGGCGCGGCTGCCCGTGCCGACGCTGGGCGCCGTCGCGGACCTCTCCTTCGACGTCAGCCTGTCGGTGGACTGCGGGGCGGTGGCGGCGACGGGCGGCGTCCTGTTCGGCGACGTCGACCTGCTCGTCGAGGACGTCGACGACGGCGACCTCGGCCAGGTCACCGGCCGGGTCGACGGCGCCCGGCTCCTGCGCCGGGCCGTCGCTGAGCGCTGCGCCCGCTGACCCACCGGTGGGCCCTCAGCTCAGCGGCGGTCGGTGACCAGCGCGTGCGGGTCGCGGGCGTCGTACGCCCGGAACCGCGAGGCGCGCGCGGCGATCGCCGCGATCACCCCGAGGACCGCGAGCCCGCCGGTGACGGTCGAGCCCTGCAGCCCGACGAGCTCGGCGCCGCCGCCGGCGCGGGCGTCGCCCAGGCGCGGCCCGCCGGCCACCACGACGATGAAGACGCCGCCGAGGCGCCCGCGCAGCTCGTCCGGGGCCGCCGCCTGCAGGATCGCGTTGCGGAACACCGCCGAGACCATGTCGGCCATCCCGGCGGCGGCCAGGCAGACCAGCCCCAGCACGAGGACGTCGGTGGCGCCGAACAGCGTGATCGCGAGCCCCCACGCGGCGATCGCGACGAGCACCGCGACGCCGTGGCGGTGCACCCGCCCGAACCAGCCCGAGAACAGCGCACCGAGCAGCGCTCCCGCCGCCAGCGAGCTGTAGAGCAGGCCGGCCGTCTGCGCCCCGCCGCCGTAGACCTGCTCGGCCAGCGCCGGGAACAGCGCCCGCGGCATGGCGAACACCATCGCGACGAGGTCGACGACGAACGTCATGAGCAGCACCTGGCGGGTGCGCAGGAACGCCAGCCCCTCGAGCACGCTCGCCGTCCCGGCGCGCCGGCCACCGCCCGCGGGGCGCATCGCCGGCAGCCCGCGCACGGCGAGCAGCGCCGCGAGGAACGACACGGCGTCCAGGCCGTACGCCGCGCCGTAGCCGAACCGGCCGACCAGCACGCCGGCGAGCAGCGGCCCGACGGTGACCGCCAGGTTGAACTCGACCTGCTTGAGCGCGTTCGCGGCCGGCAGCAGGTGCACCGGCAGCAGCCGCGGGACGAAGGCCTGCCGGGCGGGCGAGTCCATCGCGAACAGCGCCGCCTGCAGGGCGACCACGGCGTAGAGCACGCTCGTCCGCTCGACCGCCAGCACGGCCTGGGCGACGAGCACGAGCGACAGCAGCAGCTGCCCGCTCGTCGTGCAGAGCACGAGCGTGCGGCGGTCGACGGCGTCGGCGATCGCGCCGCCGTACAGCCCGAACACGATGAGCGGGACGAGGCCGGCCAGCCCGACCAGGCCCACCGCCGCGGCCGACCCGGTCAGGTCGTAGACCTGGATGGGCACCGCGACGGTCGTCACCTGCGTGCCGAGCACCGACACGGCGTCGCCGAACAGCAGCCGCCGGTACGGCCGGGACACGCGCAGCGGGGTGAGGTCGAGCGTGGCGGAGCGCAGGCGCGCCAGCGCACCGCCCCCGCCGTTCGGACGGCTCACGGCGCGAGCCGCTCCACGAGCCAGTCGCCGCTGCCGTCCGCCCGGCGGAAGCGCAGGCGGTCGTGCAGCCGGCTCGGGCGCCCCTGCCAGAACTCGACGGCGCGCGGGACGACGCGCAGCCCGCCCCAGAACTCGGGCACCGGGACCTCGCCGCCGGCGAAGCGCTCCTCGAGCACCGCGCGGCGGGCCTCCAGCGCCTCGCGGCCCGGCAGCACGGACGACTGCCGCGACACCCACGCGCCGAGCTGCGAGCCGCGGGGGCGCGAGCGGAAGTACTCGGCCGTCTCCTGCGGCGAGACCTGCTCGACGTCGCCCTCGACGGTGACCTGCCGCTCGAGGTCGACCCAGGAGAACAGCAGCGTCGCGCGCGGGTTGGCGAGCGCCTCGGTCGCCTTGCGCGAGGTGAGGTTGGTGAAGACGACCAGGCCCCGCTCGTCGAAGCCCTTGAGCAGGACGGTGCGCGCGCTCGGCACGCCCGACGGCGAGGCGGTGGCGAGCACGACGGCGTTCGGCTCGGTCAGCCCGGACGCCTCGTCGAACCAGCGGGAGAACTGCTCGAGCCAGGTCGGCGCGAGGTCCTGCTCGTCGAGGCCGGCACGGGCGTAGTCGCGGCGCAGGTCGGCCACCGGCCTCGGGCTCGTCACCCGCGAGACGCTAGCCGCGCACCCGCGGGAGGGCCCCCCGTCGTCGGTGGCGATCGACGGTCGGGCAGGGTCGGGGACGCAGGACGCCATCCACCCGCAGGGTCCGCCCGCAGGACCGGGTGCACGGCCGGCTGGAGCGCGCACGTCCTGGAGCAGAAGCGGCTTGGCAAGCTCGTGCGCCCGGGCGCCCGCTACGTCGGCCCCGGACCGCGCCCGGTGTCGGCCGTGCAGCGCGGCGCCGTGCCCGCGGGCCCTGCCCGCTGAGCGAGGCGCACCGCGTCCGGGCGGTCACCCTGCCTGCTGCGACGGTTGCGGTCGGTGACTAGCGTCGGCCGCATGCTGCAGCTGCGCGAGGTGACCAAGGCCTACGGACAGCGGCGGGCCGTCGACGGGGTGTCCTTCGAGGTGCCCCCCGGCTCGCTGACCGGCTTCGTCGGTGCCAACGGCGCCGGCAAGACGACGACGATGCGGGTGGTCCTCGGCATCACGGCCGCCGACAGCGGGACGGTGACCTGGCAGGGCACCGAGCTCGACGCGGCGTTCCGCCGCCGCATCGGCTACATGCCGGAGGAGCGCGGCCTCTACCCGCGCATGCCGGTGCGGCGGCAGCTCGTGCACCTGGCCCGGCTGCACGGGCTGGACGCGGCGACCGCCGGCCGGCGCACGGACGAGCTGCTCGAGCGGCTCGACCTCGGCGAGCGCGGCGACGACCAGGTCGACGCCCTGTCGCTCGGCAACCAGCAGCGCGCGCAGATCGCGGCGGCGCTCGTGCACGACCCGGCGCTGCTGCTGCTCGACGAGCCGTTCAGCGGCCTGGACCCGGTCGCGGTGGACCGGCTGACCGAGCTCCTGCGCGAGGTCGCCGCGGCCGGCGTGCCGGTGCTGTTCTCCAGCCACCAGCTCGAGCTCGTCGAGCGGCTCTGCGACCGCGTCGTCGTGCTCGCGGCCGGGCGCGTGGTCGCGTCCGGCACGGTCGGCGAGCTGCGGCGCCGACGCGGCGGGGCGCAGCTGCGGCTGGTCGTCGAGCACGACGCCGGCTGGGTGCGCGAGCTGCCCGACGTCGACGTCCTGGACGTCGACGGACCGCGCGCCCTGGTCGAGGCCGCCGACCCGCAGGCGCTGCTGCAGGCGGCGCTGCGGCGCGGCGCCGTGCACGAGTTCTCCCCCGTCGCCCCGACCCTGTCCGAGCTCTACCGGGAGGTCCTCGCATGAGCCGCACCCCTGCCAGCCGCAGCAGCTCGGACGGCCGCAGCAGCCTGGCCGACGTCCGCCTCGTCGCCTCGCGGGAGGTCGGCGAGAAGCTCCACAGCCGGGCCTTCGTGCTGTCGACGCTGCTGTTCCTGGTGCTGGTGGCGGCCTCCGTGGCGCTGCCCGCCCTGCTGTTCGACGACGGCCCGGAGGAGTACGACGTGGCCGTGGTCGGCGCGCCGCCGCCGCACTGGTCGAGCAGGTGCCGGACGAGCGGGTCGACCTGACGACGCGCACCGCCGACGACCGGGCGGCCGCCGAGCGGCTCGTGCGCGACGAGGACGTCGACGCCGCCGTCGAGGTCGGGCCGGACGGGCTCGTCGTCACGGGCGTCACCGAGGTGCCCGAGGACCTCGTGCAGGAGCTCACGGCCACCGCGCAGCTCGCCGGCCTGCGGACCGGCCTGGCCGACCTCGGTGCGGGCCCGGCCGACGTGTCGCGGCTGCTCGCCCCGGTCGAGGTGCAGGAGCGGCTGCTCGACGACAGCGGCCTGGACCCGGCCGTCGTGCCGCTGCTGAGCGTCGCCTTCGCGCTGCTGTTCTTCTTCGTGGTCTTCCAGTTCGGCTTCGCCATCGCGCAGGGCGTCGTGCAGGAGAAGGAGAGCCGCATCGTCGAGCTGCTGGTCGCCGCCGTGCCGGTGCGGACGCTGCTCTACGGCAAGGTGCTCGGCCTCGGCGCGCTCGCGCTCGGGCAGATCGTCCTGCTGGTGGCCGTGGCGGTCGCCGGGGCGGCCGCGACCGGCGAGACCGAGCTGCTGTCGCTGCTGCTGCGCAGCTGCGGCTGGTTCGTGCTGTTCTTCGTGCTCGGCTTCGCGCTGCTGTCGTGCCTGTGGGCAGCGGCCGGGGCGTTCGCCAGCCGCACGGAGGATCTGCAGAGCACGACCGTCCCGATCCAGGTGCTGCTCATCGTGCCGTTCTTCGCGGCGAGCTACCTGCAGGACGGCGTGGTGCGCACGATCCTGTCGTTCGTGCCGTTCAGCGCCCCGCTCGTCATGCCGGCCCGGCTGCTCGAGGGCGACGCCAGCACCTGGGAGGCGCTGCTGAGCGCGGGGCTGCTCGTCGTCAGCGCGGTCGTCGCGGTGCGCATCGGCGAGCGGCTGTACCGGGCGTCGCTGCTGCGCACGCGCGGCCGGACCTCGCTGGCGGACGCCTGGACCGGCCGGGTCACCGCCTCCTGACGCGGCGGCCGCCCTGGCCTGCCGGACGGCTCGCCCGCGCCGGGCGGGCGGGCCGCCGGTAGCCTCGCAGCGGTGACGACCCCGCGCATCGAGATCCCCGCCGACCTGCTGCCCGCCGACGGCCGGTTCGGCGCCGGGCCGTCGAAGATCCGGCCCGAGCAGCTGTCCGCCCTCGTCGCGACCGGCCGCTCCTACCTCGGCACCTCGCACCGGCAGGCGCCCGTGCGCGCGCAGGTCGGCCGGCTGCGCAGCGGCCTGCGCGAGCTGTTCTCGCTGCCCGAGGGCTACGAGGTCGTGCTCGGCAACGGCGGCGCGACCGAGTTCTGGGACATCGCCACCTTCGGCCTCATCGCGCGCAGGAGCGCCCACCTGACGTTCGGCGAGTTCAGCTCGAAGTTCGCGGCGGCCGCGAAGGCTGCGCCGTTCCTCGAGGACCCCGCCGTGCTGGAGGCCGACCCCGGCACGCACCCGGCGCCCGTCGCCGAGCCCGGCGTCGACCTGTACGCGCTGACGCACAACGAGACCTCGACCGGCGTCATGATGCCGATCGCGCGGGTCGAGGGCGCCGACGAGGGCGCGCTCGTCGCGGTCGACGCCACCAGCGGCGCCGGCGGCCTGCCGGTGCGGGCCCAGGACTTCGACGTCTACTACTTCTCGCCGCAGAAGAGCTTCGCCTCCGACGGCGGGCTGTGGCTGGCGCTCATGTCGCCGGCGGCCCTCGAGCGGGTCGCGCAGATCGCGGCGACCGGCCGCTGGGTGCCGGCGTCCTACGACCTCACGATCGCGGTCGACAACAGCCGGCTCGACCAGACCTACAACACGCCCGCGCTCGCGACGATCTTCCTGATGGCCGAGCAGGTCGACTGGCTGAACGCCCAGGGCGGTCTGGACTGGGCCGTCGGCCGCACGCGGGAGTCCAGCGACGTGCTGTACGGCTGGGCCGACGCGAGCCCGTACGCCACGCCGTTCGTCGCCGACCCGGCCATGCGCTCGCAGGTCGTCGGCACGATCGACCTCGACGACGCGATCGACGCCGCGGCGGTCGCCAAGGTGCTGCGCGCTCACGGCGTCGTCGACACCGAGCCCTACCGCAAGCTCGGCCGCAACCAGCTGCGGGTGGCGATGTTCCCGGCCGTCGAGCCGTCCGACGTGCAGGCGCTGACCGCCTGCATCGACCACGTGGTGGAGCGGCTGTCCTGAGCACGCCCGCGCCCCGGCCTCCGGCGCGGCCGCTGCCGCAGCCGTGGGTGCCGCGCGTCCTGAACGTGATGCTCGCGGTCGTGCTGCTGCTGCTCGTCAGCCCGATCGTGACGAACTTCGGCGGCAAGCCGGTCTACGTGCAGGTCGCGCTGGTGCTGTGCGCGCTGCCGATCGTCCTGGTCGCCGGGCTCTGCGTCGCCTCCGCCGCCCGCCCCGGCTCGCTCGGCCGCGCGGCGCGGCGGCTGCGCCCGCGCGGCGGCTCCGGGCGCGGCCGCCGCCGGAGCTGATCGTCCCGACGCTGGTCACCCGTCCGGGGGTGGCACGGACTCCGGACGGGGGATAGCATCGGTGCATGCCGATGACAGCGTCCGACACCGACCTGACCGCAGCGGTGTGCCTGTTCCGCGGGCTCGCCGACCCCGCCCGCCTGGCGATCGTGCGGCACCTCGCCCTCGGCGAGCACCGCGTCGTCGAGCTCACCGCGCACCTCGGGCTCGCGCAGTCGACCGTCTCGGGCCATCTCGCCTGCCTCAAGGACTGCGGCCTGGTCACCGCCCGCGCCGACGGCCGCGCCTCGCTGTACTCGCTCGCGCGACCCGAGCTGCTCGACCTGCTCGCCGTCGCCGAGCGGCTGCTCGACGCCACCGGCTCGGCCGTCGCGCTGTGCCCCGTCTACGGCCAGGACACCGGCGCATGACCGCCGTCCACGCGCACGCGGTCGACGGGCCGCCACTGACCGACGCGCAGCGCAGCCGGCTCGGCCGCCGGGCGCAGCTGCTGGCCGGGGCGAGCGTCGCCTGGAACAGCGCCGAGGCGGTCATCGCGATCACCGCGGGGACGGTCGCCGGCAGCGCCGCGCTCGTCGGGTTCGGGCTCGACTCGGTCGTCGAGGTGTCGTCCGGGCTGGTCATCCTGTGGCAGTTCCGCCACCGGCTGCCCGAGAGCCGCGAGCAGTCGGCGCTGCGCCTCATCGCGCTGTCGTTCTTCGCGCTCGCCGCCTACGTCGCCTCGGACTCGGTCCGGGCGCTGGTCGCCGGGGCGGAGCCGGACGTGTCGCGGGTCGGCATCGCGCTCGCCGCCGCGAGCCTGACGGTCATGCCGTTCCTGTCCTGGGCGCAGCGGCGCACCGGCCGGGCGCTGCACTCCAACGCCGTCGTCGCCGACTCGACCCAGACGCTGCTGTGCACGTACCTGTCGGCGGTGCTGCTCGGCGGGCTGCTGCTCAACGCGACGCTCGGCTGGGGCTGGGCCGACCCGCTGGCCGGGCTCGTCATCGCCGCCGTGGCGCTCAAGGAGGGCCGGGACGCCTGGCGCGGCGAGAGCTGCTGCGGCCCGGCGGCCCAGGCGGACGCGGGCCACGGCGACGGCGACGGCGACTGCTGCTGAGCTGCGAGCCGCGTCACGTCACCCGGTCGACGGGAGGACCGGGCGGGCCCAGCGGGTAGTGGTCGCGAGCAACCATCCCCCCTGCCCCAGGAGGCACCCGTGCCCGTCCTCACCGTCGGCACCGACGGCACCACCCCCGTCGAGCTGCACTACACCGACCAGGGCAGCGGCTCGCCCGTCGTCCTCATCCACGGCTGGCCGCTGTCCGGCCGCGCCTGGGAGGCGCAGGTCCCCGCGCTCGTCGAGGCCGGCCACCGCGTCGTCACCTACGACCGCCGCGGCTTCGGCGAGTCGTCGCAGCCGTGGAACGGCTACGACTACGACACCTTCGCCGCCGACCTGGCCGCGCTGCTCGACCAGCTCGACCTGCGCGACGTCACCCTCGTCGGCTTCTCGATGGGCGGCGGCGAGGTCGTCCGCTACCTGGCCACCTACGGGCCCGAGCGGATCGCCAGGGCCGTGCTC
>CAXTFU010000039.1:0-11030 GCA_964243385.1 uncultured bacterium | reverse complement strand
CGCCTCGGCCGTCCCGCCGTTCCTCTACAAGAGCGACGACAACCCCGACGGCGGCCTGGACGACGCGACGATCGCGCAGTTCCGGACCGGCGTGGCGACCGACCGGCCGGCCTTCCTCGAGGGCTTCGCCGCCGACTTCTTCTCCACCTCGGGCCTGATCGGCAAGAAGCTGCAGGTCAGCGAGGCGCAGCGGTCCTACGCCGTGCGCATCGCCGAGCTGGCCTCGCCCAAGGGCACGCTCGACTGCATCACCGCCTTCGGGCAGACCGACTTCCGCGGCGACGTCGCGAAGGTCACCGTCCCGACGCTCGTCATCCACGGCGACAGCGACGCCGTCGTGCCGTTCGAGGTGTCCGGCAAGCGCTCCGCCGAGCTCATCCCCGGCGCGCAGCTGCACGTCGTGCAGGACGGCCCGCACGGCATCAACACCTCGCACGCCGAGGAGTTCAACCGCGTCCTGCTGGCGTTCCTCGCCTCCTGACGCAGCCGGGGGCGGGACGGCCGGAGCCGTCCCGCCTCCGGTCAGAGCAGGAAGCGGCCGACCAGGCCGCTGAGCTGCTCGCTCTGACGGGCCAGCTCGTCGGCCGACCGCTGGCTGGCCTGCACGCCCGTGCTCGTCGCCTCCGCCGCCTGCGCGACCCCGACGATGTTCGCCGCGATCTCGGTGCTGCCGGCCGCCGCCTCCTGCACCGAGCGGCTCATCTCGTTCGTGGTGGCGGTCTGCTCCTCGACGGCCGAGGCGATCGTGGCCTGGTAGTCGTTGATCTGGTCGATGACGGCCGAGATGCGGCCGATCGCGTCGACGGCGCCGGCGGTGTCGGTCTGGATGGCCTCGATGCGCCGCGAGATGTCCTCGGTGGCCTTCGCGGTCTCCTGCGCCAGGTCCTTGACCTCGTGCGCCACGACGGCGAAGCCCTTGCCGGCCTCGCCGGCGCGGGCCGCCTCGATGGTCGCGTTGAGCGCCAGCAGGTTCGTCTGCTCGGCGATGCTCGTGATGACCTTGACGACCGACGAGATCTCGGCCGAGCTGGCACCCAGCTTGGCGACGGTGTCGTTCGTGCGGGCGGCCACCTCCACGGCCGAGCCGGCGACGCGCGCCGCCTCGTTCGCGTTCTGGGCGATCTCGCGGATGGACGCGCCCATCTCCTCCGCGCCGGTGGCGACGGTGTGCACGTTGCGCGAGACCTGCTCGGCGGCGGCCGACATGACCTGCGACTGCGCGGACGCCTGGGCCGCGCTCTCGGCGATGGTCGCCGACGACGACGTCAGCTCCTGCGACGAGTCGGCGAGCGTGCGGGCCGAACCCGCCAGCGCCTGCACCGTCTCGCGCACCCCGGCCTGCGCGCGGATGAGCGCGCGGGCCATCGAGCCGACCTCGTCGGCGCTGCGGACGTCCGCCTCGACGGTCAGGTCGCCGTCGGCCATGGCGTCGAGCGAGCGGGCCACCTCGGCGAGCGAGCGGGTGAGCGACCGGGCGACGAGCACGCCGAGGCCCACGGCGACGAGCAGGCCGACGACGAGCAGCACCACGACCGAGCGGACGGCGGCTGCGGCCGTCGCGTCGCTGGCCTCGGTGGCGGCCCTGGCGGCGGCGGTCTCGCCGTCGACGACGGCCTGCAGGTCGTCGAGCGCGACGGACAGCTGCTCCTTCATGTGCGCGGCGTAGGCCGCGGCGAAGCCGGCCGGGCCGGCCCGGTCGATCGCCGGGCGCAGCTGGGTCTCGAAGGCCTCCTGCAGCCCGGCCTGGTCGGCGACGAACGCCTCGAACTGCTCGGGTGCCGAGGACAGCGGGCGGTAGGCGGCGATGCCCTCCTGCACGGACGCCTGCTTCTCGGCGAGCTCCTCGAGCACCGTCGGGCGGTCGGCCACGGGCACCGCGCCGTACATCACCCAGCGGCCGCGGCTGGCCTGGAAGTCGCGCTGCAGGTCGTTCAGCTGGTCGAGCGCGGCAACGTTCTGGCCGGTCACGCTGCGGGCGCTGTCCCGCACGCTGCCCATCGCGGTCACGGCGAGCACCGCGACGGCGACGGCGACCGCGGCGAGCGCCGCCACCGCCGCGAGGATCTTGGTGCGGACGGGGCGGTCCGCGCACCAGGCGACCGCCCCCCGTCGGTCCCCGGGCGAGGGGGTGCCGGGAGTCGTGCGACGCACGGAGGTCGCGGGGCGTGCGGGGGTCGGGTGCGGAGTCGTCACCTCCCCGACATCGGCGCCCCAGCGCCGGGGTGGAGCCGTCCGGCCGTGTGAACTGGGGAACAGCCGCCGGTCAGGGCGCAGCGGCGCACGACCTCGTGCCGCACCGACCGGCCGAGGGAGCTCACGACCAGCTCGACCTCGGAGGCGGTCCACGCCGGTCCGGCTTAGCCGGCGAGCGGCGCCGGGTCGGGCCGCCCGCGCCGGCCGACGGTCAGGTGCGGCCGGTAGGGCCGCCGCTCGACGTCCACGCCGGCGCCGCGGCACGCCTCGGCGAGGGCGCCGGCGAGCGCGGTCAGGGCCGCGACGTCGCCGCCGACGCCGACCCACACCGGGCCGGACCGGCCGAACGTCCCGCTGCCGGCCAGCTGCAGGGCGACCGGGGCCGCGCTCGCGCAGACGGTCGCGAGCACCGGCGCGAGCTCGTCCGGCTGCTCGACGTCCCCGCAGAACACCAGCGTCACGTGCCAGCGCTCGGGCGCGGACACGGGACCGGGCAGCGCCGCGCGCAGGTGCGCGACGGCCGCGTCCGGCGGCCGCACCGCGAGGAAGGTCCGCGGCACGGGGTCAGCCGTCGAGGCCGAGCTGCCGCACGTGCACGTGCGGACGCCGCCGGACCAGGTGCGGCTCGAGCCGCAGGTGGCGCACCCGCGTCATGACGACGGCCGCCGTGATCCCCGACAGCGCGGTCACCAGCCCGCCGAGCACGAGGCTGCTGCGCGGGCCGTACTGCTCGGCGAGCGCCCCGATGAGCGGCGCCCCGACGGGGGTGCCGCCCAGGAAGACCAGGACGTACAGCGCCATCACCCGTCCGCGCACGTGCGGCGCCGAGCCGAGCTGCACGATCGAGTTGGCCGTCGTGGTGAACGTCAGCACCGCGACGCCGGTCGGCACGAGCAGCAGGGCCATCACCTCGTAG
Source organism: uncultured bacterium (assembly GCA_964243385.1). GTDB lineage: Bacteria > Actinomycetota > Actinomycetes > Mycobacteriales > SCTD01 > SCTD01. The sequence continues at coordinate 7,921 of CAXTFU010000039.1, read as the reverse complement.
CTCGGGGCGAGGCCGACGGCGACCTCGAGCGCGCCGAAGGCCAGCACCGCGGTGAACAGCGTCCGCTGCCGCGGCGGCCCGCTGCGCCGGGCGCTCGCGAGGGCGCCGAGCAGCGACCCGGCGGCCAGGAACGCCGACAGCAGCCCGTACGCCCCCGCCCCCCGGCCGAACACCTCCTTGACCACCAGCGCGAGGGTGATCTGGAAGTTCAAGCCGAACGTCCCGACCATGAAGACCAGGACGATCGGGACGAGCAGGTCGGGGCGCGAGCGGACGTACGCCAGGCCCTCCCGCAGCTGGCCCTGAGCGCGCTCGACCCGCTTCGTGGGCCGCAGGTCGGCGGTGCGCATCGCGGCCAGCCCGGCGAGCACCGCGAGGTAGCTCAGCGCGTTGGCGAGGAACACCCAGCCGGTGCCCGCCGCGGCGATCGCGGCGCCGGCGACGGCCGGGCCGACGATGCGGGCGCTGTTGAAGGTCGCGCTGTTGAGGCTGACGGCGTTCGGCAGGTCGTCAGGCGCGACCATCTCCGAGACGAACGACTGCCGCACCGGGGTGTCGACGACCGACGCGACGCCCAGGCCGAGGGCCAGCGCGTAGACGTGCCAGAGCTGGACGGCCCCGGACAGGTCGAGCGCGGCGAGCAGCAGCGCCAGGACGGCCATCGCCGCCTGGGCGCCGAGCAGCAGGCGGCGCTTGTCGTACCGGTCGGCGAGCACGCCGCCGTACAGGCCGAACAGCAGCACCGGCAGGAACTGCAGGCCGGTGGTGATGCCGAGCGCGACGCCGTTGTCGCCGGACAGCTCGAGCACCAGCCAGTCCTGGGCGACCCGCTGGCCCCAGGTGCCGGACAGCGAGACGATCTGCCCGGCGGCGTAGAGGCGGTAGTTGCGGTTGCGCAGCGAGCGGAAGGTCGCGCTCACGCCGCCGCCAGCCGGTCGAGCAGCTCGGCGGCGCGGCGCAGCACCTCGCGGTCGTCCGGCCCGAGCTCGTGCAGCCGGTGCGCGAGCCAGGCGTCGCGGCGGCGCCGGTCCTCGCGCAGCAGCGCCGACCCGGCCGGGCTGACGCTGAGCAGCACCTGCCGGCCGTCGGTCGGGTGGTCGGTGCGGACGAGCAGCCCCGCGGCCTCGAGCGACGCGGTCAGGCGGGTCATGGACGGCGGCTGCACGCGCTCGGCCGCGGCCAGCTCGCGCGGGGTCAGCGGACCGCCGCGCTCGAGCGTGGCGAGGGCCGCCAGCTGCGAGAGCGTCAGCGAGGTGTCGGCCCGCTCGGCCCGCATCCGGCGCGCCAGCCGCATGACCGCGAGCCGCAGCGTGCTGGCGAGGACGGTCTCCGAGGTGCGCACGCTGCCTGCAACTCGTTCGCACGGCTAAGCATTCCGGGGCTGGCCCCGGAGCTAGCCGACGAGCGCGGCCTCGATCGGGTCGATGGCGAAGTAGACGACGAACAGCGCCGCGATGACCCACAGCAGCGGGCTCACCTCGCGCGCCCGGCCCTGTGTGGCCCGCAGCACCGCGTAGGAGATGAAGCCGGCGCCGATGCCGTTCGTGATCGAGTACGTGAACGGCATGAGCACGATGGTGAGGAACGCCGGGATCGCCAGCGCGTAGTCGTCGAAGTCGATGTTGCGGATCTGGGTGAGCAGCAGGAACCCGACGACCACCAGCGCGGGCGAGGCCGCCTCGAACGGCACCACCGTGACGAGCGGCGTGACGAGCAGCGCACCGAGGAACAGCACGCCGGTCACGACGCTCGCGAGCCCGGTGCGGGCGCCGTCGCCGACGCCGGCCGCCGACTCGATGTACGTCGTCGCCGACGAGGCCGAGGCCGCGCCGCCCGCCATCGCGGCCACCGAGTCGACGAGCAGCACGCGGTCGGCGCCGGGCAGGCGGCCCTGCTCGTCGAGCAGCCCGGCCTCCGCCCCGACGCCGACCATCGTCCCCATCGTGTCGAAGAAGTCGGCGAGCATGAGCGTGAAGACGAGCAGCACGGCCGCCACGACGCCGACCCGGGCGAACCCGCCGAACAGCGAGAACTCGCCGACCAGGCCGAGGTCGGGGAGGTCGAAGACGCGGTCCGGCAGCGCCGGCACGTTGAGCGACCAGCCGGCCGGGTTCGACTCCTCCGGCGAGACGAACGACGGGCCGACGTCGAACACGGCCTCGACGACCATCGCGACGATCGTCGTCGCGACGATCCCGAGCAGGATCGCCCCGCGGGTGCGCCGCACGACGAGGATCGCGGTGAGCAGCAGGCCGATCACGAACACCACGGTGGGCCAGCCCTGCAGCTGCCCGCTCGGCCCGAGCTGCAGCGGGACGGTCGTGCCGGCGGCGTCCGGGATGCGGCGCACGAAGCCGGCGTCGACGAGCCCGATGAGCGCGATGAACAGCCCGATGCCGACGCTGATCGCCGTCTTGAGCTGCAGCGGGATGGCGTTGAAGACGGCCGTGCGCAGGCCGACCAGGACGAGCACGGCGATGACGGCGCCCTCCAGCACGACGAGCCCCATCGCGTCCGCCCAGCTCATCTGCGAGGCGATCGAGAAGGTGACGAAGGCGTTCAGGCCCAGTCCGGTCGCGAGCGCGAACGGGTACCGGCCGACCAGCCCCATGAGGATCGTCATGACGGCGGCCACGAGCGCGGTGACCGCGGCGACCCGCTCGAGCCCGAGGACGTTGCCGTCGACGTCCGGCGCGGTGCCGATGATGAGCGGGTTCAGCACCACGATGTAGGCCATCGTGAAGAAGGTCGCGGCGCCGCCGCGCACCTCCTGCCGGATGCTCGAGCCGCGCGCCGAGATGGAGAAGTAGCGGTCGAGCGCGCTGCGCGGTGCCGTGCTCGTGGAGGTCGCCTGGGCGGTCATGCGTGCGAGGGTGTCAGAGCCCGGTTTCAGCCAGGTCACCGCGTCGCAGTACCGTGCGGGCCATGCCGCGACGCGCCCGGCGGCCCGATCCGCCGCCGCTCGAGACGAACGACACCATCGTCGTGCTGATCGGGACCTGCCTGTGGGCGGGCGCTCTCGTCGTGCTGGCCGTGCTCGAGCTGACCGACCGGGCCGAGGTGCACGGCTGGTGGCTGGGCATGTGCGGCTACGGGATCGTCCTCGGCGTGTTCGGCCTGTGGTTCGTGCGCCGCCGCCACCAGGCCATCGCCCGTGACGCCGACCGGGGACTGCCCCGGCGGTCGTGACCGACGAGGGAGCGCAGGCGGAGGGCCGGTCGTGGCGGGGGCAGTCCCCGTCCGAGCGGCGCGAGGCCCGACGGCGCCGGCTGCTCGACGCTGCGCTCGACCTGTTCGGCACCGTCGGCTACGCCGGCACCTCGCTCACCGCCCTGTGCGCGCACGCCAACGTCTCGCCGCGGCACTTCTACGAGCTGTACGCCGGCCGCGAGGCGATCATGACCGAGCTCTACGACGAGCTCGTCGGCGAGGTCGTGCGGCTCGTGCACGAGGCGCAGCAGTCCGCGCCGCTGGTCGCCGAGCAGCGCGTGTCGGTCGGGCTCAAGGCGGCGATCGACCACGAGACCGAGGACCCGCGCCGGGCCCGCGTCCTGCTGCTGGAGGCGGTCGGGGTCAGCCCGGAGATGGAGCGGCACCGCCGCAGCGTCATGGCGCTGTTCGCCGACGCGACCGAGCGGCAGTACCGGCTGCTCGTGGCCGCCGGCCAGCTCGTCGACCGGCCGTTCCACGAGGTGTCGATGGCGCTGCTCGGCGCCTTCGACGAGCTGCTCGTGCAGTGGCTGCTCAGCGAGCCGCGACGTCCCGCGCAGGACCTGCTGCCGATCGCCGAGGAGGTGTTCCTCGCGGTGTTCCGCGGACGTGCGTCCGCGTCACGCGGGCCGGGGGGTGCATCGCTGCACGGACAGTGCCAGGATCGCGGTCCCTGACCTGGAGGCGCCGAGATGGCCCAGCTCACCCCCGTCCAGCGCGACGTCCTGCGGGCGCTCGTCGACACGGCCGTGCCGTCGCTCCCGCCGCCGGGCGGCGACGACCCGCACGGCTTCTGGGCGACGCCCGGTTCGGCCGTCGGCGCCGACGAGGCGCTGGCGCAGTACCTCGCCACCCTGCCGGAGGTGGAGCAGACGGGCCTGGCCCAGCTGCTCGACGGGCTGGCGCTGCTCGGCTTCCAGCACCAAGGCCGCGCGGTCCGCGAGGGGATGCTCGGTACCGCCGCGGCGCTCGCGCCGGAGGCGGCCGTCGCGCTGTCGACCCTGCGGGCGGCCTCGTGCATGCTCGCCCACTCGCTGGTCGACGCGTCCGGCCGCAACCCCTTCTGGCCGCAGTACGGCTACCCCGGTCCGGTCATCACGCCGCCGGACGCCGAGCCGCACATCACCCCGCACGTCCCCGCGGACGGGGAGGTGCTGGAGGCCGACGTCGTCGTGGTCGGCTCCGGCGCGGGCGGCGGGACGATCGCCGGGGTGCTGGCGGTGCAGGGGCTCTCGGTCGTCGTGCTCGAGGCCGGCGGGGCGACCAGCGAGCGCGACTACCGCCAGCTCGAGATCGAGGCGAGCACCACGATGATGTACCGCAACGGGCTGTCGGTGAGCGCCGACGGCAACATCGGCCTGCTCGCCGGGGCCACCCTCGGCGGCGGCACGACCATCAACTGGCACAACTGCGTGCAGCCGAGCGCCGAGGTGCGCCGCGAGTGGGCCGCCGAGCACGGCCTGACCGACGTCGACACCCCGGAGTTCGACCGCCACCTCGAGGCGGTGCTCGCCCGCATGGGGGCCACCGACGCGTGCTCGGACTTCAACGGCCCGCACTCGCGGATGGCCGAGGGCGCCGCCGAGCTCGGCTGGTCGATGCACACCGCCGTGCGCAACGTCGACCCCGCGACCTACGACCCGGTGGCCGCCGGCTACACGCAGTTCGGCGACCCGTCGGGCAGCAAGCGCGGGACGCTGAACACCTACCTGCGCGACGCGTACGACGCCGGCGCCAAGATCCTGCCGAACACCCGCGCCGACCAGGTCTGCGTCGAGGACGGCCGCACGACCGGCGTCGCGGCGACCTGGACCGACCCGGCGACGGGCGCGACCCGCAGCACCACCGTCCGGGCGAAGCACGTCGTCGTCGCCTGCGGCGCGCTCGAGACGCCGGCGCTGCTGCTGCGCTCCGGCATCGGCGGCCCGGCCGTCGGTCACCACCTGTACCTGCACCCGAGCGCCGGCATCTTCGGCGTCTACGCCGAGGACCAGCGGGCGTGGTGGGGGCCGCCGCAGGCCGCTGTCATGGACGAGTTCCGCGACCTCGGCGACGGCTACGGGATCCTCGTCGAGGGCTCGCAGTACTACTCCGGCGTGTTCGCCTACCAGCTCGCGCGGCGCAACGGCCGCGACGCCAAGGAGGCGATGAGCAAGCTCGGGCGGATGGCCGACTTCCTGTTCATCGTCCGCGAGCACGCCGGCGGGCAGGTGACGATCGACGAGGCCGGCGAGGCGGTGCACACCTACGCGCTGACCGACGCCCGCGACGTCGCGGCGTTCCGCACCGGGCTGCGCGTCATGGCCCGGCTGCACGAGGCCGCCGGGGCCGAGGAGATGTGGTACGGCACGACGCCGCGGGTCTGGAGGCGCGGCGACGACGTCGAGGCGTGGGTCGACGAGGTCGACCAGGTGCCGATCGGCGCCGGCGGGCTGTTCATGGGCAGCGCGCACCAGATGGGCTCGGCGCGGATGGGCACCGACCCGTCCACCTCGGTCGCGGGCCCGACCGGCGAGCTGCACGACGTCGCCGGCGTCTGGATCGGCGACACGAGCGCGTTCCCGACGCCGTCCGGGGCCAACCCGATGCTCACCTGCATGGCGCTCGCGCACCGCACCGCCGAGCACATCAGCGGGCAGCGCGACGACGCGCCCGCTGCCGCCCAGCCCGCCGCCGACGCGGCCCTCGACGCCGCGCCCGCGGCCTGAGCACGGAGACCGCCATGGAGCACTCGCGCGACACGATCTACGTCGACGGGGCCTGGGTCGCGTCGACCGGCACCGGGACGCTGCCCGTCACGAACCCCTTCACCGAGCAGGTCATCGGGACGGTGCCCGAGGGGACGGTCGAGGACGTCGACCGCGCCGCCCGGGCCGCCGCCCGGGCCCTGCCCGCCTGGTCCGCGACGTCGCTGGACGACCGCGTCAAGCTCTGCACCGCGATCTCCGAGGGCCTGCAGGCGCGGGCGCAGGAGGTCGCCCTGGCCGCCGCCACCGAGATGGGCGCGCCCTGGCAGGTGGCCGTGCTCGTCCAGGCCGGGCTGCCCGTCATCAGCTTCGCCTCGATGGAGGAGGTCGTCCGCGAGGTCGAGTGGGAGCGCCGCTCCGGCAACTCGCTGCTCGTCCGCCAGCCCGTCGGCGTCGTCGGCGCCATCACGCCGTGGAACTACCCGCTGCACCAGATCGCCGCGAAGGTCGCCCCGGCGATGGCCGCGGGCTGCACCGTCGTCGTCAAGCCGTCCGAGCTCGTGCCCGGCGTCGCCTACCTGCTCGCCGAGGTCATGCACGAGGTCGGTGTGCCGGCGGGTGTGTTCAACCTCGTCCCCGGCACCGGGCCGGTCGTCGGCGAGGCGATCGTCCGGCACGAGCTGGTCGACATGGTCTCGTTCACGGGGTCGACCCGCGCGGGCCGCCGCGTCGCCGAGCTCGCGTCCGCCGCGCCGAAGCGGACCTCGCTCGAGCTCGGCGGCAAGAGCGCGTCCGTGCTGCTCGACGACCTGTCGTCCGAGGAGCTCGGCAACGCGGTGGCCGGCTCGCTCACCGGCTGCCTCATCAACTCGGGGCAGACCTGCAGCGCGCTCACCCGGCTGCTCGTCCCCCGCGCGCGGCTGGCCGAGGTGGAGGGCCTGCTCGAGGTCTTCGCCCAGTTCGCACCCGTCGGCGACCCGCTGTCGCCCGACACGCAGCAGGGGCCGCTCGTCAGCCAGGTGCAGCAGGAGCGGGTGCGCGACTACATCCGCCGCGCCGTCGACGAGGGCGCCCGCGTCGTCGCCGGCGGCCCCGAGCAGCCCCCGACCCAGCCGACCGGCTTCTTCGTGCAGCCCACCGTGCTCGTCGCCGAGGCCGGCTCGACCATCGAGCAGGAGGAGGTCTTCGGGCCCGTGCTCACGGTCGTGCCCTACGACGGCGGTGACGACGAGGCGCTCGCGGTCGCCAACGGGACGCCCTACGGCCTGTCCGGCGCCGTGTGGGGCTCCGACCACGACCGCGCCGTCGCCTTCGCCCGCCGCATGCGGACAGGCCAGGTCGGCGTGAACGGCGGCGCCTTCAACCCGACCGCGCCGTTCGGCGGGTTCGGGCAGAGCGGGTACGGGCGCGAGCTGGGGTCGCTCGGGGTGGAGGAGTTCACGAACGTGACGTCGCTGCAGCTGTAGGGGTGGGCTGGACGGTCGGCTTGTCTGTCGCTGCAGACGTCCAGCGCCGCTGCGGACGTCGGTGCGGGCAGACAAGCACAGCGACTGCCCGTTCGCCGTGCGGCCACGGTGCGCCGACGCTGACGTCGAGCGGCTGACCTCCTGCAGCCCGTCCTGCCGGACGTCCGGTGGCCCAGGGACCCGGAAGCCCGGACGCCGTGACGCCGTGCGGCCAAGGCGCCCGAAGCGCCCAGGCACCGCCGTCGTTCGCACAGCCCCTCAGCCCTCAGCCCCTCAGCCCCTCAGCCCCTCAGCCCTCAGCCGCACAGGCCCTCAGCCGCACAGGCCCTCAACCGCTGATGCCCGCACGCCGCGGCGACTCCGGTCGCCCGCATGCATGGACCTCCGACAGAACGCTGCTGATGTCCACACCCGGGACGGCCATTTCCGCTGCTGCACGGGCGCTTCCAGCCTCCAGGATTGTCGGAGGGCGGTGCGAGACTGCTCCCATGACGCCGACGACCGCAGCCCTCGCGCCGCTCGTCGACGCCCTGACCGCCCAGCCGCTGGACGGCGTGC